>JBAXSU010000260.1:0-3424 GCA_037130535.1 Actinomycetota bacterium
CACACCGCCCACGGCGACCTCACCCCCAGCGAGTTCGCCGCCAAGTGGACCACCACCAACCCGCCCCAAGCCGCATAGCACCTGGACCACCTATCGGGTCCCTCTCAGTTGACAGGTTCAGTGTCGAGAGGCATGCTTCGTAGCATGAAAACGAAACTCCTGCTGAAAAGCGTTGGGGCGGCACTGCCCTTGACGCTCCTCCTACCGTCATCACCCGCGTCAGCGGCAAGCGACTCCCACACGGCATCAAGCTGTACTGTCTCGCACTACTACGGCTTTACCAGTATTGGTGGGAGTCATTACTACTCGACGGCCACCTCAAACGACCCGGACTGCTCCGTCGGCGTCGGTGTCTACATCGGCACCTGCTCGCCGAATGGAGGTCAGATCAGCGGTGATCGCACTGTCCCGATCGCGGTGACGAGGACGGCGACAAACTCAAACAACCGTTATGGAGTGATAATCGGAGCAGATATGTTCTGCCACGCGTGACGTTTACGCGTTTGATCGCCGCGGTAATTTGGCTTTCTGTCCTCGGAGTAGCTTGTTCGAACAACCCACCACATCCCGCCGGTAGTATACTTCTGCTGCTCGACGGCGATGCGGAAGATGCCGACTACTTTCAGTCTCTAGTGGTCGGCGTCCGGGACATCGCAGGAAAGCAAGGCCATGAGATCATAGTGGTGGATGACGCTCAGGCAATGAGCCAGAAGGATGTTGTGGGTGTTGTCAATACCGTCGCACCCGACGTCGTTCTCTCGGCTGCCGCACAGGTTAACCGAAACATGGGGCAGCTGGCGTCGCGCTGGCCGTCCGTGGAATGGATCTGCTGGTGCGGGGACTTCGAGCGAAGCAACGTCACATCCCTGTTCGAGTCGTTCGATGGCATCGGATATTCAACCGGGGTCGCTTTCGGCATCCTCATGAAAGACTCCAACGTCGCCGAACTTTCAGTTCTGGGTTGCTGTTCGCAGCCGCAGGAGATCGATTTTCAGATCGGGATTGGGAGGGGACTCGCTGTTGTTTCGAAACACCTCTCGGTCACGTACGTTGAAACTGGCCGCTGGGCAGGTGACTATGACAACGTCGAGGGAGCCCTTGAAGCGCTCTCTTCCATCCCTGCGGACGGTGGCAGAGCGATCGTCACCTTTCTCGCCGCGCCGCAGAAGCCTGTTATAGCTGCAGCATCTGATTCCAATACGATCACGGCATTCGTCGGCGGGACCAATGAATGTGTAGCGGAGCACAGCCCGACGATCCTGGTTCAGTTGCAATCCGCAGCTGGCCTTCTCGAAGCGCTCAGACTCAAACTGGCCGCAGGCGAGGCGTCGCCGAGTCAGCTGGATGCTGCCGCGCTAGGAGTCAGTGGCGCAACGTTCTGCCGAGCTTCGGCAGAACGTCTGCTAGAGCTCGAACAGCTTGTTCTCGGCCCTGCTTAGGATAACCCCTACCCCGTTCCTTGCCGCCGATGTCCCGATCCTCGCGATCGGCACCGCCCTCCCCGAACGCGCCGCCGCTGGCGAGGCGGTCGTCGTTGCCTTGCCAACGGGCTACTCGCTCCTCGGCGCCAACGCGATGGAGAACCTCGCATAAGCCGCGAACCAGGCCGCTGGCGCCTGATGTCGAAGCCACGCTCCGCAGGCTACGGCGGGCGGCGATTCGACGCGAAGCGCCCGACGTGCTTGAGCTGAGACCCTCGTAGTGGTCCAGGTGTTGTGCGACTGTTTTGCCCGTGAGGGCAGGAAACAGCGCAGCACCATGACATCCAGCAAGCGCCGGCGGCACACGCCGGATCAGATCATCCGCAAGCTCGCCGAGGGCCACAAGCAGTTGGCTGCCGGCAAGGAACTCGATGAGGTGTGTCGGCATCTCGAGATCGCCGAGTCGACGTGGCATCGCTGGCTCGCCCAGTACGGCGGGATGAAGGCCTCGGACGCGAAACGGCTGAAGGAGCTCGAAGCGGAGAACGCGAGGTTGAAGAAGCTGGTCGCGAACCAGGCGCTCGACATCGACATGCTCCGTGAGGTCGCGGAGGGAAACTTCTGACCCCGAACCGCAAGCGCAGCGCCGTCGTGATGCTGCGCGAACGGTTCGGGGTCTCCGAACGCCGAGCCTGCAAAGTCGTCAGGCTGAACCGATCGACGCAGCGCCTCGACCCACCTCCCGTCACCGACGAGGAGGCCGAGCTGCGCGAGTTCCTGCGCCAGTTCTCCAAACAGCGACCGCGGTGGGGGTGGCGTCGCGCCGCCAAACAGGCCCGTCGTGAGGGCCGCCAGGTCAACGACAAGCGTGTCCGGCGCTTGTGGCGCGACGAAGGACTCCGAGTCCCGACCAAGAAGCGCAAGAAGCGCCTCACCGGTGTGGGCGCCCACGTCGGGGCGATGTGCCCGATCCGCCCGAAGGTGTTGTGGGCAATGGACTTCCAGTTCGACACCCTCGCCAATGGACGCACGATCAAGATGCTCAACGTCATCGACGAGTTCACCCGCGAGTGCCTCGCGATCGAGGTCGATCACTCGATCGACGCCGACGACGTGGTCGCCACGTTGGACCGTCTCGTCACCCGACGGGGCGTCGCGCCGGTCTACGTCCGGTTCGACAACGGGCCCGAGTTCGTCGCTCACGCCATCGCGGACTGGTGCCGCTTCGCTGGCACCTCGAGCGTGTTCATCGATCCCGGCTCGCCGTGGCAGAACGCCTGGATCGAGTCGTTCAACGGCAAGTTCCGTGACGAGTTCCTCAACGGCTGGCAGTTCGACAGCCTGCTCGAGGCACGCGTGCTCATCGAGGACTGGCGCATCGACTACAACTGGAAGCGGCCCCACACCGCCCACGGCGACCTCACCCCCAGCGAGTTCGCCGCCAAGTGGACCACCATCAACCAAACCCAAGCCGCATAGCACCTGGACCATCTATCGGGTCCCTCTCAATGGGGCAGGAGCTCAAAGCGTGGGTCGGCGATGGCTACAAGGTGCCAGGCGTAGCGAGAGCGGCAGCCGAGCAGGTAGGGCGATGGAACGACGGCCTTGGTATCGCCTTCCATAGGCACGAGGACTTCAGCAGGCTGGCCGACAGGATTACCCAGCTGCGCCAGGGTCGCCAACGATAGAAGCGGACGGCAGGTAGTGGGTGGGTGTCGCCCGCCGCCGCGATGCTGAGGTGTTCAGGCTGAGTCGCCGGAAACCTGATGCGTCCGAGGACTCGTTCGTAGTCGCTCGTTGGTGTCCGCTAGCGCGGTCACCCGCCCCGACAGCCTCACGTCGAGCAGCGCATACCGCCCTCTCACCTCGACGATCGCCTGATAAGCCGGCAGGGTGGCGAGGCTGTCGGCCAGTCGTTCGTGAAGGCCGAGGCGCCTGACGGTGTCGCGCGCGTCGTTGAGGTCGCCGTGGCGGAACAGGATGCGGATGTCGGCATCGCCGAC
>JBAXSU010000261.1:0-3422 GCA_037130535.1 Actinomycetota bacterium
CGGCTGCCCGGCTGCCATGGCTGCCATGGAACGTTTGTGAGCAGATCCCCGTACAACCGGGATTCGCTCACACACGTGGCGCTCCGAAGGGCGCGTGTGTGAGCGGACTCCGACTGGGACCTGGGTTTGCTCACAAACGGTCGAGGGCGGGCGACCGTAGGAACCGTGGAGCGACAGCGGTAGCGGTAGCGGGTGCGTCGTCAGCCGCCGGCGACGGCGGGGATGATGCTGACGGTTTCGCCTGCGGGCACCGGGGTGTCGAGGCCCTGCAGGTAGCGGACGTCGTCGTCGGCCACGAACACGTTGACGAACTTGCGCAGTGCGCCGGTCTCGTCGAACAGGCGATCGCCGAACCCAGGGTGGGCCGAATCGAGCGCCTTCAGCACCTCGCCGAGCGTGGCGCCATCAACCTGCACGGTGGACGAGCCACCGGCGAGGGGGCGCATGGTGGTGGGGATGCGAACGGTGACGGCCATAGGCGAAAGGCTACCGACCCGGTCGGGTTTCCACCCCACCAGGACCGACACCGACCGGCGGCCGCGAGCCGCATCCGCTGCTTCCTCGACCACCCCGGCCGAGCCCTCCGTCCCCGCTCTGCGAATGGCGCCACACCGTATGCTCTCGACGTGCGCGTGCTGGCAGCCGTCGACAAGTTCCGGGGCACCGCGTCGGCGGCCGAGGTGGCCCGCGCCATCGGCCACGCCTGCTGGGACCTCGGCTACGACTGCGAGGAGGTTGCCGTTGCAGACGGCGGCGAGGGCACGCTCGAGGCGCTGGGCGGCGCCAACCGCACGTCGACGGTGACGGGCCCGCTGGGCGACCCGGTCGAGGCCGAGTGGCGCTTCCACCGCGGCACGGCGATCATCGAGATGGCCCGCGCCTCGGGTCTCACGTTGGTGGGTGGGCGCGAGCAGAACGACGCCGTCGCTGCGTCCACGGTAGGCACCGGCGAGCTGATCGACCAGGCGCTCGACCTGGGGGCGAAGAAGATCATCGTGTGCCTCGGTGGGTCGGCCACCACCGACGGCGGCCTCGGTGCGGTGCGGGCCATCCACGCTCCCGGCCGTCTGCGCGGTGTCGACCTGCTGGTGGCGTGCGACGTGAAGACGCTGTTCGTCGATGCGGCCCCCGTGTTCGGCCCGCAGAAGGGTGCCTCACCGGCGCAGGTGCGGCTGCTGGAAGGCCGGCTCGAACGTACCGCGCAGATCTACCGCGAACAGTTCGGGGTCGACGTGTTGGCCATCGAAGGTGCCGGCGCGGCCGGCGGCCTGGCCGGTGGGCTCGCGGCCCTGGGCGGTCGGCTGGTACCCGGCTTCGACCTCGTCGCCGACGAACTCGACCTGCACGACCGCATCGTCGCCGCCGACCTGGTGATCACCGGCGAGGGCTACCTCGACACGCAGAGCTTCGAGGGCAAGGTGGTGGGCCGGATGCAGCATCTCGCCACCGACCAGGGCAAGCCCATCGGCGCCGTGGTGGGCGACGCCGACCCGGCCGTCGCCGATCGCATCCCCCACGTCGCGCTGGCACAAGAGTTCGGCCTCGACCGCGCCATGCACGAGACGCTGTGGTGCATCGAACACGGGGCAGGCCCGCTGATCAGTGCGTTGGCCGCCCAGGTGCGATGACCCGGGCCCGACGTCGGGTCAGGCCGGCGCCGTGGTGGAGGTATCGACCGCTGCCGCCGGCTCGACCGCTGCCGCCGGATCGACTGTGGTGGCGGTGTCGGGGGTCGCTGCCGGGGTGGCACCCATCTGGTCGAGGGTCTTGTCGGCCTTGTCGGAGCCGAGCAGCACCAGCACATCGACACCCTCGGGCAGCACGCCGCCCTCGATGGGGACTGGCGTGGGCGCCTCGGCAACGGTGACGGTGCCCATCAACGTCGACACCGTGGTGGCGACGGCCAACGCGTTGGGGTTGGCGGCGTTGTAGTAGATGGTGGAGGCCTCGATCCGCGACGTGGCGTTCGTTGCGTCGGACATCGTGAATCCCTTGCCCTCGAGCGCCGTGCTGAGGCGGCCTGCTGCGCCGTTCACGTTCGAGGCGTTGGCCACGACGACGGTGGCGCCTTCGAACACCTGCGGCGGCGTGGTGGGCACGGTCACGGGCGGCAGGGTGGATTCGATGACCGGCACCGGCGTGGTGACCGGGGCTGCGGTGGTTTCGGGCACGCTGGCGGCGGTGTCGTCGCTGCGGATGTTGCGCAGGATGAGGAACCCGCCGACCACCGCGATGACCGCAATGATGATGGCCGCTACCGAACCCACCGGCGCGCTGCCCGACCCGCCTGCTTCGCGTCCCCGCGGTGGCTGCTCAGTGCTCATCGGTTCAGGCCTCCTGCTCGCCGGTTCGGCCGCTGCCCGGGCCGTCGAGACGTGCCCGACGACGACGCTCGCGCTGACGACGGAGGCGACGCACGACGAGCGGGTCGAGAGACAGCGCACCCGGATGGTCGAGCAGCTGGTTGAGCTCCTGATAGTACTCCTCGGGCGAGCAGGCAAAACGCGCCCGGATGACCACATCGCGGGAGTCGTCGTACATCCACCACTCGGCCTCGAACTCGATCATCGCCTGCTGGCGCTCGGTCAACTCAGGGGCATCCATGTCGGCGGTCACGCTACCAGCCTTGCCGGTCGGCACCCGGTCGTACAAGCACTCCCGCCGCGGCCCTGCGCTGGCTGTCCCGCTAACGTGCCGCCGATGTCGTCGCCTGTGCCATCTCCGATGCCACCTCGCCCATTCCTCATCGGAGTCGCGGGCGGTACCTGCTCGGGCAAGACCACCGTCAGCGAGCGCCTGACCGAACTGGCTGGCACCGAGCACCTGGCGCTCATCAAGCTCGACTCGTACTACATCGCCCGCGATCACCAGACGAGCGACGAGCGGGCGCTGGCGAACTACGACCATCCGGACGCCTTCGACTGGCAGTTGTTGAACGACCATCTCGCTGTGCTCAGCGCCGGCGCCTCGGTGCCCGTGCCCATCTACGACTACGCCAACCACACCCGCAGCGGCGAGGTGCGCATGGTGCATCCGGCGCGCATCGTGGTCGTGGAGGGCATCCTCGTGCTGTACGAGCAGCAACTGCGCGAGCGGTTCGACCTGAAGGTGTACGTCGACACCGACGCCGACCTGCGACTGATCCGCCGGCTCGAACGCGATGTGGCCGAGCGGGGTCGCACCGTCGACAGCATCGTCGCCCAGTATCTGGCGACCGTGCGGCCGAGCCACGAACAGTTCATCGAGCCCAGCAAGCGCCACGCCGACGTGATCTTCCCGCAGGGCGGCCTGAACGAACCGGCGCTCGAAGTACTGCTGGCCCGTGTGCGCGAACTCGTCCGCGTCGCCTGAGGAGAGCGCCCCAGCGCGCCCGCTCGTCGAACTTGTGCGACTTTCCGTTGCATACGACGGAAACTCGAACA
>JBAXSU010000262.1:0-3411 GCA_037130535.1 Actinomycetota bacterium
CACGACGAGGTGTCGCAGCCGATGTTGGTGCCGGTGAGGCCGAGTGCCTCGCGGACGTAGTGGACGAGCAACGTGCGCGGTTCGACATCGCTGTCGTGCGCCGTGCCGTTGACGGTGACGCGAATCTTCATGAATGTCCCCTCGTGAGTGGGTGGTTCGGTGTGCCCCCAAGTTGGCACGACCAATCATGCACCATTTTCGACCCCGCTCGCACATGGACGGTCGCGCGCCCGGCGATGGCCGGCATGGCCTCGGTAGCATCGCGCCCGGTGGAGATCGACGACACGGCCCTCCAGCGCCTGCGCGACGACGGGCAGCGCTACACCACGGGGCGGCGCGAACTGCTGCATGCCCTGGCCGAGGCCGGCGAACCGCTCACCATCCCGATGATCCTGCGTCGCCGCCCGGGTCTGGCCCAGAGCTCGGTGTACCGCAACCTGGCGGTGCTCGAGCAGGCCCGCCTGGTCAGCCGCATCACCACCGGCGACGAACACGCGCACTACGAACTGGCCGAAGACCTCACCGAGCACCATCACCACCATCTGGTGTGCAGCGAGTGCGGTCGGGTGAGCGACTTCACCCTGCCCGATGGCACCGAACGACTGCTCGACGACGCGCTGCACCGTGCGGCCGATGCGGCTGGCTTCACGTTGGCCTTCCACCGGCTCGACCTGGTGGGCCGCTGCGCCACCTGCGCCCCGGTCTCGACCAACAGGGCCTAGACCAAGGTGGCCTGGCGGGCGCGCTCGAGGCGGGCGGCCACATCGGTCCAGTTGACGACGTTCCAGATGGCATGCACGTAGTCGGCGCGCTGGTTGGCGTACTGGAGGTAATAGGCGTGCTCCCACACATCGACGGCGAGCAGCGGCACGGCGCCCAGCAGATGGTTGTCCTGATGGGTGAGCAGTTGCTGCACGACGAGCCGTTGCGCGATGGGCTCCCAGGCGAGCACCGCCCAACCGCTGCCCTGCACCGTGGTGGCGGTGTGACTGAACAGGGCGCGGAACGACGCGAATCCGTCGAAGGTCTCGTCGATCTCGCGGCGTAGAGGGCCACCCGGTTCGCCGCCGCCGTCGGGATGCAGGTTGGTCCAGTAGATCGAGTGCAGCACGTGCCCACCCACGTGGAACGCCAAGGCTCGTTCGAGACCGACCAGGTCGCCCCAGCGCTGCTCGGCGCGCGCTTGGTCGAGTTGCTCGAGTGCGGTATTGGCGCCCGCCACGTACGCGGCGTGGTGTTTGTCGTGGTGCAGTTCGATCACCCGGGCCGACAGGTGCGGCTCGAGATCGGAGGGGTCATAGGCGAGGTCGGGCAGCGAGTACGTGGCCATGCCGGGACGGTATACCCGCGTCGGGGCGGGCTGCGGTCGGGTCAGAAGACCCGAATGATGTCGCGAATGGACATCGCCACCAGGAACACCAGCATCACAGTGCCGAACGCGGTGTAGCCCCAGCGCGCCCGGTGATCGACCCGCCAGAAGCGGCGCATGCTCGACACGATGCACGCCGCGGCGATGATGCCGATGACAGCGCCGATCGCCGGGCCCACACCGGCGGCGAGGCCGAGGAACGGCAGCACGAACGGCAGCACGATGTAGGTGAGGATGCAGCGCACCGCCGACACCAGCACCGAGGTCTGCATTGCCTTGCGGGCATCGGCGGCGGTGGCGTGCTCGACGCTGTCGACGCGCAGCAGGGCGCGCATGAACCGGTCGGCGGGTGGGCGTTCACCGGCAGCGACGGCCGGTTCGGTGACGATCGACATTGCTGCCACTGTACCCATCGCGATCGGCGCCGGCGCCATTACCAGGTCGTCAGGTGAGGGCGCCGTAGAGCAGGCCTACGGCGGCGCCGCCGGCCACCAGCCAGGCCGAGTTGGGGCGCACCGTCAGCAGCAGCACCAGGGCGGCCACGGCCACGATCACGGTGAGCGGATCGATCAGCGCCGACCCGGCCAATCGCACCACGACGGCGGCCATCATGCCGAGCGATGCCGCGTTCACCCCGTCGAGCGCACCGCCGGCCCAGGCCGAGCGGCGGATGATCGGTACGATGCGCGCCAGGAGTGCGACGAACACCAGTGCCGGGGCGAAGATGGCGGCCGTGGCCACCAGCGCGCCGGGCAGGCCCGCCACCTGATAGCCGACGAACGTGGCGGTGGTGAACACCGGCCCGGGCGTGAACTGACCGATCGCGACGGCATCGAGCAGTTGCCGTTCGGTGAGCCAGCCGAGCCGGTCGACGAGGTCGCCCTCGAGGAACGACACCAGTACGTAGCCGCTGCCGTACAGCACGGCGCCCACCTTGAAGAACACCCAGGCCAGCCGCCCGAGCGTGGGGTCGGTGGTGGTGGCCGCGGCCAGACCGAACGGGGCGATCATCCAGGCGTGGGGCCGCAACCCTGCGCGAAGCGCGGACCGGTTGCGCCACAGCGCACCCACCACGGCGGCGGCCGCCAGCAGCACCAGTTCGTTCACCCCGGCCAGCCAGGCAGCGGCGGTACCAACAGCGACGGCACCGAGCACGATGTCCTTCACTGCCGTGCGGGCGAGGCCGACAGCTGCGTGGGCCACCACCGCGACGATCACTGGCACGATGCCGTACGACAGGTCGAGCGCTGTGGGGGTGGTGCCGTACCGGTCGTACAGCACGGCGAGCATCAGCACGATGGCCACCGCGGGCAGGATGAACCCGCATGCCGCAGCCACGAACCCGCGCCAGCCGGCACGCCGCAGGCCGAGGTGTACCGCCAGTTCGGTGGAGTTCGGACCCGGCACGAGGTTGGTGGCGCCCATCAGGTCGATGAAGGTCTGGTCGTCGACCCACTGCCGTCGCGTCACCACCTCATCGCGCATCATCGCGATGTGTGCGGCCGGCCCACCGAACGCCGTGAACCCGAGCCGGGTGAACAGGCTTGCGACCTCGCGCCAGGCGGCGGGGTGGGGTGCCTGCGGCGCTTCAGCGGTGTCGTCGGTGGCGTCGATGGCGGCGAGGGTATCGCCGTCGATCGCGCCCCGAGACTGATCAGCCGTCGAGTGAGCGCTGCTTGCGGTGGGCGAAGGTGAGGGTGAGCACGCTGAGCACCACGATGGCCAGCAGCCCGCCCCACGTGTCGTGCCAACTGACGCCCTGCAGGAATCCTTGGCGGGCGAGGCGCAGGATGTAGGTGAACGGGTTGTAGCGGGCCACGGTGTGCAGCCAGCCGGTCATCAGCGACAGCGGCGACTGGGCGTCGGTGAGGAACAGCGCATTGAATAAGGTGAGTTGCATCAAGGCGGCACCGCGCATGTCGCGGAAGATGAAGGCCAGGGCCAGACCCCACCCGGCTGAGATGGTCGACACCCCGAGGCAGGCAACCAGCAGGGCGAGGATGCCGAGCGCGCCGAGGCCCACGAGCAGCGAGGGGAGGTGC
>JBAXSU010000263.1:0-3386 GCA_037130535.1 Actinomycetota bacterium
GCTTCACGGCGTGTGCCGCCTGGGGTCGGTCGCCGAGTGCCACGAGGGCGGTCACCAGCCGACGGTGCGCCGACTCCGAGTACGGCGCACAGCGGATGAGTTCCCTGGACATCGTGGCGCTCTGCTGGGCGTCGCCCCGCTCGAGCCACACATCGCTCAACACCGTGAGCGATCGCTCGAGCACGTGATGGAGGCGGTCGCGCTCGGTGTCGAGCCAGACGAGATCGACCCCCGGCAGCAGGGGGCGACGGGCGATCGAGTGGGCGACGGTCGCCGCCGACCACGCTGCATCGAGATCGTTCCGTCGCAGCGCTCCCTCGGCGGCATCGATCGAGCGGGTGGCGACCGCCACATCGATGCGGGTGCCCACTGGAGGCAGGAACCCCACCACACCTCCGCTCGACTGCAGCACCTTGCGGACGTCGAGATCCAGCGTCGCGAGCGCCGAGCGGAGCCTGCTGAACGTGGCGTTGAGCATCGAGTCGACGCCGCGAGGCGGGTAGCCCGCCCACAGGTCGTCGACCAGTCGGGCGCGGTCGATCGGGTGGGGTTCGAGTGCGAGCCGCACCAGCACCATCCGGCCGAGTCGCCCGGCGAGTGCCGATTCGCCGAGCGTGGTTTCGCCCCTGCTCAACGACACGGGCCCGGTGAGGTAGACACGGAGCACGATGGCAAGGTATCAGCAAGGTGCCAGGGTCACGATGGGTCCAAAAGGAGAAGGACATGGCAGAGCAACAGTTCATCGTGGAGTGCCCGTGCGGCGTGGTGATCCGTGAGGAGGACACCGCTGCATTGATCGCAACAGTGCAACACCACGCTCACTCGGTGCACCAGATGGATCTCGACGAGCAGCAGGTCATGGACATGGCACATCCCGCGTAGGCGGGGTGCAAGGTAATCACAAGGTCGCAGCAACACGCCCCCAAGGTGGGAGCAATTCGCTCTTCGTACGGTCGCCCCGACAGCGTCGGCACACGCGCCGACCGTTCCTACCGAAGGAGTGTTGCCGTGAAGCATCAGCGCCGTGCCGACCTGTTCCCGGGCTGCGACGCCGAGTTCCATCTGCCTGCCGCACCCGCTGCGGCTGCCCACGCTGCAGCCACCCGGTGTCGGCGGAGTCCCTCGGGGCGACACCTCGTCCGCATCGGACGACTGGCGCCGTTCCACTCACACTCCCACGCCCCCGCCCGCGCGGCCGCTCGCTTGCGCGCCACGACGACGCAACAGTCGGGCGCGACACGACTGTCGACCCTCACCCGCTCGGAGCACACGGTGGCCCGTTTGGTGGCCGACGGCTACTCGAACCGCGAGATCGCCGACCGCTTGACCGTGAGCCACCGAACCATCGAGAGCCACATGCGCGCGATCTACCGCAAGCTCGCCGTCACCTCAAGGGTGCAGATGGCCATGGTCGTGCTCGGCAGCCACCGCTGACCCGGCCCGGGTGCAAGGTGACCGCAAGGTCGCAGCAACCGACCCCTCGTACGTTCAGCCCACCAACGGCGGCAACCACGTTGACCGTCACCCACCAAGGAGAACCACCATGAAGCATCTGCACTGTTCCGACCTGTTCCCCGGCTGCGACGCCGAGATCCATCTGCCGAACGAGGACGACGTCCTCGCTGCGGCGGCAGCCCACGCTGCCGACGCCCATGGGGTCACCGAACTCGATGCGGCCACGGTCGCTGCGGTTCGGGGCGCCATCCGCTCTGACGACTGAGTCGCGCATCGCTGGTTGTCGCCACTCCGTGGGGCGCTGCTGACCGTCGGTCAGTTGAAGCGCATCGGCAGGTGGCGGTAGCCGCGGATGAGCTGGCTCGGCCCGAAGGTCGGCTCGCCAGTGATCCGCCAACGGGTGACGTCGGGGAAGCGCCGCAGGAGCGTTTCCCACGCCACCGTGGCCTCCAGCCGGGCGAGGGCGCCGCCGATGCAGGCGTGTGGACCGGTGATGAAGGCGAGATGGCGACGGGCGTTGGGCCGGGTGATGTCGAAGCGATCGGGGTCGGGGAACACGAGCGGGTCGCGGTTGGCGGCGGCGACGACCGTGACGACGTCGGTGCCCGCCGGGACGACATGCCCCGGTGCCACCTCGATCGGCGCCAGCGCCCGGCGCACGGTGAACTGCACCGGGCTCTCGTAGCGCAGGGCCTCCTCCACGGTGTTGGCCAGATGCGCCCCGGGGTCGGCGGCGAGGAGCTCGAGTTGATCGCGGTTGGCCACCAGCGTGGCGGTGCCCGTGCCGAGGAGGTTCACCGTGGTCTCGAAACCGGCGATGAGGAGGAGCGACAGCGTGCCCACCAGTTCGTCGTCGGTGAGCGCGTCGCCCTCGGCCTGTTCGGCGAGCACCGAGATCAGGTCGTCGCCCGGCCGGCGACGCCGCTCGGCGACGAGTGAGCGGAACATCTGGTCGATCTCGACGAGGGTGTGCTGCACGTCGGTCGCCTCGCGCAGCGAGCGTGGCCGATCGAGCGCGATGACGAGATGCTCGCCCCATCGGTCGAACGTGGCGAGGTCGGCGTCGGGCACGCCGAGGAGGCGGGTGATCACCCGCATGGGCAACGGACGGGCGAACGAATCGACCAGGTCGACGTCGGCGTGGGTCGGGAAGGCGTCGATCAGTTCGTCGGCGATCTGCCTCACGAGGGCTTCGTGTGCAGCGATCGACTTCGGGGTGAATCCTCGCTGCACCAGGCGCCGCAGTCGGGTGTGGTCGGGGGCGTCCATGGCGATGAACCAGTTGTCGAACGGATCGCCGGTGCCGGCGCGCAAGGTGGGGTCGAGCAGTCGTTCGACGGTGGAGCGGTTGCGGCTCACGCTGGACGAGGCCTGAGGCGAGGTGAACACGGCGTGGCAGCCGGCGTGCGTGGCAGTGAGGTACAGGCCGAGGCGGCTCTTCACCAGCGGCCCGGCGGCGAGCAAGGAACGATGCAGCGCCAACCGATCGGCCGGCCCGCCGGGTGCGTCGAGTGCGCCCAGCGGGTCGTCGAACCGCCTGGCCACGCGGGAGAACGTGTTCAGCGCAGTGGTGGCGACAGCGACGCGCGTGCGCTCGGCGAGGGAGACACTCGAGGATGGTGACGTGTTGGTCATATGACTAACTCTACACACAGTTGGTCACCTGACCAACTGTTCCGTACACTCGATGCCGTGGCATACGTGAGCGCCGCCGATCGGCGGGAGCAACTGATCGAGGCGACGATCGCCGTGCTGCGGCGATCGGGCGCCGAGGGGGTCACCACACGGGCCGTCGCCTCCGAGGCCGAGGCACCGCTCGCCTCGATCCACTACACCTTCGGTTCGCTCGACGATCTCGTGGTCGCAGCGTTCGAGCGGCTCATCGACGAGGTCAGCCAGCACATCGCCGACGGGCTCGATGTCGCCGCCGG
>JBAXSU010000264.1:0-3276 GCA_037130535.1 Actinomycetota bacterium
GGGCGAGCAACGCCTTCACCTTCTCATCTACTGTCGGCTTCGGGACATTCACGATCGCAGCTGCGGCCCGTTCGATCAGGTCTTCATCGGTCTCGTCCCTGGCGGTCTCGTCCCTGCCGGTCTCCTCGTTCGTGGAGTCGTTGCCGGTGTCCGCAGTCTCCCGAACGCGGGCGAGGAGCTCGCCGAGTGTTCGGCTGACGTCTTGTCTCCTCGCCTCTTCCTCGTCTTCGCCGACAGCCGGAGCTGGGAGATCGTCGACGGGGATGATGATCTGGTTGCGGACGAAGGCGAAGCCTCCGTCGACATCGCTCCACTCGATGTCGCTCTGGGCGCTCGGTGACGGGTCGGACTCGATCATGGTGTGGCTCCTTGTGGTGAGGAATGGCGATGTTCTTCGGCAACACGTGCGAGGACCGACCGCGTCCGGTCGACTACGGAATCGAGAGGCGCAGCGATTGCTTCACCGATGATCGATGCCGCCGATTCGGTGCCGAGGACGGCCACGGCGTCGGCGATGAGCGCGTCGGCTCGGACTCGATCATCGGGGTAGAGCGTCCGGGCTTGCTCGTCGATCAGGCGATCGGCCCGTGTCTGCAACCACAGTGCGTGCGTCCACTCGTCGGCCTGTCCTGCCAGCAGCGCAGCGAGCATCATCGCGAACGGGAGTGTCCTCGTCACCCCGAGTTGCTCGTCGGCGTGCAGCGCTGCCAACTGGGTGCGCGCCGCCCCACCGAGGTCGTCGAGGGTCAAGCGGATGTCGGCGAGGTTCGAGAGGGCGATCGTCAACAGTGCGCTCGCACCCTGCCGTTCGGCCAGCTCGACGGCGACTTCTCCTGCCTGGGCGGATCCGACGAGATCTCCGAGCTGCGATCGTGCGATGAGCAACATGGTCCACAACTGCAGTTGTGTCAGGACCGGAAGGTCCCGCCCGACGAGTGAGCTCACCATGGAGAGCGCGCCCGAGGGGTCGCCGGAACGGAGCAACAACTCCGCATCCACGAGATCCAACTCGATGCGGAAGAGTTCATCGACGACGCATTCTCTGCACAGTCGTCGCCCCTCGGCGAGCGCTGCGGTGGCGCCGTCGATGCGGTCGGCGTTGAGCAAGAGCCAGGCCAGGCTGGCGAGCAGCCGCACCCGGGCGGGGGTGTTCGGCTCGAGGAGGGAGTCGAACTGCTGCAGTTCGTCGATGCCGATGCTGATCGATCCGCTGAGATCGTGGTAGCTCCCGACAACAGTCATGAGCCCCACGGCGAGATCGGGCTCACCGCCGACGAGCAGGCGGGAGGTGTGCCGCAGATCGGCGAGTTCCTCGGCGGTGATCGCAGCCCACCGGTGGTCGCGAGGCACCTCAGGGCCAATGGTCTCGACCAGCCAGCGAGCCAGGGTCGCAGCATCGCTGCGTTCTTCGTCGGCGGACCGCCGCGATCGAAGGTTTGCTCGAACGGTTTCGAGGAGTCGGTACCATCGTTCGCCGGCGGCAGAACTGCTGACGACCAGCGACTTCCGGGTGAGGTCGTAGAGGGCGTCGTCGATGCGCTGCTCGGCCGATCCGGGGGCACACAGGGCTCGGAGCGCTGCAGAGGTGAAGGCTGACACAAACGTACTGGCGTGGATGAGCACGGCCCGCGTCGGTTCGTCGAGCAGTCGGACGCTCCAGTCGACCAGGTCGTCAAGGGAACGCTGTCGTCGCTGGAGCGACGAATCGGAACTCGAGAGCTGGCTCGACCGGGCTCCGAGGTCGGTGAGGATCTCGTCGATCGTGAGCACCTCGGTACGGGCGGCCGCCATCTCCAGCGCGAGCGGCAGACAGTCGAGTCGGGTGCACAACTTGAGGAGTTGGTGGTGGTCGGCATCGTGAACTCCCCTGAGGCCCGAGCCGCTATGGAGGTCGTTGGCTCGATCGACGAAGAGACGAGCGGCATCTTCGCCTCGAAGCGGTTCGAGCCGCATGACGCGCTCGCCACGCAGACCGAGCGGCTCGCGACTCGTCACCAGGACGGCGATCGAAGGCACGCGGCTCAGCAGGCTGGCGACAACCTTCGTGGTGTCATGGCGGACGTGCTCGGCATTGTCGAATACCAGCAGGGTCGATCGCGACGACAAATGCCGCTGAATCGACTCGAAGGTGTCTAGTTCGGTGGAACCGACACCCAACGTCTCTGCCGTGGCAGATACGACAAGATCGCCCTGATCGAGCGGCCCGAGGTCGACGAACCATACGCCGTCGGACCATCGATCGACCACGGCCAGGGCGAACTCGGTGCACAGTCGAGTCTTGCCGACTCCACCCGGCCCGACGACGCTGACCACCCGACCTGGCTCGACCAACCCCTCGAGTCGACTCAGGTCGTCGGTCCGACCGATGAACGATGCCAGAGGCCGGGCGAGGTTGTGCAGCTGCGCCGGGGGCACCCGTGTGGCCGGGAAGGAGTCTCTCAGACCGTCCGAAACGAGTTGATGCAGTCGAACGGGTTCCTGGAAATCACGAAGCCGGAACGCGCCCAACAGGCGAGTCGACTCGACGCGACTGGGCGCGGTTGCAGCCATGGCCTCATCGGTGACGACGATCTGGTCGCCGTGGGCGGCTGCAACCACCCGTGATGTCTGGTGTACGGCGAGAGCGATGTAGTCGCCTTCTCGCGGCGCGGCGAGACCGGTGTGAACACCCATCCTCACGGGCATCCGGACACCATTCGGCCATGGCTCGTGCTGCAGGTGCCATTGAGCGTCCAAGCAGGCGGCCAGAGCCTGATCGGCCGAGGCAAAGGCGACCCCGAATGCGTCGCCTTCGGTGAAGAACTCGTACCCATCGTGACGGCGCCATGCAGCCCGCAACACCCTGTGGTGATGGTCGAGAAGGTCGAGGTATGCGTCGCCCAGTTCACGGAGCAGGCGGGTGGAACCCTCGCCGTCGGTGAACACGAACGTGACAAGTCCCGAGGGTGCGACTGCCCGTTGTGCGGGCGAGGACCGGTCCGCACGCGGTTCCACTGCGGAAGTATCGCAGATCGATGAACCTGCGAATCGCCGACGAATCGGTCGGCTGCGCACTCCATGATCGAGCAGCGGTGTTTCCCCAAACCCCACGGGCGCACTGTCGCGCTCGGCTCGGCCGATGGGAAGCGCTTCGTGTGTTACTTCCGTCTCACCCCGAACTACGGTCGACGTCCATGAGCAACGAAGCCTGGATCATCGACGCCGTCCGTTCGCCTCGCGGTAAGGGCAAGGAATCGGGGGCGCTGCACCCCATCCACCCCCAGCGCATCCTCGCCC
>JBAXSU010000265.1:0-3263 GCA_037130535.1 Actinomycetota bacterium
CATCGTCACGACCCGATCCCCATGTGCGGCGACTGTACCGGACGCCCGGTCACGGCGAGGGAGCCGGATGGCCTGGGCCCGTCGGGCGCCTCGTGCAGTATGTGCACGCTCTCGGCGACACCCGCGGGCGTGCCGCTCCACGGCGAACCGGGCCTGTGCCACACTCCCGATGGGGAGGTCATGGACATGGCACGAGTGGTTCTGGTGAAGCACGACGACGAGCCGTGCGACGACCGGGTATCGGCGTGGTTCGCGGCGAACGGGTACGAGTGCGATTGGCGCTATCCGTACCGGGGCGACCGGTTGGGCAAGGTCGACCGCGACGTGGTGGCCACCGTGCTGTACGGCGGACCGCAGAGCATCTCCGAGACGCCCCAGTACCCGCACCTGGTGATGGAGGCGGCGTGGGTGCTCGAATGCGCTCGCCGCGAGGTGCCGGTGATGGGGTTCTGCCAGGGTGCGCAGGTCATCGCCTATGCCTTCGGTGCGCCATCGGGCCCGTTCGACGACGGACGCTGCGAGTTCGGCTACTACCCGCTGCGCAGCACGCCGACTGGCGCATCGGTCATCCCCGACGGACTCGTGGTGTGCCAGTCACACTTCCACCAGTTCGACATCCCGGCCGGTGCCGAACTGCTGGCGGGTAGCGACGCATTCCCGAACCAGGCCTTCCGGCAGGGTGAGTCGGTGTGGGCGTTCCAGTTCCATCCCGAGATCACCACCACCGGGTTCCGTCGCTGGCAGGACATCTACTGGGCGCCGTACCACCGGCCGGGCGCGCAGCCCCGCGACGAGCAGGACGAGTTGATGCACCGGTTCGATCCGGTGCAGCACGACTGGATGATCGGCTTCCTCGAGACCGAGGTGCGTCCGCGACTGGCTGCCTGAGGTCGGGATCCCCCTGGATCGTCAGGCGGCGAGCACAGCGTCGAGTTCGTCGGCCGCGCCGCCGACAGCGACGCGGAGGGTGTCGACTGCGCCCGCCAGTCGCCAGGCCGGGCCGCTGATGTTGAGCGATGCGACGACAGTGCCGTCGGGGCGATGCACCGGTGCCGCAACGCCCATGAAGCCGGGCGCGTATTCGTCGACCACCACCACTGGGCCGATGCCGCGGGTGGCCGCGGTGCGTTCGATCACCTCGTCGATGCTGGCCGGCGCAAGCGGGCCGGTGGCCACCAGTGCGACACCGGCGAGACGCTTACGCAGCGCCTCGTCGTCGAGGCCGGCCAACAGGGTGCGGCCCGACGACGTGCACCAGGCGGGCGTGCGCTCGCCGATGGGGTTGCGCCGCTCGGTGAAGAACGGTGGGAACCCGCTGGCCACGGTGATCACCTCGGCGCCTTCGAGCACGGTGAGGTGAGCCGGCGATCCGGTGACGGCGGCGAGCCGGTCGATGACCGGTCGGGCTGCGGCGAGCAGATCGGGATCGCCCGCAGTGGCAGCGAGCGCATAGATCGACCAACTCAGTCGGTAGGCGCGGGTGCGCGGGTCGCGCATCACCGCACCGAGGTCGGTGAGGGTGCCCATCGTGCGCGACACCTGACTGCGTTCGAATCCGGAGAGGGCGGCGAGTTCCGACACGGTGCGCCCACCATCGGCGCCGCCGAGGTGGGTGAGCAGGACGAGACCACGACGGAGGGTGCTGTCGGCGACGGGCATACGCCAGTCTGCCGCCCGCGTGCAGATGCTCCAATTCTCTGTCGGTGGATGGGCGGTCGTTGACACGCCGAGCGCGCCTGGCCAGCATCGACCGGCAGGAGGTCGATGTCGGCGATGTGCGGGATTGCGGGAGTGTGGGGACGGGCCGACGGGTCGTTGGCCGAGCGGTTGCGGGCGACCATCGCCCACCGTGGGCCCGATGGCGTGGGTCTCCAGCAGCGTCCCATCGGCACGTTGGCGCACTGCCGGTTGGCGATCATGGACGCTGTCGGCGGTGTGCAGCCCATCGTCAACGAGGATCGTTCGTGGTCGATCGTGGCCAACGGCGAGATCTACAACTTCCCCCACCTGCGCGGGGTGCTCGCCGACCGCCACCAGTGGCGCACGGCCAGCGACAGCGAGGCCGTGCTGCACCTGTTCGACGACCACGACAAGGGTGCGATGCAGCACCTGCGCGGTATGTACGCCGTGGCGTTGATGAGCGACGACCGGCTGGTGCTGGCGCGCGACCCAGTGGGGATCAAGCCGCTGTACATCGGCACCGGTCCGGGCACCGACGGGCAGCCGGTGATGGCGTTCTCGTCGGAGCTCACCGGGCTGTGCGCCTGGGCCGACGAGGTGAAGACGTTCCCGCCCGGCTTTCTGTTCGACAGCCGCACCGGCTTCCACCGGTTCGCCTCCATCCCAGCCCCCGAGCCCGAGCAGGCACCTGTTGCCGACCACATCGCCGCGGTGCGCGAAGCGCTGGAGCGGGCCGTGGTGTCGCATCTGATGAGCGATGTGCCCGTGGGCGCCTTTCTGTCGGGCGGGCTCGACTCGAGCGTGGTGGCGGCCATCGCCAGCAAGCACGTCGACGAACTGCACACGTTCAGCGTCGGTACCGCCGACTCGAGCGACCTGCGCGCGGCGCGTCGCGTGGCGGCGCACATCGGCTCGATCCATCACGAGTACGTCATCACGCTCGACGACGTGCGCCAGGCGTTGCCCGACATCGTCGCCCACCTCGAGTCGTTCGACATCGACGTCGTCCGCAGCGCGATCCCCACTCACTTCTGTGCCCGGCTCGCCGCGCAGCACGTGAAGGTGATCCTCACAGGAGAGGGCGCCGACGAACTGTTCGCCGGCTACCGGTTCCACAAGGGATTCGACGACTTCGACCTGCTGCACCGCGAGCTGTGTCGCTCGATGAACACGCTGCACAACATCAACCTGCAGCGCGCCGACCGGCTGACGATGCGGCACGGTGTGGAGGGCCGGGTGCCGTTCCTCGACACCGACTTCATCGACCTCGCCCTGCGCGTGCCGGCCGACCTGAAGCTGCCGTACGACGACTCGGGTCGGCGCATCGAGAAGTGGGTGCTGCGCAAAGCGTGCGAAGACCTGCTGCCCGACGATCTGGTGTGGCGGGTGAAGGAGCAGTTCGACGAGGGCAGCGGTATCGCCGACCTGGTGCAACACTGCATCGGCGACCTGTTGGCCGACGCAGCGCAGGCCGACGGGTTCGACCCTGCGGCCCACCGTGCCCAGACCACCGAGTTCCTGCGCTCCGACGAGGAGGCGCTGAACCACCACCTGCTCACCAAGAACCTCGCCCGCCCCGAACT
>JBAXSU010000266.1:0-3257 GCA_037130535.1 Actinomycetota bacterium
ATTGCCGGTCTCAGCGAGGGCTGGCTACCGCTGATGTTCCGCCTGGCCGGAGCTATGTCGGCGGGCGGCGATTCTATGGCGGGCAGGTCGCCAGATCAGCTCAACACAATCGGATCCGGAGGAGTAACGCCATGACGGCTTGGGGTAACCGCAGACACGGATCCGAACGGGCAGGTTCCTGGCGCGTGCTGTTGGCCACGATGGTCTTGGCTGCAGCGGTCCTGACCCTTGGCCCCCCGACGGCGCAGTCGACGGCGTTGCAAGCAACCATTCTGTCCACGGTCGATGGGTCGATTGCGTCCAATCCCATCGAGCCCCATCACACTCCGTACGGCGGCCTCGCATTCGATGTCGGCACAGGAGCAGTGGGACGCGACATCTTTGCAAGCCTCAGCACTGCTTGCCCGAGCGCGTCCAGTTCGGGCACTGCTGGTGCATGGTCCGGTAACGGTGTCACCGCCGGGTCGCCGGGCCCGTCGTTGTCGGGTTCGGTGAGTTACGGCACAGGTGTTGCCGGGTCGGCGTTCGTGTTGACGGGCTCGGGGTTGTCGTCGACGTCGGTGCTGCCATCAACCGGTGCGGGGTCGGTGATGGCGTGGGTGAAGGCGACGAAGGTAGGTGTGACTCAGACGCTGGTGTCGCGTTCGACGGGGCCGGCGATGCGTGGAGGTGAGGATGTGTCGCACGGGTACGCGTTGCGGTTGGATCCCGCCGGGGTGGTGTGGGGGGAGGTGGATGATCCGTCGTCGATGGTGCCCGAGGTGATCGCGGCGCCGTCGGCGCCCGTGCTCGACGGCAGCTGGCATCATGTGGCGGCGTCGTGGGCGCCGGGGTCGATGGCGATCTTCGTCGATGGAATCGAGGTGGCCCGCCAGGCATCACGCAGCGCCTCGATCAACCCGGCGGCGGCAACACCGTTCTTGATCGGTGGTGAGCACAGCACGCCGTTCGGGTTCACCGGTTCGATTGACGAGGTGGTGCTGTTCGACCGAGCTGTAGCGGCCTCGGAACTCGTGGGCTGCATGCCGCCAGTGAGAGATCTTGCTGTGTCGATCGGCTTTACATCCTCGAACGCCGTTGCCGCAACGTGGTCCGCCCCACTGACGTCGGTTGGGAACCCGATCACGAGCTACACGGCAACGGCTTCCGCCACCGGATGGTCGCAGACCCGCACTGTCACCGGTGCCACCAACGCAACGTTCGACAACGTGCCGTACGCAGCTGCGGTGACGGTGACGGTGACGGCCTCAGACGGTGTCCGTGCAAGCGTTCCGGTCTCCGCAACAATCACGTCAGGCGACGCCGCCCGCCCGGTCAGCATTGCTGCATCCACAGTTGACACCAGCACCGTCTCGGTCACCTTTGGCCTCACTCGTTCGATTGCTGGCACGTCGTGTTCAGTGTTCCTGAACGGCTCGCCCTTCGGCATCGGATGCACCGGTGGCAATATCGGAGGCCTCTCAGCCGGGACGACCTACGCGGTGACTGTTCGTGCATCTGGTCCCTCAGGGACCTATGACGTAGCCGGGCCGAACGTTTCAACTGCAAGCCCTCCGCCTAGTCCCAGCGTGACCCTGACAAAGGGGGCTTCGGCCGCCGGGCAACCTGGTTGCTCCGTGTCCGCTTGTAGGTTCCTCACCATTTCGTACGCCAACTTCGGGCCGGGTAGCCACACTGTGACCTCCAACGCATCTACGCCAGGTGATAGCCCGTTCTACACGTACGTGACCTCGAACAATCCAACCACCGTCTGCTACTACGGATTCTCCAACCGTCAGGTATGGGTCACTGTCGATGGTGTGCAATCAAACATAGTGACGTGGTAAAGAGTTCAGCAGATCTGCGCGGGGTTTGTTCAGCGGGGCCATGCCTGCTGGTTCGAGGTGAGTTCCCAGCATGCATGAAACCCGGGGGGTGATTCAGCTCGCGCAGGTCTCATGGATGTCAGAGTGGTTCAGTCGGCGAGCCTGCGCTGCGTTGGGACGACCTAGGCCCGCGAAGATTCGCCTGAGCCGGCCGGTTAAGTCCGAAGCGCCGCGTTTGTCTTCTCATGCCACAGCGCATCGACCGCAGGAGACCGCCATCCGTCGTTGCGGGGCGCTTGGGGCAGACTGGGGTCCATGGCGAACTGGTTCGACCTCAGCCCGTCGTCGTGGGCGACGGCCTTGTTCGCAATCGGCTGGGTGTGCGGATGGACGCTGCTCGCCCGGCCACCCCGGCTGGTGCCGGTCGACCTCCCGGCGGAGGCTTGGCAGGTATCTGCCGGTGCGCGACCGCCGATTTCGGTGGTCGTCCCGGCCCGCAACGAGGCGGAGCTGATCGGCCGCGTGCTCGCCGGTGTGCTCCAGCAGTTGGGTGCCGACGATGAGGTGATCGTGGTCGACGACCATTCGACCGATGCCACAGCCGAACTGGCTCGCGTACAGGGTGCCACGGTGGTGGCCGCGCCGGTGCTGCCCGACGGTTGGGCCGGCAAGACGCACGCGTGTGCGTTCGGTGCTGCGCATGTCGGAACCGAGCCTGCCCGGGTGCTCGTGTTCCTCGACGCCGATGTCGACCCCGGGCCGGGCCTGCTCGACGCGCTCGCGGCCAAGGTTGTGGCCGAACCGCAGGCGCTCGTCACGGTGCAACCGTGGCATCGCACCGAGCGGCTCATCGAGAACGCGAGCCTGCTGTTCAACCTGGCGGCGTTGATGGGTAGCGGGGCGTGCAGCGTGCTGGGCCCGACCGCGGCCGGTCGTGTCGCCTTCGGGCCGGTGCTGGCGTGTCGCCGATCGCGTTACGACGAACTGGGCGGCCACGCGCACCCCGATGTGCGCGCCGCTGTGCTCGAAGACATCGCTCTGGCGCGTCGGTTCGAGACGGTCGACATCAGCGTCGGCGTTGCAGGTGGTACCGAGTTCCGCATGTACCCCGATGGGTGGCGGTCGCTGGTGCAGGGGTGGACGAAGGGGATGGGCATCGGCCTCGACGCCACGCCGTGGTGGGCGGTGCTGGGCGTTGCGGCGTGGATGTGGTCGCTCGCCGGTGGTTGGCTCGCCTCGCCGTGGTTCTGGGTCGCGAGCGTCGTTCAGTTGCTCGTGCTGGCACGAGTGGCCGGTCGGTTCTCGCCGGTGGCGGTGCTGATGTACCCGGTGCTCACTGCGGCGTTCGTGCTCATCGTCGTGCGCAGCGTGGTGCTGCGCCGACTGGGGCGCACCGTGGTGTGGAAGGACCGCCGGGTACGGCCCGATCAGGCGACGGGCTGAGCGCCGTCG
>JBAXSU010000267.1:0-3241 GCA_037130535.1 Actinomycetota bacterium
GGGCGATCACGTCGATCGAGATCTCCTTCGGGCACGCCGCCTCGCACTCGCCGTGGTTGGTGCACGAACCGAAGCACTGTCCATGGTTTCAACCGCCGCCACCGGATCATCGAATACCGCGATCATCCCGTCACCGGTGTGCTTGAACACCCGACCACCCGCCACGGCGACCACCTCGGCCACCAGACGGTCATGGGTCTCCAGATCGGCAGCCATCGCCCCCTCAGCCGCACTCCACCGACGCGTCGAACCCACGATGTCGGTCATCACCAACGACACCAACGACCCCATCAGGAATCACCTGCTCCGGCCGCCGCTGCCTCGGCGGCTGCGATCACCCGGTCGAGCGCAGCGAGCACACCTCGCATGGCATCGGCCAGCGACACGTCGGCCATCTGTTCGCGGATCGACTCCAGGTCGTCGGGTACCGCAATGTCCACCCGGTCGAGCAGCGTGAGCAGTCCCTGCGCTATTCCGGGGAACTCGCGTTGTTCCACGGCGACGAAGCGCACCACCGTGTCGGGGTGAGTGGGGGCGATCAACGGCAGCACCATCCACGCCAACGGATCAGCTGCTCCCACGAGGTGGGCGTCGAGAGCTCGGCCGAGATCGTGGCGCACACGGATGAGCAGGTCGAGCGAGGGTTCCACCGAATCGGCCGTGCCCACCAGCAGGGCCAGCGCCATGGATGAGTTGGACCCCGAACCGAGCCGCTCTCCCAGATCGAGCGCCTCACGGGCGTAGTCGGCTGCCCGGGCGGGCCGGGGCTGTTGCAGCCCCATCGCTGCGAACAGCAGCATGGTGCTGACGAAGAGCGCAGACCCGGACGCACGAGCCCGGTCGGCGATCGAGGCCGCCAAGGCGAGGAGGTGGTCGACTTCTTCCTCGCTGGGCCGTTCGTCGAGCTGGCGAACGAACGACGCGAACATGCGGTAGGCGTCGATGTGAACTCGGTGGCGCTCGCTGGTCGGTTCGCAGCGGTCGAGTACGTCGACTGCAACGCGCCACGACCCACCCGAACCGAGGTGCACCCCCAGCACCCCGACGAGCCCGGCGTCGCGCGCCAGATAGAACCAGTCGGGCAACTCGTCGGCCGACTCGAGGCAACCCGACTGAGGGTTGCGTTGATGTGCGAACCACGAAGCGAACGCTTCGCACGTGGCCGCAGCCTCGGTCCAGCCGTTGTCGAGCTGAATGGGCTGCACCCAGTCGGTCGGCTCGAACGACGGGAGCGCCACCGCAAGAGTCCCGATCATGGCCACCACCTCGTGGGCGGTCGGGTGCCGGTCGGTGGCGATGGCGTGGCCCACCCCCACGCGCAGGTTGTCGATGTCGGCAGCGAACCGGGCGAGAGCCGTTGCTTCGGCCTCGAGCCCCTTGGCGAAGAACAGTTGCGCCGCCAGTCGGTGCACCCAGCCGAGGTGTCGATCGCGCACGTCGCCGATGGTGCCTGCCTCCACCAGCCGGTCCTCTCCGAACTGGCGGAGCGTCTCGAGTTGGTGATAGCGGGTGCCGAGCCGGGTGGTGGTGGCCACCACCATCGAGCGGGCCACGAGGCGGTCGAGGATGTCGAGCGCGTCGAACTCGTCGAGCCCGGTCACGGCCGCGAGGCCGTCGATGAGGGTGCCGCCGGCGAACACGGCCATCTGGTCGAACACGGTCTGCTCGTCGGGGTCGAGCAACGAGTACGACCACGCGACCGCGGCCTGCAGTGTGCGGTGCCGCTCGGCTCCGTCGCGTCCACCTCGCAACAACCGGAACCGGTCGTCGAGACGGCTGTCGATCTCGGCCGGTGTCATGCTGCGGCAGCGGGCCGCCGCGAGCTCGATCGCCAACGGGATCCCGTCGAGACGGGCGCAGATGCGCTCGATCACCGAGCGGTAGGCGTCGAGGTCGATGTCGGGCCGCACCGTGACGGCGCGCTCACAGAACAGCGTCACCCCGTCGTCGGCGGGCAGCGAGCCGATCGGCAGGATCTGCTCGCCGCGCAACCCGAGGGCTTCGCGACTGGTGCACACCAGTCGCACGCCTGGCGCCGCATCGCGAACGGCGCTCACCATCGCCCGCGCCGCTGCCAGTACGTGTTCGCAGTTGTCGACCACCACCACACCGCTCACCTTGCTGAAGCGATCGCACAACGACTCCACCGGTGTGCGACCCGGCGACTCCTGCGCCCCCACCGCAGCCATCGCCACCGGCACCACCGCATCGGCACCGGTGGCGTTGGCGAGATCGATCCACCACACGGCCCCGTCGTAGGCGGCCACTGCCCCTGCGGCCACTTCGAGTGCGAGGCGGGTCTTGCCCATCCCGCCCACGCCCACCACAGTGAGCACCTGCGACCGGCCGAGCATCTCCCACACGGCGGCCAGCTCGTCGCTGCGGCCCACCAGTTCATCATGGATCGACGGCACCGCCGTCGCGTGTCGCATCGGCTCAGCCGCAACTGCAGCCACTGCCGGCACCGCAGCCAACCAGGTGCCCACCAACGCGTGGGCGTCGTCGGGTGTGCCGAACCCGGCCAACTCGACCGGCCCGATCGGCTGCAGGGAGAGTCCTTCGGGTGCACGGTCGGCCAGCAGCGCCGTCGTTGCGCCCGACACCAGCACAGCCCCAGCCGGGCACACCCCGAGCAGGCGGGCCACCTTGTTCACCGCAGTGCCGAACAGATCGCCGTCACGCGGATAGACCACCCCGGTGTGCACCGCAGCGCGCACCCGCAAGCCATCAGGCTGCTGCCACAACGCCGCACCGATCGCCTGCTGGACACCTGCTGCAGCACCCGCCGCGGCGACCGGGTCGTCGAACACCGCGATCATCCCGTCGCCGGTGTGCTTGAACACACTGCCGCCCGCGCCTTCCACGACGTCGCGGATGAGTCGGTCGTGCACTTCGAGGTCAGCTGCCATCGCCCCCTCGGCGGCATTCCACCGGCGCGTCGAATCGACAATGTCGCTCATCACCAACGACACCAACGCACCCATGGAAAGACAGTAGTTGACGGATGAGTTCGTCGGTTCCGTGACTACGGGCACGTTGAACCGATAGGCGGAATCGTCGACAATTCGGGCCTGATACGGTCGGCTTCGTTGCCGGCCCGAAGGGGATATGCGGTGCAGCACTATGCACGAATACTCGTAGGCGCCGATGAAAGCGCCTCTGCCGAACGGGCTGCGCTACGCGCCATCGACGTCGCTGCTTTCTGCGGCGCTTCGCTACATGTCGTCCATATCGTGCCCCG
>JBAXSU010000268.1:0-3239 GCA_037130535.1 Actinomycetota bacterium
GGGTTCGACCCGGCGCAGCGCTATCCAGTGCTGCTGAACGTGCACGGCGGGCCGCACACCCAGTACGGCGAGACACTGTTCGACGAGGCGCAGTTCCAGGCCGCTGCCGGGTTCGTGGTGGTGATGTGCAACCCGCGCGGGTCGTCGGGCCGCGGGGAACGGTGGGGCCAGTCCATCCTGGGGCCCAAGCACCACGCTCGTCCCGGCACCGGCTGGGGCAGCGTCGACGTCGACGACGTGCTTGCCGTGCTCGACCACGTGCTGGCCACGCACGACTTCTGCGATCCCGCACGGGTGGGCATGCTCGGCGGCAGCTACGGCGGGTTCATGGCCACCTGGCTCGCTGCCCGTCACGGCCACCGGTTCCGCGGCATCTGCAGCGAGCGGGCGGTCAACAACATGCTCAGCGAGGAATGGTCGAGCGACATCGGTTCGATCTTCCGCACTGAGGTGGGCCCCAACCACCTCGACGATCCCGCTGCCTACGACGAGTTCTCACCGGTGCGCTGGGTGCACGACATCCACGTACCGATGCTGCTCATCCACAGCGAGAACGACCTGCGCTGCCCCATCAACCAGGCCGAGGAACTGTTCATGGCGCTGCGCCTGCTGCGCCGCGACGTCGCCTTCTACCGGTTCCCTGGCGAAGGCCACGAGTTGTCGCGCAGCGGTTCGCCCGTGCACCGCGTGCAGCGGGCCGAGATCATCCTCGACTGGTTCAGCGAACGACTCGCCACCGGGGCCTGAGCGCACCCCGAAACGGCGGCGGCTCAGGCGGCGCGTTGTCGGGGGTGGCCGCGCGGCCGGGTCTCGAACCGGACACCGCGCGCCGACACGAACACCGCTGTGCCGTCGGCGAGCAGATCGACCTGCCAACCGTCGCGGTGCACCACCCGATGGTGGTGGGTGCACAGCAACAGCAGGTTGTCGAGTTTCGTGTCGCCATGACGCCGCCACCACTGCACATGGTGGGCGTCGCACCAGGCCCGCTTGCGGTCGCAGCCCGGGAACCGGCAGCCGCCGTCGCGTGCTGACACGGCGCGGCGTAACGACTCGATGACCGTGCGGGTGGAACGCCCGTAGTCGAGCACCACGCCGTCGGCACGCAGCACCCGGTGCATCGTGCAGTCGCAGCCGAACATGGCCGCAGCCCACTCGGGCAGCCGCCGGCCGCCTTCGGTGACGGTGAGGCCGACCGGTCGCCCCTCGATGCCCAGCTCGGCGAGCACCGCGGCCGGTACCTCGATGTGCAGGTCGACGTGCGGCCGGTGCCGCGGCGTGCCGTTGCTGTCGCAGTTGGCCACGAAGAACTGGAATACGGCCGCCACGGCATCGGCCTGGCGCTCGTGCCGACTGCGCGTGTCGACCGGCCCGTCGTCGGCGCGCGCGATGTGCAGCGCCCGCTCGACCACCTCGGCGGTGGTGGGATCGAACACGAAGCTGCCGAGCAGCGCACCATCGCCGGCGCGCGTCATCCGCCACGACCGGTCGTGCACGGTGGGCGGCTCGGGGTCGACGATGGCCAGTGCCCGTTCCTGCCACGCGGCGACGGCGACGGCCGAGTCGGCGATGTCGAGCGGCTCGAGCGCGGGCACCAGCCAGAGCTGGTCGGCGTCGAGCTGCTCGGCCAGCACCTCCGGTGTGGCCCTCCGCAGCAGATCGCCCTGCGCTGAGCTGAGCCGCCCGTCGGCCACCGCGGCGCGCACCACATGGAACCGGAGGAGGAACTCGCCGTCGCGCAGCAGGCGCCGGGCCTCGCCACGCGGCACATCGAGGCCGTGCGCCAACCACATCACCGGCGAACGGAAGCCGTCGAACGACCACTCACCCGCTGCAGCCAACAGGGCCGCGTGGAGCGCAACCTGCGTGCGTTGACGCTCGGCCGAGCGGTGCCCGTCGACCAGATCGGCCAACGACACCGGGCCGGTCGAGAGTTGGTCGCCGAGCACGTCCATGACCGCAATCGTACAGGCGTTCGCATGCACGTGCCCTCCTGAAGCCCTTGTTTCATATGGGTTTCAGCGATGTCGGCGCGCGCCCTATCGGCGCCAGCGATGGTGCTCAGTCGCTCGTCAACCAGACGTCGATCAGCTTGCGCGCGATGGAGATGCGCGGCGGGATGCTCGGCAGTTCGTCGCGGCGGTACCACTGCGCATCGAGGATCTCGGTGGGGTCGATCTCGATCTCGCCCGCCACCCACTCGGCCTGGAACCCGATCATCAGGCTGTGCGGGAACGGCCACGGCTGGCTGCCCCAGTAGCGCACGTTGCCCACCTCGATGCCCACCTCTTCGCGCACCTCGCGCACCACGGCCTGCTCGAGCGATTCACCCGGCTCGACGAACCCGGCGAGGCAGCTGTACATCGGCGCCCGGAACTGCACGCCGCGTGCCAGCAGCGCCAACTGGTCGGGCCCCGGCTCGCCGCGGGTGACGAGCGTGATCATCGCCGGAGCGAGCCGCGGGTAGGCCATCAACCCGCAGGCCGGGCACTTCATCGAACGGTCCGACGCCGACGACTCGGTGGGGGTGCCGCACCGGCCGCAGAAACGATGGGTGCGAGCCCATTCGGCGATCTGCACGGCCCGGCCGGCAATGGCCCACTCGACCTCGCTGCTGCGCCCGAAATACGAGTACAGATCGAGCGCCGAACCGTACGACGGGTCGTCGCCGTGCGGTACGTCGATGGCCCACACCGCCTCGTCGCCGTGCATGCCCAGGAAGTGCTGCGGCGCATCGATCTCGATGCGGTCGCTCACGAACACCGAACTGCCGATGACATGGATGTAGCGATGCACCGAGACGCTGTCGGACGGGCGGTGAGCAGGAATGAAGTTCTCCACAACGCCCACCATAGGATTCCGCCATGAGCAACATCGTCATCGTCGACGCCGTCCGCACGCCCATCGGCAAGCGGGGCGGCGGTCTGTCCACCCTCCACCCCGCCGAGGTGCTCGCCACCGTCCAGAAGGCCATCATCGAGCGCAGCGGTATCGACCCCGCACTCGTCGGCCAGGTCGTCGGCGGCTGTGTCAGCCAGGTGGGCGAGCAGGCCTTCAACATCGCCCGCACCGCGTGGCTGTCGGCCGGCCTGCCCATGAGCGTCGCCGCCACCACCGTCGACACCCAGTGCGGCAGCAGCCAGCAGGCCACCAACCTCGCCACCGCCCTGGTGGGCAGCGGTGTGGTCGACATCGCCATCGCCTGCGGTGTGGAAGTGATGAGCCGCATCCCCATCGGC
>JBAXSU010000269.1:0-3209 GCA_037130535.1 Actinomycetota bacterium
CGGCGAACACACCGTGCGGGTGCGAGCCACCGACGCCTCCGGCGAGACACAGACAGAGGTCGTGGCCCGCCCCGACCCCGACGGTGCAACCGGATATCACACCCGCACGGTCGTGGTCGAGGACTGACACCGGGCTCAGCTCTCCGGGCTCAGGTCTCTGGGCTCAGGTCTCTGGGCTCAGGCCGCCGAGTTCGCTCGGCGCCGCAGACCCAACGTCAGGGCCCCGCCCACCGCGACCAGACCGGCAGCGATACCAGCCAAGTCGCCGGAATCGACACCGGTGGCGGGCATCATCGGCTTCGCCGGCGGCACCAACACCGCGTCGATGACGTGGATGATGCCGTTGCAGGCCTTCACATCGGTGGCCACGACATTCACCTTGTCGTTCAGCACCACCTTGCCTGCGGTCGTCTTGATGGTGATGTCGGCACCGTTCAGCGTGGTGGCCTTCGACAGGGTCACCACCTTGGCTGCGTTCACCTCGCCCGCCACGACGTGGTAGGTGAGGATGCTGGTGAGCGTGGCCTTGTCGGCGAGCAACTTCTCGGGCGTCGTGCCGAGCGCCTTGATCGCAGCCGCGAAGGCATCGTTCGTCGGAGCGAACACGGTGGCCTTGGCATCGGTGCACTCGTCGAACGGACCCACGAGGTCGGCCGCCTTCAGCGCAGCGACGAGGGTGGAGAACCGCGGATCGCTCGAGGCGATCTCGGCGATCGTCTTGGTCTCGTCGGCGTGAGCCGGTGCCGCAGCACCGATGCACGCCAGAGCCGCTGCGGCAGCGATGAGGAATTTGGTCTTCATGGTCAGGGCCTCCTGTTGGTGGACGAAGGCATACGACCGCCGCCCGATGGTTCGACTCTCTTCGGAGCCAACCCCTCGGGTGGATGACATCTCGATGGTGATTGCCGCGGCGACTCGCTGCGGCAAAGGCGGAGATCAGCCCCCGATGGTGACGATGATCTTGCCGGTGTTCGCGTTGGCAGCCATGTGCTGGTGCGCCTCAGCGATGCGTTCGAACGGGTACACGCTGTCGATGACGGGCAGCATCGCCCCGGTGTCGAACAACGGCAGCATCTCGGTGGCGAACCGGCGAGTGACAGCCACCTTCTCCTCGATCGGCCGGGTCCGCAGTGTGGTGCCCACCCAGGTGGCGCGCTTGCCCATCAGCAGGCCGACGTTCACCGGCACCGTGCCACCGCCCATCAGGCCCACCTGCACGATGGTGCCGCGCAGCGCGACTGCCTGCAGGTTGCGGTCGATCTCGTCGCCGCCCACGACGTCGAGGATGGTGTCGAACCCCTGCGGCACCGCTGCCTTGGTGTCGGCCAGCCAGTCGTGGGGCGAACGCTCCAGCACGAGGTCGGCACCCAGGTCTCGGCACGCATCAGCCTTGCCCGCCGAGCAGGTGACCGCGATACGCGCCCCGATGGCCTTGGCGATCTGGATCGACGCCGTGCCCACACCGCTGGCGCCGGCATGCACCAGCGCCCAGCGTCCACTCGACAATCCGCCCTGCAGCACCAGCGCGTCCCACGCGGTGAGGAACACTTCAGGGATTGCGGCTGCATGGGCGAGGGCCATACCGGCGGGCACGGCGAGCAGTTGCCGTTCGTGGGTGGCGATGCGCTCGGCGTAGGCACCGCCGGCCTCGATGCCCATCACCTGGTCACCCACCTGCCACATCGTCACCCGTGCGCCGATGTCGACGACGGTGCCAGCGAACTCGAGGCCGGGGATCTCGGGCTTCAACCGCCGCGGGTCGGGGTACAGCCCCATCCGCTGCAGCAGATCGGCGCGGTTCAGCGCCGTCGCCGCCACCTCGACGAGCACCTCGTCGGGACCGGGCACCGGGTCGGCGACGTCTTCGATGGTGAGGACCTCGGGTCCACCGTAGGAGTGCAGGACGACAGCGCGCATGGTGCTGATTCTCACACAGGCAGCATCGGCCTGGTGTGCCGTCAGAGGTCGTAGGCGAAGGCGAGCCCGATGATGCCGTCCCAGTTCTCGTCGTGCTCGGGCGTGCGCACGAATCCGATCCGCTCGTACAGACGTTGCGCGGCGGGCATCGACTCGAGGGTGTGGATGCGAATCCGTCGACGTCCCCGCCGACGCGACTCGTCGATCACCCACTGCACCATGGCGTCGCCGACGCCTCGCCCCTGCACCGATGGATCGACGCCGAAGAACCGGAAGCTGGCCGCGTCGGCATCGTCGGTGGGGGCGATTCGGCGGATCTCCATCGGCCGGACACCCTACGCTCGGGCCATGGACGACACCCACCGCATTCGCACCCTCGATCAGCTCCGCGAGCACTACCGGCAGCCCGCCGCCCTCACGGTGAACAAGGAGCGGCCAGCCATCGACGATGCCAGCCGGCAGTTCATCGAACGCAGCCGGTTCGCCGTGGTGGGCACCTTCGATGCAGCTGGCAACCCCGACGTGTCGCCCCGCGGTGGCGACAGCGGATACGTGCGCGTGCTCGATCCAACGCATCTCGCCATGGCCGATCTGGGTGGCAACAACCGCCTCGACACCCTGCAGAACGTGCTCGACACGGGTCGCGCCGCCTTCCTGTTCGTGGTGCCGGGCCAGAGCGAGACCGTGCGCGTGAACGGTCGCGCGTGGGTGAGCGTCGATCCCGACTTGCTCGCCGGGTTCACCCTGCCACGCGTGCCGAAGTCGGCGGTCGTCGTCGAGGTGGAGACCACCTACGTGCACTGTGCCAAGGCATTCCATCGCGGCGGGGTGTGGGATCCCGACGTGTGGGCGTCGTTGGCCGACACCCCGGACGGAGCGGCGATCCTGAGCTGCCAGGTGGTTGCCGAGGCAACACCCGACCAGCTGCGCGTGTGGCTCGACGAGAGCTACGTCGAGGACCTCGCCGCCGAACGCTGACGCGTTCAGCCCGGGTCGATCACGCCATCTTCGCCTGGAGGCGACGGTCGAGCGCGTCGAGGAAGTCCTCGGTGGTGAGCCACGGGGTGTCCCGGCTGATGAGCAGCGCCAGGTCCTTGGTCATCTCGCCGTGCTCGACCGCCTCGATGCACACTCGTTCGAGGGTCTCGGCGAACTCGGTGACCGCGGGCGTGCCGTCCATCTTGCCGCGGTAGGTGAGACCCTGGGTCCAGGCGTAGATCGACGCGATCGGGTTGGTCGAGGTCTTGTTGCCCTTCTGGTGCTCGCGGTAGTGGCGCGTGACGGTGCCGTGC
>JBAXSU010000027.1:0-25812 GCA_037130535.1 Actinomycetota bacterium
GCCGGGTTCGCCGACCGCATCGAGGCCGACCTGCAGGCGATGGTGGGCGAACCCGGTGTTCGCCTGCCCGGCGACAAGCGCCTGGCCAGCCGGGCACACACGGCGGTGCACGGGGTGGAGGTGCCCGACGACCTGATGGCCGTGCTCACCTCCTACGTCGAGCCACGCTGAGCTGCTCGGCCAGGAAGGCCGGGATGTCGTTGGGCTGCACGGTGGCGCCGCGGATGAGGTCGTCGAAGTGCTCGGTGAGGGTCTGCACCTGCTCGGCCGAGGTGAGCACCAGGTACATCTGGCCGAGGTAGAGCGCGGCGCGCTGGGGTCCGAAGATGGTGACGGGCGCGGCGTAGCGCTGCAGGCCGTCGAAGAGGAACCAGCGCAACGTGGGGTACAGCGAGCGGGTGAGGTCGATCATGTGCTCGATCTGGTCGATGCGCTGGGCGTGGGGCAGGGCGCGCCAGATGCCCTCGCCGCGGGCGAACGACTCGACGCTCTGCACGCTGTTGCAGCACTCGAGGTCGCTGCCGGGCGAGCGGGTCCAGGCCAGGCGGGCTGCCGCCGTGCCGATCTGTTGCTCGGGCCGCGTCGTCACGAACTCACCGAGCTCGAAGCGGATGAGGTCGTCGGTCTTCAACAAGTCGGGCAGTGTGCTGGGCACGTAGCGCACCTTGTAGCCGCGGGCCTCCTGGAACCAGGCGATCAGCCGCTCGTCGTTGGGCGACAGCGCGTGGCGTTCGAACGCCAGCTGCTCGCGCATCATCTCGGCCTGCATCGGCCCGGCGTTGCTGAGACCGAGCAACCAGTCCACCGACACCTGATGCGATTCGGCCACCTCCACCAGCGTCTCCACCCGGGGGAGGCGGCGGTTGGTGTGCGAGAGCAGCTGCGAGAGGGTGGAGCGGTCGATGGCCGATCCGCTGGCGAACGCCGACCGGGTGAGGCCGCTGCGGCGGATGACGTCGTCGAGGCGCTCGCGGAACGTGGCGAGCATCTGCTTGCGGTCCATGGTGATCAGCCTACGCAGATGAATAGGAACCGCACTATGTGAGGTGGATACGCAACAGCTATGCGTGAACTGTGCGCATGTGCACCGGACTACCACGTGCGCAAGCGGGGGTGGCTGCTCCACAATCGACAGCAGTGGACAACGGGGGAGTGCAGCATCCGACACGGGTCGAGTGGCCCACCATCGCCGTCGCGCTCGCAGTGTGGGCCCTCTGGCTCGGGCTGGTGTTCGGGCATGACTCGATTCCGTGGCCGCTGCTGCTGGTGGGTCTGGGGCTCTGCGGTGGTTGGTACATGAGCCTGCAGCACGAGGTGCTGCACGGGCACCCAACGCCCTGGGGTTGGCTCAACGTGGCCCTGGCCGGTGCCCCGCTGTCGCTGTGGCTGCCGTACTGGCTCTACCGCGACGAGCACCTGCGGCATCATGCGATCGAACTCACCATTCCCGATGAAGACCCCGAGACCTTTTACGTGAGCCCGGCGCACTGGGCACACGCCGGGCCGGTACGTCGCACGACGCTGCGCGTGAGCCGCACCTTCGTCGGCCGCTTGCTGATCGGGCCGTTGATGGGTCCGCCACGCCTACTCGTGGCGCAGGCCCGGGTCGCGCTTCGCGACGGCAAGGTGGCAGTTCGCTGGCTGCGCCACCTGATCGGCGCGGCGGTGGTGGGCTGGGTGGTGTTCGGTGTGGCCGGCATGCCGGTGTGGCAGTACCTCATCGGCTACTGCTGGTTCGGTATGTCGGTGTCGTACATTCGCTCGTTCGTCGAGCATCGAGCCGTGCCCGATCCTGCGACACGTTCGGCGGTGGTGCGCAGCGGCTGGTTCTTCGGGGTGCTGTTCCTGTTCAACAACCTGCACCACACCCATCACGCCCGGCCCGGTCTCGCCTGGTACCGCCTACCAGCCCTCACCGAGCAGATGGGCTCGGCCGAGATCGCCCGCAATGGTGCCGGGCTGTACCGCGGCTACACCGAGGTCATCCGGCGCTTTGCGTTCCGGCCCTTCGACAGTCCGGTGAACCCGCTCCAGTGAATGCGCCGCGTGCCGGCTTGGGCATGTACCCGTTCGAGCCGTTGCGGCCGGCCTACGACCGGCTGTGGCAGGCCGTGCGCGAGCGTGCGACCTGGGTGCCCGAGCGACTCGAGTGGGACGTCGACCTGCACGCCCAGTGGCGCGACCCCGCCACGGTGGTGAGTTACACGTGTGGCTGGCCGTTGGTGACCGACCTGGCCGACCTGGCCGAGACCGGGCGCCTGCACGTGGTGGGCACGTTCGTGTTCGCGGTCCCCGACGCCGATGGCCCCGCCTACCGCAGTGTGTTGGTGTCGCGGCGGCCGGGCACCGCGGCCGACTTCGCCGGTGCCCGTGCGGCGGTGAACGGTGCCGACAGCCTGTCGGGGTGGGTGAGCCTGCTGCATGCCGTGCACGGCCCGGGCGCACGGTGGCACGGTGAGGTGCTGTTCACCGGCGCGCACCTCGAGAGCGTGCGGGCGGTGCATGAAGGTCGGGCCGAGGTGGCATCGATCGACGCGGTGTCGCTGGCGCACATCCGCCGGTTGCACCCCGACCTCTGCACCGACCTGGTGGAGGTGGGCCATGGGCCGCAGGTGCCGTGTCTGCCGGTGATCGCCGGTGCCTCGGTATCGATGCAGCAACTCGCCGAGTTGCGGGACGCCTTCACCGATGCCGTGGCCGACCCGACCCTGGTCGATGTGCGCGCCGCACTGCTCGTCGAGGCCTTCGTCGCCCGCGAGTTCGCCGACTACCGGCCGCTGCGAGAGCTGGCCCCGGCGCCGCAGTAGCGTCGCCGGACATGTCACTCGTCGACGTCCCGTTCACCGCCGGCCCGGTCGAGATCCGCGGCGCACTCGATCTGAAGCCCACCGCCGACGGCCTGTTGCCGCGACGGGTGCCCGCCTGGACCGCGCCGCAGATCCCCGATGCCTTCATGGACACGGTGGTCACCTCCACCTCGGGTGTGCGGCTGGTGTTCCGTACCACCTCGCCTGTCGTCGAGTTGACGGTGCACCCGATGACAATTCATGTGAAGTCGCGCGACCAGGTCGACCCGGCCGTCGAGTTGGTGGTCGACGGCGAGCTCGTCGCGATGCAGCGCATGGAGGGTGGCACGTTCATCCATATCGACCAGACCGCTGGACCCGAGGGCATCAGCTGGGAGGCGGGTGGCGCGGCGACGGTGCGGTTCGACGACCTTGGCAGCGATGACAAGGAGATCGAGCTGTGGCTGCCCACGCATTCGTCGATCGAACTCCGCCGCCTGGCCGTCGCCGAGGGGTCGAGTGTGTCGGCGCCGACCCGCCCTCGACGGCGCTGGGTGCACCACGGGTCGTCGATCAGCCACTGCATGGACGTGAGCCGGCCATCCGCGGCGTGGCCGATGCTCGCGGCGCGCCTGGCCGGTGTCGACGTCGACAACTTCGGCTTCGGCGGCCAGTGCCAACTCGACCCGTTCATGGGCCGGGTGCTGCGAGATGTGCCCGCCGATGTGATGAGCCTGAAGGTGGGCATCAACCTGGTGAACGCCGCCTCGATGAGCGAGCGCACGTTCGGGCCGGCGCTGCACGGCTTCCTCGACTCCATCCGCGACGGCCACCCCACCACACCGCTGCTGGTGGTGTCGCCCATCTACTGCCCGTCGGTGGAGGAGCACCCCGGCCCCACGGTGCCGGTGCTCATCGACGGCCGCACCACGTTCGTGCACGTAGAGGCGCGCCCGGCGGTGCGACCTCTGGGGCTCACCCTGGTGCGCATCCGCGAGATGGTCGAGCAGATCGTCGGGGCACGTCGTGCGGCGGGCGACGAGCATCTGCACACGTTCAGCGGTCTCGACCTGTTCGGCGCCGACGACGTCGACGAGTTGTACGACCGCCTGCATCCCACCGAGGTGGGCTACCGCCGTATCGGCGAGCGGTTCGCCGCCAAGGCCTTCGGACCCGGCGGCCCGCTCGCGGTACGGTCGGCGACATGAGCGAGTTCTTGCGGTACGAGGTCGACGGGCTCGTCGGCACCATCACCATCGAACGGCCCGAGAAGCGAAACGCGATGACCTATGCGATGCTCGGCGACTTCATCAGCCTGGTGCGCGAGGCGGGCGCCGATCCGGCCACCAGTGTGCTGGTGATCACCGGAGTGCCCGGTGCGTTCTGTGCCGGCACCGACCTGGCCGATCTGGCCACGATCCCCGGCGAGACCCGCGGCCTGCGCGGCAGCAGCAGCGACCACGACGTGTGGTGGCCCATCGTGCAGTGCCCGAAGCCCACCATCTGCGCCATCGACGGCCCGGCCGTGGGCATGGGCGCCGAGTTCACGTCGCAATGCGATCTGCGCATCGCCTCCACCAACGCCCGCTTCGCCTGGAACTTCGTGCACCGCGGGTTGGTGCCCGACACCGGCGCGGGCACCTGGTTGCTGCCGCGGATCGTGGGCCTGCAGAACGCGCTGCGGCTCACCTACACCGGGCAGATGATCGACGCCGACGAGGCGCTGCGGTTGGGCTACGTGCTCGACGTGGTGGCCCCCGACGAGCTGCCCGCCCGGGTTCGTGCGCTGGCCGAGCAGGTGGCCGCCGGCTCACCGCACAGCCACCGCTGGGTGAAGCAGCTCACCTATCAGGGCCTCACCGCCTCGGTCGACGAACACATGGAGCGTCACACCGCGGCCATGAGCGCCTGCTTCAAGAGCGACGACCACCGCGAGGGTGTGGCGTCGTTCCTCGAGCGGCGCCCCGCGAACTTCACCGGGCGCTGACGGCGGCGCGCACCCGCACCGCGATGCCGGTCATGTGAGCCTGACTGGAGAGCGGTTCGAAGCTGTCGTCGCCGATGGGCAGGAGCACGTTCGGGTTCGCCCCCGGATGTTCGCTGGCGACACGCAGGCGAGGGCTGATGCCGTGGCCCCAGCCGTGCACCATCGACACCACACCGGGCATCAGGTCGTCGTCGAGTTCGACGGTGGTGGAGACCTCACCGTGACGGCTCGTCACCAGTACCGCGTCTCCGTCGACCAGTCCCTGGGCGGCGGCATCGACCGGATGCATCGACAACGGGTTCGAGGTACGGCCGCCGCGCTTCATGCGGGCCACATTGGCGAACCACGAGTTGTGCATCCATGCGTCGCGCTTGTGGATGAGGCGTAACGGCGCGTCGGGTGCCGACACTTCGTCACTCGTCTCGGCGAAGAGACGGTGGCAGCGTTCGATCGCCTCGGCGAACCCGTCGGGGCAGCAGTCGACACGGGCATCGTCGGTGTGCACCTGGCGCTCGAAGAACTCGCCGGGTGCAGGCGCCGGCAGCACTACGGTGTGCGGCCCCGCCTGCAGGTCGGCGAGGTCGACGCCCGAGCCGCGGGCCAGCATGTGGCGCCACTTCGCCCACGGGTCGGGCGTCTCGTCGTCGAGGATGCTGGGCAGGCCCAGTTCCTGCAGTAGCCGATGGGCGATCCACCACTCGGGCATCCGGTCGGCTTGGGGTGCGACGACAGCCGGCGTGTACTGCGCGAAGGGCTGGGCACTGGTGCCGATGTTGACGATGTTCAGGTCGTCGCGCTCGTACATGTCGGTGCTGGGCAGCACCACATGGGCCAACTCAGCGGTGGCGCTGGGGTAGATGTCGATCACCACCAGCAGTTCGAGTTGCTCGAACGCCTTGCGCAGGCGCTCCTGGCCGGCGATCGACAGCAGTGGGTTGCCCGCCACCACGATCATCGCCCGGATGGGCTCGTCGCTGTCGAGGATGGCGTGCGACATGAGGGTGCCCGGCAGCGAGCCACGGCGTAGGCGGCCGAACTCGGTGTCGACGTAGCCCTGGGCCGGCGACCCGGCACCCGACTTGGCGTTGGCGTAGAACCCGTCGCTCTTCAGGTTGCCGCCCTCGGTGTCGAGGCGGCCGGTGACGAACGACAGCATGTGCACCAGCCAGTAGGCAAGGGTGCCCTGGCGGCCCATGTTGATACCGGTGGAGGCGTGCACCGAGGCGCGCGGCGTAGCCACCCAGGCGGCTGCCAGTTCGCGCACTGCGGCCGCGGCGATGCCGGTGACCTCGGCCACCGCGTCGACCGGGTAGGCGGCGATGAACGCGCGCAGACCTTCGACGTTGCGGCCGTGGCGGGCCACCACACCGCGGTCGAACCCGCCGAGCAGGTCGATCTCGTGCAGCAGCGCCGCCAGGAACCACACGTCGGTGTCGGGCCGGATGAGCAGCGTGTCGCCCACGCCGCGGTCGGGTGTCTCGATTCGCCGCGGGTTGACGAAAACAATGCGGGCCCCGCGTGCCGCAGCCCTGCGGAGTTCGCCGATGACGTTGGGCACCGACCAGAAGCTGGCCTGCGATGCGCGCGGGTTCTCGCCGATGACGAGGCACAGGTCGGTGTGCTCGAGGTCGGGGATGGGGTGCACGTTCGACGAGCCGAACACGGCCTCGCTGGCGACGAACTTGTTGGCGCAGTCCTGGGTGCCCGACGAGAACGTGCGGCGCACACCGAGCGAGCGCAGCAGTGTGCCGATGTGCAGGCTGCCGAGTGCGTTGAACGCCATCGGGTTGCCGACGTAGGCGGCGACGGCATTGGGGCCGTGCCCGGCGGTGACGGCCCGGAGGCGACCGGCCAACGAGGTCATCGCGTCGTCCCACCCGACCGTGGTCCAGCTGCCGTCGGCAGCGCGCAGCATCGGGTGGTCGAGCCGGTCGGGGTCGTGGTGCAGATCGACCGCGGCGAGGCCCTTGTGACAGGCGAACCCCTGGGTGACGGGATGGTCGCGGTCGGGCGACAACTTCACCAGGCGACCCTCGTCGACGTGGGCCACCAGACCGCACGACGGTTCACAGATTCGGCAGAACGTGCTCACTTCCCCCACGGCGTCAGCGTAGGTGACCGGTCGTTCGCACGCTCGACCGACGTTCTGGCAGACTCTCTGCCGATACCGTGATCAGGAGGGGCCATGACCGAACAGGTCGAGTACGGGCGAATCGAGTTCAACGGAACGATCGGGCGCACGCTGGCCGAGTCGACTCCGTCGTTCGACGTGCCGGCCCATCCGGGCGAAGACGCGCCGAACGTCGTCATCATCTTGTTCGACGACCTCGGCTTCTCGCACTTCGGGTGCTTCGGCTCCACCATCGACACGCCCAACATCGACCGGCTCGCGGCCGGCGGCCTGCGCTACACCAACTTCCACGTCACCCCGCTGTGTTCGCCCACCCGCGCCGCGCTGCTCACCGGGCGCAACCACCACTCGGTGGGCATGCGCAACGTGTCGAACTTCAACACCGGCTTCCCCCACATGCGCGGCCACATCACCAACCATGCCGCCACCATCGCCGAGGTGCTCGGCGACGAGGGCTACGCCACGTTCGCAGTGGGCAAGTGGCACCTGTGCCAGATGGCCGATGCGTCGGCGGCAGGGCCGTTCCGGCAGTGGCCGCTCGGCCGTGGCTTCGACCGGTTCTACGGGTTCATGGACGGCGAGACCGACCAGTTCTCGCCCGACCTCACCTACGACAACCATCGCATCCAGCCGCCGCGCACGCCCGATGAGGGCTACCACCTCAGCGAAGACCTCGTCGACCACGCCATCGAGTTCATCCACGACTCGGTGTCCATCCGGCCCGACCGGCCGTTCCTGCTGTACCTCGCCTTCGGCGCCACCCACGCACCGCACCAGGCCCCGGCCGACTACATGGCCAAGTACCGCGGTCGCTTCGACGAGGGCTGGGACGCGGTCCGCGCGCAGTGGTTCGCCCGCCAGATGGAGATGGGTCTGCTGCCCGAGGGCACCGAACTCGCGCCACGCAACCCCGGTGTCGATGCCTGGGACGGCCTGCCCGAGAACCAGCGCCGCCTGGCAGCGCGTATGCAGGAGGCGTTCGCCGCGTTCCTCGACCACACCGACGCGCAGATCGGTCGCCTGCTCGACGACCTCGACGCGCTCGGCCGACTCGACAACACCCTCGTGATGGTGCTGGCCGACAACGGGGCCAGCCAGGAGGGCGGCCCCTTCGGTGTGATGCACGAGATGAAGTTCTTCAACGGCATGCTCGAGATGCCCGATGAGGCTGTGCAGCGCATCGACGACATCGGTGGCCCGCACAGCCACACGAACTACCCGTGGGGCTGGTCGCAGGCCGGCAACACCCCGTTCAAGTGGTACAAGCAGAACACCCACGAGGGCGGTGTGCACGTGCCGCTGGTGGCCCACTGGCCGGCCCGCATCACCGATGCCGGTGGTATCCGCGACCAGTTCCACCATGTGAACGACATCGCCCCCACGGTGTACGAGTTGCTGCAGGTGACGGCCCCCGGTACCTACCGCGGCTACGAGCAGTTGCCCGTCACCGGCACGTCGCTGGCCTACAGCTTCGACGCCCCCGACGCGCCCACGCAGAAGCCGGTGCAGTACTTCGAGATGATCGGCCACCGCGGCATCTGGCACGACGGCTGGAAAGCAGTGTGCCGCCACACGCCGGGCACCTCGTTCGACGACGACCCGTGGGAGCTGTACCACGTCGATGTCGACCGATCTGAGTGTCACGACGTCGCTGCCGAGATGCCCGCGAAGCTGGCCGAGATGATCGCCCTGTGGTGGCGCGAGGCCGAGGTGCACGGCGTGCTGCCGCTCGACGACCGGGGTGTCGAACTGTTCGGTGCCCGCTTCGTCGACCGAACCCCGCACCCAACCGACCGGCACTACGTGTACTACCCGCCGGTGTCGCCCATCCCGCCGCAGGCAGCGGCCACCATCGGTGGCCGCACGTTCCAGATCACGGCCACCATCGATCGGCCGGCGGGAGCGAACGGCGTGCTGTTCGCCACCGGCACCGAGAACAGCGGCCTCAGCCTGTTCATCGACGCCGACCGACTGGTGTTCGACTACAACGCGTTCGGCGCGCACACGCTCGTCACGTCCACTCGCCCCGTTCCGCATGGGGCCAGCACCGTGGGGGTCGATTTCCAACGCCTCGGCCGCAACGGCACCGCGACGGTACTCATCGACGGCGAACCGTGCGGCACCGCCGACATCCCCATGGTGATGCGGATGATGTCGAGCGCCAGCGTCACTGTGGGCGCCGATCTGGGCTCGGCAGTGAGCGACGCATACTCCATTCCGAACGAGTTCACCGGCACCATCGCTCGGGTCGACGTGCAATTGGCGCCCGAGCGGCCCAAGCAGACCGCGGCCAATGCGGCGGTGGCCGAGGCCGCCGAGAACGCGCGACAGTAGGGGTCGATGGACGGTTGCTGCGCCCCGGCTCGCGACGGGTCGGGCGGCGAGCGAGCTGTCCCGATGGGCCCTGCTGCCAGGGTGCCGAGCACTGTCGGCTGGGTACCCCTCGGTCCGGCCGCGTTCGTGATGGGCAGCGACGACCCGTGGGCGTATCCGGCCGACGGTGAGGTACCTCGGCCCGGCGCCGTGGAGGGTTACACCGTGTCGCCCACTGCGGTCACCAACGCCGAGTTCGCGGCCTTCGTGACGGCCACCGGCTACCGCACCGACGCCGAGGAGTTCGGTGCCTCGTTCGTGTTCGGCGGCCTGCTGCCCGACGACTTCCCCGACACCCGGGGGGTTGCAGCAGCGCCGTGGTGGCGCGAGGTCGGGGGTGCCACCTGGCAGCACCCCGAGGGGCCGCAGAGCAGCATCGCCGACCGCGCCGATCACCCGGTGGTGCACGTCAGCCTGCGCGACGCCGAGGCCTATAGCGCCTGGGCCGGGGTGCGGTTGCCCACCGAGGCCGAGTGGGAGTTCGCCGCCCGCGGCGGCAGCACCACCACGTTCCCCTGGGGCGACGAGCTCGAGCCCGCCGGCCAGCACATGATGAACGTGTTCCAGGGCACCTTCCCGGGAGGGAACACGGGGGCCGACGGCTGGTTGGGCACGTGCCCGGTCGACGCCTTTCCGCCGAACGCCTACGGCCTCTACAACATGGTGGGCAATGTGTGGGAGTGGACCGCCGAATGCTTGCTGAAGGGCGGCTCGTATCTGTGCCACGCGTCGTACTGTCGCCGCTACCGGCCGGCGGCACGCATGCAAAGCACCCCCGACAGCAGCACCGGCAACATTGGCTTCCGGTGCGTCGCGTCGGTGGGGCCAGCCGCCCGCTGAGACGAGTGGGTCGCCCAGGGTCGGCCGTGTTGTGCTGCCGGCGCGAGGAGGTGCGAGACTGGGGGCGATGACCCAACTCGACGACGATCTCGACGGCCGCCACCTGCGCCGCGAACGCAACCGCGAGGCGGTGGTCGATGCGTTGCTCGAGCTGTACGGCGAGGGCAATCTCGAGCCCAGTGCCAACGAGATCGCCGAACGGGCCGGTTCGTCGCCACGGTCGCTCTTCCGTTACTTCGACGATGTCGACGACCTGTGCAGCGAGGCCATCCGCCGTCAGGAGAATCGGGTGCGCCATCTGGTCGACGTCGCGGTCAGCCCGACGGCCTCGCTCGCCGAGCGCATCGCTGCCCTCATCGACTCGCGGGTGGCGCTGTTCGAGGCCATCGACTCGGTGGGTCAGGTGGCACGGATCCGCGCCCCGTTCCAGCCGCTCATCGCCGCTGAGTTGGCTCAGAGCCGCACGTTCCTGCGCAACCAGGTGAAGAAGTTGTTCGCGGCCGAACTCGGCGAACTCGATGCCGCCGGTGCGACGGCCCTGCTGTCGGCGGTCGACGTGCTGTGCTCGTTCGAGGCATACCGGCTGATGCGCGACGCCCAGGGGCACAGCCGGGCCCGTGCCGCCGCCGTGATGCAGCAGTCGCTCGCCACACTGCTCGGCCACATCTCCGTCCACTGACCATGCGCGCCGTCTTGCTGCTCGGGCACGGCGGCCTCGACCGACTGGCGGTGGTGCACGACCATCCGCGGCCCGAGCCAGGTGATGGCGAGGTGCTCGTGCAGGTGGGTGCGTGCGCGGTGAACGCCACCGATGTGAACACCCGCGTCGGCTGGTACGCGCAGGGCGACGACAACGGCGCATGGGACGAGCCACTGCGCTTCCCGCGCATCCAGGGGGCCGATGTGTGCGGCACGGTGGTGTCCGTGGGCTCTGGTGTCGACGCGGCCACTGCAGCCGCGCTGCTGGATCGGCGCGTCATGGTCGATCCGTGGCTGCGCGACCGGGCCGACCCGTGGTCGCTGGAACGCACCGGCTACGTCGGTTCAGAGATCGACGGCGGCTACGCCGAGTTCGTCGTCGTGCCGGCCGCCAATGTGCACCCGGTGCAGTCGATGCTGACCGATGCCGAGCTGGCCTCGTTCGCCACCTCGTCGGGCACCGCGCTGAACATGCTCGAGCGGGTGCAGGCGGGCACGGGCGACACGGTGCTGGTCACCGGCGCATCGGGTGGTGTCGGCTCTGCGCTGGTGCAGGTCGCCCGTCAGCGCGGGGCGACGGTGGTGGCGGTGAGCACGGCGGCGAAGGCCGATGGGGTACGAGCACTGGGTGCCCACGTGGTGCTCGACCGGGCGCTGCCCCTTGCGGTGCAGTTGGGTGAGGCCACCGGGAGCGCGAGTGTCGACGTGGTGGCCGATGTGGTGGGCGGTGCCGAATGGGCAGGCCTCATCGGCCTGCTGCGCCGCGGCGGTCGGTATGTGGTGTCGGGCGCGGTGGCGGGGCCGCACGTGCCTCTCGACCTACGCACGCTGTATCTGCGCGACCTGCTCATGGCGGGCACCGCGGTGCAGCCACCCGGCCTGTTCGCCCGACTGGTGGGCCATGTCGAACGTGGCGACATCGTGCCCACGGTGTCTGCCGTGTACCGCTTCGATCAGGTGCGAAAGGCGCAGACGGCGTTCCTCGAGCGGCAACACGTGGGCAAGATCGTGCTCAGTGGTTGGGCCTGACAGGGCCCGGAGAAGGAGGACTGGATCCATGAACGACACGGCGATGCACACCTGGTCGGCGGTCGAGGTGCTCGATCGGTTCCGGCGACGCGAGGTGTCGCCCGTGGAGTACCTCGACGCGCTCGTCGACCGCATCGAAGAGGTCGAGCCGTCGATCAACGCTGTGTGCGACCGGCGCTACGACGAGGCGCGTACCGAGGCTGCGGCCGCTGCCGAGCGCTACGCGGCTGGAGCTCCACGGGGTCCCCTCGACGGCCTGGCCGTGGCCACCAAGGAGGAACACCCCTTGGTGGGGCGCGAGTGGGCCCAGGGTTCGCTCATCCATCGTGGCGAAGTCGCCCCGGTCGACCACCCCATCATCGAACGCATCCAGCGGGCCGGTGGGGTCATCCACGTGCGCACCACCACCCCCGAGTACTGCTGCGCCGGCTTCACCCACAGCGCGATCTGGGGTGTCACTCGCAATCCGTGGAACCTCGACATGTCGCCCGGTGGTTCGTCGGGTGGGTCGGGTGCCGCCCTGACGGCTGGCTACACCACGCTCGCCACGGGCAGCGACATCGGCGGGTCCATCCGCATCCCCGCTTCGCTCTCGGGGGTGGTGGGGTTCAAGCCGCCGTTCGGACGCGTGCCGGCGTTGCCGCCGTTCAACCTCGATCAGTACTGCCACGATGGCCCGATGGCGCGCTCGGTGGCCGACTGCGCCCTGCTCGAGAACGTCATCGCTGGTCGGCATCCGGGCGACGTCGTGTCGCTGCCTGATCCGCCGGTGCTGGCATTGCAAGGCGCGGGGGTGGCGGGCCTGCGCATCGCTCTGTGCGTACGACTGGGCGACTTCGCTGTCGACCCCGACGTAGTGGCCAACACACGGCGTGCGTCCGCCCTGCTGGCCGATGCCGGTGCTCTGGTCGACGAGGTGGAACTGCCGTGGAGCCGGGTCGATGTCTTCGCCGCGTTCCGCTCGCACTTCGGTTCCATCTTCGGCGCAGCGGTGGGTCACGACCTCATCGACAATGCCCACCTCCTCACGCCCTACGCCCGGCGCTTTGCCGAGGAGACGCAGTCGACACCGCTCACCTTCCTGGAAGGCATGGAGCTGGAGGGTCGCCTGTGGCAGCCGCTCGGTGAACTCTTCGAACGGTACGACGCACTGCTGTGCCCCACGATGGCCACCCGCGGATACCCGGCAGGCGAGGACTACACCGAGCGGGCACTCACGGTCGACGGGGTGCAGGTCGAGCACTACCTGCTCGGCGCAATGACCACCCCGTTCAACATGTTCAGCCGCTGCCCGGTGCTGTCGGTGCCGTCGGGACTGGCCGACAACGGTGTGCCCACCGGCTTGCAGATCGTCGGTCGAACCTACGACGACGTCACGGTGTTCCGCGTCGGCTACGCCGTAGAGGAGGCACGGGGCGGCTTCCCGCTCGCGCCGCTCTGAGCCGGCACCCGCAGATGGCCGGTGAACCACCGTGTGGCCAGAGCAGCGGCCTGGTGCAGGGTGCCCGGCTCTTCGAACAGGTGGGTGGCCCCGGGCACCTCCTCCACGCGGTGCTCGCAGCGCATCGCCGCCGCGGCGCGGCGGTTCAGGTCGAGCACCACATGGTCGAGGCCGCCCACGACGAGCAGCGTGGGGGCCCGCACCGCCTCGAGGTGGTGGTGGGCCAGGTCGGGTCGCCCGCCGCGCGATACCACTGCCGCAACATCGGCGCCGGGGCGGGCTGCTGCAGCCAAGGCCGCAGCGGCGCCGGTGCTGGCGCCGAAGTAGGCGACCTGTAGCGGAAGGCCGATGAACTGGCCGCGTAGCCAGCGCGTCACGTCGACCAGCCGGTGGGCGAGCAGTTCGATGTCGAACACGTTCTGGCGGTCCTCGGCCTCGTCATCGGTGAGCAGATCGAAGAGCAGGGTTCCCAGCCCGGCGTCGTCGAGCATGTTGGCGACGAACTGATTGCGCGGGCTGTGTCGACTGCTGCCGCTGCCGTGGACGAACACCACCACCGCAGCCGCGTCGGACGGCAGGGTGAGGTGCCCGTCGAGCACCACCCCTGCCGCGGGGAGCGCCACATCCCAACCACGGTGTGCGTTGCGTGCCAACGACGCCATGACATCGTCGTCGGAGGTGGGTGCGAAGTCGGCGTACCACTGCCCGACAGCAGCGAAGCGTTCCGGCGCATCGACACACACGTAGTCGTCGGCAGCGTTGCCGAGCTCGGCACGCCAGTCGGCGGGCGCCACCGGTACCGCCAGAACAACCCGAGCCGCGCCATGGGCGCGAGCCACCTGGCAGGCGGCCCGGGCGGTCGCGCCGGTCGCAATCCCGTCGTCGACCACGATCGCGATGCGATCGGTCAACGACAGCCGCGGGTGGCTGCGACGAACCATCGACATGCGACGCTCCAGTTCCGGGCGTTCGCGTCGTTCCATCTGTTCGAGATCGTGCGCGGTGAGGTGGTAGGCGTCGACCACCTCGTCGTTGGTCACGCGGATCCCGCCCTCACCGATCGCGCCAGCGGCCAACTCGGGTTGCAGCGGCACACCGAGCTTGCGCACGGCGATGATGTCGAGCGGCGCGTGCAACGCCGTGGCCACCTGCTCGGCGACGGGCACACCGCCGCGAGGCAGGCCCAGCACCACCACGTCGCTCCCGCGGAACGAACCCAGCTGGTCGGCCAGTCGGCGGCCTGCATCGACACGGTTGAGGAAAGCCATGCCTCTACGGTGCCGCCGGGAACGGGGTGGGTGCGAGGGCCGAAGGTCGTCGGCTCGTGTGCCGGTCAGCGCAGCACGCCTGCCAGCACCCGTTGCGCCGCGTTGGCCCCGCACATCCCGTGCACCCCGCCTCCGGGTGGGGTGGAGGCCGAGCACAGCACGATCGAGGGGTTTGGCGTGACGTATGGCCGCAGCGACACCGTGGGACGGAACAGCAACTGCAGACCGCTGTGGGCGCCGCCGGTGATGTCGCCGCCGATGTGGGTGGCATTCCGGAGTTCTGACTCGGTGGGCGAGATGACGTGGCGCGCGAGCACCCGGTCGCGGAAGCCGGGGGCGAATCGTTCGATCTGCCGTTCCAGCGCATCGGTGGCATCAACGGTGCAGCCGTGGGGCACGTGCGCGTAGGCCCACAGCGTGTGCCGGCCGGCAGGTGAACGAGTGGGGTCGGCAACCTCGGGCTGCACCACCAGCACGAAGGGTCGCTCGGGCATGCGGCCCGCGGCCACATCGGCCTCGGCCGCGGCGATGTCGGCGGTGCTACCACCGACATGAACGGTGCCCGCCCGTCGGCAGTCGGCGTTGGTCCACGGCACCGGACCGTCGAGGGCATAGTCGACCTTGAACGCTGCCGGGCCGGGCCGGAAGCGGGTGAGGGCGCTGCGATAGCGGTGCGGGAGGGCATCGCCGGCGATGGATGCCACCTGTCGCGGGGCCGTGTCGAACAACGCCACCCGGTGGGGCGGTAGATCGGCGAGTGACCGTACCGGGCGCGATGTCTCGACGACGCCGCCGGCGGCAGCGAGTCGGGCTGCCAGTGCGTTGGGAACGGTCTGCGCGCCGCCCCGGGCCAGCGGCCAGCCCGCGGCGTGCGCAGTGAGGGCGAGCATCATCCCGAACGAGGCCGACAGTGCGTGGGTGAGTGGCAAGAAGGCGTGGGCGGCGCAGCCGGCGAACAGCGCGGCAGCCGGCTCGTCACTGAAGCTCCGCGTCACCCATGTGGCGGGCTGCACCGCCCGCAGCCCGAAACGGCCGAGGGTGAGCGGGTGACGGGGCAGCGCGGTGATGGGGCCGAGCAGGTGCGGGAGCAGGTGGTGCCACTGGCGCAGCGAGGGTTCGAGCAGTCGCTGCCACGGCCGTCCGTCGTCGCCCAACGCCGCCGCGGTGTCGTCGATCGATCGGTGCAGCACACCGGCCCGCCCGTCGTCGAGGGGGTGGGCGAGGGGGATGTCGGGATGTGTCCACTCGACCCCGAGCGACTCGATGCCGAGGTCGCGAAAGGCGGGCGACACAGCGGCCAGGGCGAACACTGCGGCGCACACGTCGTGAGTGAGTCCAGGCAGGGTGAGTTCGGCCGAGCGACAGCCGCCACCGATGGTGTCGTTTGCCTCGACCACCAGCACCGAACGGCCGGCCGCCGCCAGGGTGCAGGCGGCCGTGAGCCCGTTCGGGCCGGCACCCACCACGACGGCGTCGTACGAGGTGCGGGTCGCGCTCACCCGGGCAGTCTGCCGGACAGCGGTAGCGTCGCCGCGCACATGGACCGATTCGTGATCACCGCCGACGATCGCACCGGTGCCCTGGAAGTGGCCGGGGCACTCGCTGATCGGCTCGGGCGGACCGTTCACGTGACGACGACGGGTGTGGACGATGCGGTCGAGTGCCTCGTCGTCGATCTCGGCTCGCGCCACCTCGTTGCTGGACGGCAGACTGTGAGGGTGACCGAGCAGGTGATCACATCGCCCCTGCGATCGAGCGCGCCGTCGCCGCCGGGCCTGCCCATCATCCGCACCTCGGTCGATCACGGTACGGCGTTCGACATCGCCTGGCAGGGCGTTGCCTTCACCGAGTCACTCGAGCACGCGTTGGCCGCCGCCTGGCGGTTGGCCGGTCGACGGTGAGCGAATCGTTGGCGGTGCCGCAGGGCACCTTTCGGCTCGCCCGCTATCCGGTGCGGCCGCGTGAACAGTTGCGCGCGTGGGACGCGGCCGACGAGTACGCGTTGCAACACCTTGCCCAGGTCGGGTTGCCGGGCGATGGCGTGACCGTGGTGGTGAACGACGAATCGGGGGCGTTGGCTGTTGCCCTTTCGGCCCGGGCGACAGCACCGGTCGTCCACTGGGGAGACTCGTTCGTCAGCCAGTGCGCCGCGCGCGCCAATCTCGCCGCCAACGGCATCGACGCCGATGCAGTGGTGCTGCTGGGCAGCCTCGATCCGCTGCCGGCACGCATCGACCTGCTCGTCGTGAAGGTGCCCAAGTCGCTGGCCGTGCTCGACGAACAGTTGCGCATGCTGCGCCCGTCGCTGCAGCCGGGCACGGTGGTGCTCGGCGCAGCGATGACCCGTCACCTCCACACCTCCACGCTCGCGGTGTTCGAGCAGATGGTGGGCAGCACACGCACCACGCTGGCGCAGCGCAAGGCCCGCCTGGTAGTCGCGACGTTCGACCCGGCACTGCGCCCAGCGCCGAGCCGGTGGCCGACGCGGTGGCAGGTGGCCGGCACCGGTGTCACCGTGGTGGCCCACGCCGGTGCGTTCGCCGCCGAACGGCTCGACCCCGGCACCGGGGTGCTGCTCGACGCGTTGTTCCGTGCCGGTGCTCCGGCGGCCTGCGGGCCACTGGTGGTGGATCTGGGCTGTGGCACCGGGGTGGTGGGCACGCAGGTCGCGCTCGCAGATCCGGATGCCTCGGTGGTGTTCGTCGACGAGTCGTTCCATGCCGTGGCGTCGGCTGAGGCGACGTTCCGGGCGTCGCTCGGCCCCGACCGTCAGGCCCGCTTCACCGTCGGCGACTGCCTCGACACGGTGCACGATGGAGCGTCGGTCGACGCCGGCACCGTCGACCGGGTCATCGTGAATCCACCGTTCCACAGCGGCCACGCGCTCACCGACGCGATCGCCTGGGACATGTTCGTCCAGGCCCGCAGAGCGTTACGGCCAGGGGGCGACATGTGGGTGGTGGGGAACCGCCACCTGGGCTACCACGTGAAACTCAAACGCATCTTCGGCGGAGCCGAGGTGGTGGCGAGTACGCCGGGGTTCGTCGTGCTCCGGGCCGTCAGACCGTGACGTCGAGCTGGATTGACTCAGAGCGTTCGGGATCGACCGGCTGATAGGTGCTCAGGGCATTCGCTGGCGCAGATCCGGCCTGGCGACCTGCGTTCATCGCTACCGACGAGACGACCATCACGTTCGCAATGTTCACCCGTGGGTCGATGTTGAGGCCGGAGAGGATGCCGCGGGCCGTCGATGTCGCTGAAGCAATGTCACTCTGGTTGCCATCGGCGGCGACGGTGAGCCGGGCGAGACCGCTGTGTGGGTCGAGATCGAGCCGGAAGTTGCCCGACCCCGAACTGATGGCGCTTCCGAAGCTGACGAGGAGCGGGTCGGTGAGCGGCGACACGCCGTCGCGTATCCGTGCACGTTGATCGGCGACGAATCGGCTCGACAGTGCGATCGACGCACGCACGTCATGGCTGGTGCCGGCGTCGTCGGTCACCGTGGCGCGAGCCGTGACCGTCGTGGCCTCGGCGCTCGAGCCGATGGTGCCGCGATCCATCACGCCGAGTGTGACGCCCCAGTCGGGTCGCGACGACAGCGCAGGTGGACGTTCGGGCGGTGGCGTTTCGAGCGAGAGCGATGGCAACTCGGATGCATCGACCATTCGAACCGGCCGGCCGGTGAGTCGCTCGACCATCGTGACGAGCACCTTGATTTGCGGCAACGGCGACAGAGTCGGGGCACCGGATGGATCCGAGCGTGGGGCCGTCGACTCGAGCTGGGGTGGGCGTGCGCCAGGCGAGTCGGCCCCAGTCCGCCCCGCAGCGGACAGTCCCGCCGGGTTGAGAGTGGAACCTTCTATACGCATGTTGCTGACGGTTCCCGGCCCGGTGCCATGGTGCCCGACCCTTGACCAAACCTTGTCGGGCGGTCCGCGGCGTGGGCCCTCTTGCTACCATCGGCCCGTGGCAGCCCCGGTACTCGACGATTCGTATGCACTCGACTCCGACACCATCGACGCGTACCGGCGCGACGGACACACTGTGGTGCGTGGCCTCGCGTCGGCCGACGAACTCGCCGTGTACGCCCCGGCGATCGAGTCGGCGGCTCTGCGCCACCGCTTCGAACAACGACCCCTCGAGGAACGCGACACGTACGGTCGGGCGTTCCTGCAGGTGCCGAACCTGTGGGCAGACGACGAGGCAGTGCGGCAGTACGTGACGGCCCGCCGGTTCGCCAAGGTGGCAGCCGACCTGATGGGTGTCGATGGGGTGCGGCTCTACCACGACCAGGCGCTGTTGAAAGAACCTGGTGGCGGCCACACGCCCTGGCACCAGGACCAGAACTACTGGCCGCTCGCCACCGAGCACACGATCACGATGTGGATGCCGCTGGTCGACATCGACGCCCGCATGGGCGCGATGACCTTCGCCTCGGGCACCCACCGACTGGGGGCGCTCGGCGAGCACCTCATCGGCGATCCGTCGCAGGCCTTCTTCGACGAGATGGTCCGCGAGCGCGACTTCCCGCTCGCCACCCACGCACCCATGCGGGCGGGCGACGCGACGTTCCACGCCGGGTGGACCCTGCACTCGGCACCGGCGAACCCCACCGACGTCATGCGCAGCGTGATGACGATCATCTACTTCGCCGACGGGACGCACGTCGGCGAGATCGATCACCCGGCGAGGTCGCTCGACCAGCAGTGGTGGCTGAGTGGGCGCGAGACAGGTCGTCTGGCCGATGGACCGGGGAATCCGGTCCTCTACCATCGGCTCCATGACCATGACCGTGCATGAGGCCGGATTCGCCGTTGTCGATCCCACCGCACACGCCGGTGAGCCGGCGCTGAGCAAGACCATCTTCGTCGGCGGGCTCAAGCGACTGCCCGTTCGCTACGAACTGCGCGCCTGACGGTACGCTCTCGCCCCGTGCCTGCCCCCCTGTGCGTGTTGGGCGACTTCGCCTGGGACGTCCTCATCCGCACCAACACCGAACTGCTGAAAGGTGGCGACACCTTCGGCGAGGTGATGCTCACCCCCGGCGGCAGTGCAGCCAACGTGTCGGTGTGGGCGGCGCGTTGCGGGTACGACACCCATTTCGTGGGCAAGATCGGCCGCGACCGATTCGGTCTACTGGCGCAGGAAGACCTCGCCGCCGAGCGCGTGCACGCCCACCTCATCGAGACCGACGCCCACCTCACCGGGTCGGTCGCCGTGTTCGTCGATCACACCGGCGAGCGCTCGATGGTGTCGGGTCGCGGCGCCGACTTCTACCTGCTGCCCAGCGAACTGCCGGCCGATGTCGTGCGTGCGGCGGGTCACCTGCATCTCACGGCGTGGTCGTTCTTCGTCGATCCGCCCCGTGCGGCGGCGCGCAAGGCTGCCGGGCTCGCCCGCGAGGCCGGAGCGACGCTGTCGTTCGACCCCGGATCGTTCCAGATGATCGGCGAGATGGGCATCGACACGTTCCTCGGGTATACGCAAGACCTCGGGGTCGACATCCTGCTGCCGAACTTCGAAGAGGGAGGCATGCTCACCGGACTCGACGAGCCGGTGGCCATCGCCGCTCGGCTCGCCGAGCTGTACCCGGGCGCGCTGGTGATGTTGAAGCTCGACGCCGAGGGCGCACTCGTGTACGAGGCCGGCAAGGCCACGGTGGTGCCGCCGGCGACGAACAATCTGGTCGATGCCACCGGTGCGGGCGACTCGTTCGCCGGATCGTTCCTCGCCCATTACCTCGAGCATCACGACGCGGTCGCGGCGGCGCGGTTCGCGACGCAGATCTCGGCGTGGGTCATCGAGCACCTCGGGGCTCGCCCCCAGCCCGACGCCCGCTTGCGCCAGATCCTGCGCCGCTGAGGCGGTGCACTCGGCGGCCGCTCAGATCCCGCTCGGGCCTCACACGCCGCTGGGGAAGGTGTCGGGGGGCTCGGTGGAGTCCCAGTCGGCCGTACGTTCGAGCGGCTCGAGCGCACTCGTACGGTCGAGGTGCAGCACCACGTCGAACTGATCGGCCAACCTCGCCGGGAAGTAGTGGCTCTGGCGTTCGGTGTGCGGCCGGTACACCACTCCGATGGCGCGCTCGAGGCGGGGCGTGCGCAGTTCGTTCGCCACCACCGGCTCGCTGGTCGACACCCAGAACGCGGGAAGTCCCACCTGGTGCAGCAAGGCCTCGTGGCTGTTGGTGAGGGCCGGGCTCACCCGCCAACGCTCGGCGCGGCTGCCCCAGGCTGCGGCTGCGGTGACCGATCCGTCGAAGGTGGTGAGCCCGATCAGCAGGCACTCGCACCCGTACCGCTGCCGAGCCAACTGGCCGACGGTGAGTTCGCCGCGGGCACCCATCGCCGTGGCGCGTGCGTCGCCGACGTGCGAATTGTGTTCCCACACCACCACCTTCGCCCGAGGCTGGCCCGCCCCCAGGCGCCGATCGACGTGATGGGTGATGGCGTCGAGGGTGGCGGCCATGTGGCGATCACGCAGGTTCCACGACGAGGTCTCGGCGCGATACATCTGCTGGTAGTACTCCTCGGCGTTGCGCACCACCATCGCGTTCACCTCGGCAGCGAACAGGTCGTCGTCGGCGTGGGGCCCGTCGGCGCCGAGGTAGGCGGCGCTGTTGCGGCGCAGCACCACCAGTTGGGCCACCACCTCGTCCTCACACGGAGCGGCGCCCTCGAAGGCGAGCGCGTAGCCGTAGGCCTGACCCTCGGCGCCGACGTGGTCGAAGCAGCTGTACCGCTCGCGCGCCCGGCGGGCCTCCACCGGGTCGACGGTGTCGAGGTAGTCGATGACGGCTTCGATCGACGCGCGCAGGCTGTACAGGTCGAGCCCGAACAGCTGCACCTGCTCGACCTCGTGGCGTCGGGACATGTTGTGGTCGCGGAGCCACTCGACGAAGCCCACCATCTCGGTGTTGCGCCACATCCAGGCGGGGAAGCGTCGGAAGTCCGACAGGGCCTCATCGGCCGAGGTATCGGCCGATCGGCCGAGCGTGTACCGCCGCACCCTCGCCACGTCGGGCCAGTCGGCTTCGAGGGCCACCACGTTGAAGCCGCACTCGGTGATCAGGCGCTGGGTGATGCGCGCTCGTTCACGGTAGAACTCCTGACTGCCGTGGGTCGACTCGCCGATGAGTACGAAGCGACGATCGCCGACGAGGTCGAGCAGGCCGTCGTAGTCGTGGTCGTGGCCCAGCACGGGATGGGCGCAGCGGGCGAGGGCGGGCAGGGTGCCGGACTGGGTGCCGGACTGGGAAACAGCCATGTCCACAGCGTCGCCCGTGCGGAACGCGATCCGGAGGGGCGAAGGGTGCATGATCGGGCGAGACCTTCGGCCCTCGCGACTCGCAGCGGGTGCTGCTTTGCTGGACCTGCCGAGCGGTGCCGTCGGGCACCCGGTAAGGAGGACGCACCGATGTTCGTCGACCGTCATGACGCCGGGCGGAAGTTGGCCGGCCTGCTCGATCATCTCACCGCCGATCAGCCCGTCGTGGTGGGTGTGCCGCGGCAGGGCATGCCCGTCGCCGAGCAGGTGGCCACGGCGTTGCGCGCGCCGCTCGATGTGCTGGTGGTTCGCCGTGTGGTGGTGCCGGTGGAGGGCCGCTGGGTGGCGGTCGGCGCAGTGGGCGAGGGAGGCGTGCACCTCATCGATCAGGCTCTTGCGGCTGCGACCGGGATCGAGGCCGACGAACTCGCCGCGCTCGAGTGGGTGGAGGCGTTGGAGGTGGAGCGTCAGGTGCACCGCTACCGCGGCGATCTGGCCCGTACCGACCTGCGCGGCCGCACCGTGCTGGTGGTCGACGACGGCATCGCCAGCGGTTCGACGGCTCGGGCCGCGTGCCGGGTCGCTCGAGCCCTCGGCGCGATCCGGGTGGTGATGGCGGTGCCCATCGCACCGGAGGGATGGGCAGAACGTGTGGGTGACGATGTCGACGAGATGGTGTCGGTCGGTACGGGTCCGGAGCCGCTGATCGTGGCCCACTGGTACGCGAACGCCCGGGTGGTGACCGACGACGACGTGGTGGCGTCGCTCCGGGCGGTGGCGAGCGCAGCGGAGTTGCAATACTGAAACGACTATGCCTGCGACGATCCTCGATTCTCTGCAGCGTCGCATGAAGGCGATGCACTCCCTCTACTACCAGGCCTGCGACACGATGGACCTCGAACACGTGAACCACGTCGAGCGCGAGGGCGTGCTGCCCATCGGGTTCAGCCTCTTCCACATCACCAACATGATCGATGCCTCGTTCATGTTGCTCACGGGTACGCCACCCATCTGGAACGACGGCTGGCAGGCCCGAGTGCAGATGGCCATCGCCGACCACGGCAAGCACCGCACCGTCGACGAGATGATCCATCAGCGCATCGGCGACTTCGACGCCTTCAAGGAGTACCAGCGACTGGTGTTCGATCGCACGGAGGCCTGGCTCGCCGTGCTCGACGAGGACGAGTTGCACCGGGTGGTCATCACGCGTCCGTTCCCGCCGCAGATCGCCAGCACCTACAGCGCCCGGGTCGCCGGCGACGAAGGCATCACCGTGCTCGACGGCGTCGAGTGCTGGATCTATCAGCACGGGCTGCGCCACATGGGCGAGATCGAACTCGCGCGCGGCCTGGTGGGCCTGGGTGGGATGACGTCCTGACGGTCAGTCGGCGGGGCGTGTGCTCAGCCAGGCGAGCAGTTCCTCGAGCGGCATCACCGACCCGAAGTACCAGCCCTGTGCGGCGTCGTAGCCGAGGTCGCGCACGATGGCAGCCTGCTCGGCGGTCTCGACGCTCTCGGCGATCATGGTCATGCCGCAGGCGTGGGCCATGCTGCGCGCGGCAGAGCACAGCGCCGCAGCGGGCTCGTCGATGCCGAGCCGAGCGACGAACGACCCGTCGTACTTCACCTCGGTGAAGGGCAGCTCCTGCAGGTAGCTGAGCGAGGCGTAGCCGGTACCGAAGTCGTCGAGTGCGATGCGGAAGCCGCGTCGACGCAGTTCGTCGATCGTGGCCCGGGCGGGGCTGGTGCGGTCGAGCCATTGACTCTCGGTGATCTCGAAGCAGATGCGACGAGGGTGCAACCCGTACTTCACCACGACAGCGGCAGCCTCGGTCGTGAACGACGGGTTCATCAGCTGCCGCACCGACACGTTCACGTGCATGGTGAGGCCCTCGAGTTCGTTGCGGTGGCCGGCCAGGGCCTCGCATGAGCGGCGCAGCATCGCGGTGCCGATGGCCTCGATGAGGTTGCTCTCCTCGGCGACCGGGATGAACACGGCCGGCGAGATGTCGGCTACATCGTCGCCTTCGAGGCGGGCGAGGGCTTCGAGGCCGATGGTGTGGCCGGTCGACAACGAGACGATGGGCTGGAAGTGCGCCACCACCCGCTCGTCGGAGATCAGCCCGAACAGCAGTCGCTCGATACGCCGACGCTGCGATGCGGCACGGCGTTCGTCGTCGCCGAACACCACCACTCGGCCCCCGCCCATCTGGGTGGACCGGCGGGTGGCTTCCGTCGCGTGGTAGAGCAGTTCGTCGACGTCGTCGACGTCGCCGTGGATGTGCACCATGCCCACACCCACTGCGCCACGCAGGTCGGTGCCCGGGAACGAGATCGGCAGCGAGAAGGCGTCGAGTGCTCCCTCGACGACGGATCGGGCGCGATCGTCGGGGGCGTCGACGAGCGCGGCAAAGACATCACCCTCGAAGCGGGCCAGCGTGGCGCTGCCCAGCAATGCCTGCAACTGGAACGCGATCTCGACGAGCCGGCGATCGCCCAGCAGGCGGCCGAACTGCCCGTCGAAGCGGCGCACCTGTTCGAAGTCGAGCAGTGCCACCGTACGTTCCTGCGGATTCTTGCCGTTGCCGGCGCTGAGCAGTTCGCGGATGCGGCGGCGGTTGGCGAGGCCGGTGAGCGGGTCGTTCAGGGCCTCGCGGCGCTGCCGTTCCTCCTCGTGGTGACGTTGCAGCGCGATGGTGGCCAGGCTGGCCAGATCGGCCACGATGACCAACTCGGCCTCGGTGGGCCGTCGGAGTGTGAGGTAGTACATGCCGAACACCCCGAGCAGTTCGCCGTCTTCGGCACCGAGCAACGGGGTCGACCAGCCGGCGGCGATGCCGTGCGACTCGGCGAACTCGTGGAACCCGGCCCAGAGGGGATCGTTGGCGATGTCGTCGCTGATGACCTGCTCGCGCCGGAAGGCGGCGGTGCCGCAGCTGCCCGTCGCTGGTCCGGGAACGAGGCCGTCGATGGCCTCGGCGAACGATGCCGGCAGCGAGGCGTAGCCACCGCGGCGCAACACACCGTCGACTCGGTCGAAGGCGAGGATGGACGCGAGCAACCCCGGGATGATCTCCTCGGCGAACTCGGCCACAGCGGAGAGGGTGTCGATGGGGGGTGCGCCGCGGGCGATGAGTTCGAGCACCCGCCGCTGTCCGGCGAGCATCGATGCCTCGATGGGCAGGGGCGCAGATGCGTTGCTCATCTTCGGTCACCTCCCTGCCGTATCGGCACCGACCTGCCCGGTGCCCGGGGATCGACGCTAGCACCGGCCCGCCGACGGCCATGGAACGGTCATTCCATCAGGCGCAGCGTGTCGCTGAGGTCCATCCGGGCGATCCGGGGTATCAGCAGCAGTGGCGAAAGGGTCAGCGCGGCAACACCCACGGCGGCCGCCAACGACACCGTGGCACCCCCCATGTGCAGGATCACCCCGATGTCGGGAATGGTCCGCTCTGCCAGTGCAGCGAGGATCCAGCGCAGCGTGAGATAGCCGGCGGTGAGACCCACCATTGTCGCGCCCACACCGACCATCGCCGCCTCCACGACCACACCGCCTACCACTCGCCACAGCGGCACGCCGAACGCCAGCATCGTCGCGTGTTCGCGGCGACGTTCCTCCACGCCGATCCGGGTCGTGTTCAACCCGATCAACACCCCCAGCGCCAAGATGGCTCCCGCTGTGAGCACGAGGAACCCGGTGAACCGGTCGAGCACATCATCGAACACCTCTCCGAGACGTGCCACGGGCTGGACCGACGACACCCCTGGCACGCCGAATAGGCCGCGCTGTAGGTCGGTGTGGTCGAATCCGACGGCGGGCACCGCCTGCACGATGTTGGTGAGCGAGGCCATGCCGAACTCGGTCGCGAAGCGATCATCGAGGTATGCGAGCGACCGGATCGGGTCGGGGTGGATGGCGCTCACCACCACGCGCGAGATGGCCATCGCGTACCTCCCGTCGGCGAGCCGTGGGTGTCGCAATTCGACAG
>JBAXSU010000270.1:0-3194 GCA_037130535.1 Actinomycetota bacterium
CGTTCCTCGAGCACGACGACGCCAACCGCGCCCTCATGGGTGCCAACATGCAGCGTCAGGCTGTGCCGCTGCTGCGGGCCGAGGCGCCGTACATCGGCACCGGCATCGAAGACCGTGCAGCCCGCGATGCTGCCGACCTGATCCAGGCCATCGGCGACGGCACCGTTACCGAGGTGAGCGGCGACGTCATCACCGTGCAGTACACCGAACACGGCAAGAAGAGCTACCGCCTGTCGAAGTTCCGTCGCTCGAACCAGGACACGTGCATCAACCACCGTCCTCGGGTGAAGGAAGGCGACAAGGTCACCAAGGGCACCATCTTGGCCGACGGCCCGTCGACCGACCACGGCGAACTGGCGCTCGGCAAGAACCTCCTCGTCGCCCTGATGCCGTGGGAGGGCTACAACTTCGAAGACGCCATCATCCTCAGCGAGCGGCTCGTGAAAGACGACGTGCTCACGTCGATCCACATCCACGAGCACGAGGTCGACGCCCGCGACACCAAGCTCGGGCCCGAAGAGATCACGCGCGACATCCCCAACTTGTCCGACGACATCCTGAAAGACCTCGACGATCGCGGCATCATTCGCGTCGGAGCCGAGGTCGGCCCCGGCGATGTGCTGGTGGGCAAGGTCACCCCGAAGGGCGAGACCGAGCTCACCCCCGAAGAGCGCCTGTTGCGCGCCATCTTCGGCGAGAAGGCCCGCGAAGTGCGCGACACCAGCCTGAAGGTGCCCCACGGCGAAAGCGGCAAGGTCATCGACGTGAAGGTGTTCAACCGCGACGAGGGCGACGAACTGCCCCCCGGCGTGAACCAGCTCGTACGGGTGTATGTGGCGCAGAAGCGCAAGATCTCCGTCGGCGACAAGCTCGCCGGCCGCCACGGCAACAAGGGTGTCATCTCCAAGGTGCTGCCCATCGAAGACATGCCGTACACCTCCGACGGCACCCCCGTCGACATCATCCTCAACCCGCTCGGCGTGCCCAGCCGTATGAACGTCGGCCAGGTGCTCGAAGCGCACCTCGGGTACGCCGCTCGCTGGGGTTGGAACGACGTCAAGAACAACAAGATGGTGGGCGACGCGCCCATCCGCGGTACCGAGACCAAGACCCGCTCGAACACCAAGCCGTCCACCTTCGTGGCCACGCCGGTGTTCGACGGTGCTCACTGGGACGAGGACGAGACGGCCGGTAAGCACCCCACCATCCAGAGCATCTTGGCGAACATCAACCCTGAGACCGTCGACGGCGACCGCCTCATCGGCACCGATGGCAAGACCGTGCTGTACAACGGCCGCACCGGCGATCCGTACGACAACCGCATCACCATCGGGTACATGTACATCATCAAGCTCGCCCACATGGTCGACGACAAGATCCACGCCCGCTCCACCGGCCCGTACAGCATGATCACCCAGCAGCCGCTCGGTGGTAAGGCACAGTTCGGTGGCCAGCGCTTCGGTGAGATGGAGGTGTGGGCCCTCGAGGCCTACGGCGCGGCGTACTGCCTGCAGGAGCTGCTCACCATCAAGTCTGACGACGTGCTCGGCCGAGTGAAGGTGTACGAGAGCATCGTGAAGGGCGACAACGTGCCCGAGCCGGGCATCCCCGAGAGCTTCAAGGTGCTCATGAAGGAGATGCAGGCGCTCTGTCTCAACGTCGAGGTCCTCCAGGCCGACGGCACCGAGATCGAGATGCGCGAGATCGACGAAGACGTCTTCCGCGCCGCCGAAGAACTCGGCATCGACATCAGCCGCCCTGAGCGCGGCACCGACGAAGACGACCGCGAACGAGCCGCTCGCCGCGAGCGCGCGTTCTGACCACCGACCGACGACGACAAAGGACACCCGAGATGCTCGACGTCAACATGTTCGACCAGCTGAAGATCGGTCTGGCCACGGCCGACCAGATCCGCATGTGGTCGCACGGCGAAGTGAAGAAGCCCGAGACGATCAACTACCGCACGCTGCGCCCCGAGAAGGACGGCCTGTTCTGCGAGAAGATCTTCGGACCAACCCGCGACTGGGAGTGCTACTGCGGCAAGTACAAGCGCGTGCGATTCAAGGGCATCGTCTGCGAACGCTGCGGTGTGGAAGTCACCCGATCGAAGGTTCGCCGCGAGCGCATGGGCCACATCGAACTCAGCGCGCCCGTCGTGCACATCTGGTACCTCCGCGGCACGCGTAGCTGGCTGGCCTATCTGCTGGCCGGCATCGAGCCGAAGGAAGAGCTGAAGGCCAAGCAGCTCGAGAAGGTCATCTACTTCGCGGCCAACCTCGTCACCTGGGTCGACGAGGAGGGTCGCGACGCGAACCTGCCGTCGCTCGAGGCCGAGTACCTCGAAGAGCGCGACGCCATCCGCAAAGAACTCGACCGCGAGATCGACCGGCGCTACAAAGAGCTCGAGGACGAGGCCACTCGCAGCGAGGCAGAAGGCGCCGACGCGCGCAAGTTGCGCAACGTGGCCGAAAAAGAGGTGCAGGGCATCCGCGAGCGGTACGAGGCCGAGCTCGAACTGCTGCAGCGCACCTGGGACGAGTTCCGCAAGCTGCACGGCCGCCTCATCATCGAAGACGAACTGTTGTGGCGCGAGCTCCGCGACCGCTACGGCGACTACTTCGAAGGTGGCACCGGCGCCGACTCCATCAAGGCACTCATCGATCGCATCAACTTCGGCGACGAAGAACGCAAGTTGCGCGAGGCCATCGACACCACCACGAGTGGCAGGAAGCCGCTCAGCGCCCAGCGCCGCCAGAAGGCCATCAAGCGGCTGAAGATCGTCGCCTCGTTCAACAAACGCGACGAGCACGGTCGCCTGGTGAACGACCCGAAGGCGATGATCCTCGACGTGGTGCCGGTCATCCCGCCCGAACTGCGCCCGATGGTGCAGCTCGACGGTGGCCGCTTCGCCACCTCCGACCTGAACGACCTGTACCGCCGCGTCATCAACCGCAACAACCGCCTCAAGCGACTGCTCGACCTCGGCGCCCCCGAAATCATCGTGAACAACGAAAAGCGCATGCTGCAGGAAGCGGTCGATGCGTTGTTCGACAACGGTCGCCGTGGCCGACCGGTCACCGGTCCGGGCAACCGTCCGCTGAAGTCGCTCAGCGACATGCTGAAGGGCAAGCAGGGCCGGTTCCGTCAGAACCTGCTCGGCAAGCGCGTCGACTACTCGGGCCGTTCGGTCATCG
>JBAXSU010000271.1:0-3164 GCA_037130535.1 Actinomycetota bacterium
CCCCAGTCGAGCGACGACTCGACCGGATCGGCGATGGCCACCACCTCGGCCTCGGGCAGGTGGACGAGGTTGGTGATGTGCTCGCAGCCCATCATCCCGGTGCCGATGATGCCGTAGCGCACGGGTGCCTGAGTCATGGCGCCCAGTGTGGCACCGCTGTCGACTCGATCAGACGAGCAGGCCGATCCGTTCGGCCTTGCGCACGGCCAGCGCCCGGTTGGGTACCTCGAGTTTGCGAAGCAGATGGGCGACGTGGGTCTTGATCGTCTCGGTCGACACGTAGAGCTGGCTGGCGATCTCGGCGTTGCTCGAACCCGATGCCAGCAGGGTGAGCACCTCGAGCTCGCGCATCGACAGAGCCGGCTGCTCGACGTCGCGCCACGAGGTGGCGAGCATGGCGAGCGCCTGCTCGTCGAGCACGCTGGCTCCGCTGGCGACGGTGCGCAGTGAGTGGGCGAGCGCCGTGGTGGGCGTGTCGCTGCACAGCACGCCGACGACGCCGGCATTCACTGCGGCCGACACCATCGTGAGATGGCGGCCGTTCACCAGCATGACGGCCCGGGCGAACGGCGACAGGGCACGCAGTTCGTTCATGAACGTGCGGCAGGCTTCGGGCGCTGTCGGCTCGTCGACGAGAACGACGGCACCCGGGTGCGTCGCCAGGGCGTCGGCGGCCTCGGCGATGGTGCCGACACCGGCGACGACGTGGAAATCGACCTCTGCCTCCAGTCGCATCTGCAGCGCCTCGCGCAGCACGCTGTGCTGCTGGACGACCACGATCGGAAGACGGTCAGTTGCGGTCATGAGAGAAATCGTCCAGCCTCCTGGCATCTGGGCAACCAGGTCGGAACACTCTCACGGAGTGTGAGCGATGTACTGCTCATCGTAGGTAGTGCACCAGGCCTCTGTCCCCCATTCGAGGGATGACAGAAGCCTCTTCCTGTATGTACCGCAAATGACTCATCCAGAACTTCCCCCGATCGGGTGACTCCGTCATGCTGGTGCAGTCGTCGGGATCCCCCGATGGCAGCGGGACGGGTGTCACCTGATGGCGGGACACCCAGCAGCTCCCGGTCGAGCAGCGAGTGCAGGAGAACGAAGATGGCGGTCACAGAGATTCACCCGACACGAGGCGCAGACGACTACGTCGACGGCAACGCAGAGCTGTTCGAGCGGCGCAAGGCGCTGCAGACCCAGTTGGCCGAGATGCTGGCCGACGGCGCCGACCAGCGTCGTACGACTCGCATCCGGCGCTCGCTCGACGACGTGACGGCCGAGATCGTGCAGTTCAACCTCGGCCTGGTGCGCTCGTACTGCAAGCGCTTCACGGCGAACTCGAGCCGTGAGGACTCGGCCGACTTCGAGGCCGCCGGTCTGCTGGGCCTGATGCGGGCGATCGACAGCTTCGACCCCAGCCAGGGCCGCTTCGGCGCATGGGCGTTCAAGCCGATCCAGCGCGAGGTGCTGCGTGCGGTGCGCGACGCCGACCACCCGAACGTGAACCTGGGCGACTTCGAGCGCCGCCCCGAGATCCTCCGGGCGTTCCGTCACCTCCAGGGCGACGACACCCGGTATGTGCCCTCCTACGCCGAGGTGGCCGCTGTGGTGGGCGCCACGGTCGACCAGGTGCGCCGAGTCATCACCCCGCCGCGGTTCGAGTCGGTCGACCAGTCGGCCGGCGAGGACAACGACTCCACGTTGGGCGACACCATCGAGACCGCGGGCCCAGGCCCCGAGTCGGTGGTCGTGTCGAGCATGATGCTGTCGGCGCTGCGCACCTACGGCCTCGCCGCCCTCGACCCCCGCGAACTGTTCGTGATCGTGCGCCGCTTCGGCCTCGACGGCGAGCCGCCCGAGAAGCTGGCCGGCATCGGCGAGACCCTCGGGCTGTCGCGTGAGGCCATCCGCCAGATCGAGGCCAAGGCGATCGCCAAGATCCAGCACCCGATGGTGCTGCGCAAGATCCACGCCCACGGCCGCAACTAGGCCCACAACGCACTGCGCGTCCGGCGCACTGCGTTCGATCCCCCCACGCACGGCCGCCGGTGATCCCGGCGGCCGTGGCGCGTCTGGGGCCAGCAGCCGGCCGGGTGAGAAGCGGCCTTCTCGGGTGATCGTCGAGCCACCCGAACCACCGAAGAGTTCACCACCGTTTACCCCTCAAGCCTGGTGCCTCGACGACTCATGAGTCGGACTGTCTTGCCCAATGGTCTCCACGGACGGAGACACATGGCAGCACCATCATGGAGGAGATATGGCCACCCGGTCATTCGAGGACGTGGCCGACCGGACCCGCAATCCGGTCGCCGCAGGGAGGGGCTCTCCGAGAGCCCGACCCAGCCTTTCAGCGCAACCCAAACGCCTGGCAGAAGTGTGCAACCCTTGGGCAGGGCGTCAGTCGCCGTGCTCACGCGACGAAGAGGCCGACCTGGTTCGCGAGCTCTCGATCGTGGTGGGAGCCGACGGCCTCGCCGCCGAGGGCATCGAGTTCGAGCGGCGTGACGTGACCGTGTTGATGACCGCACTCCGGTGCGGCCTGACACTGCCCGAGATCAGGGTGCAGGCACCCGGGGTCCGCCCGGCGCGTGTGCTCGCCGCCTACCTCGAACTCGAGCGGCGGCGGACCGAGGCCGAGGCAGCCTGGCGGGCCATTGAGACCGACGGCTCCCGCCGAGAGTTCGATCTGCACGGCACCCTGGCAGCGCAACTCCTGCCGGCAATCGTGACGCAGTTGTCGATGTACGTCGACGATGCCGAACGGTTCGGCGTGGAGTTGGCCAAGGTATCCGATCAGATCGCCCGCACCTCACGGCGTGTGCTGCTGCTCGAGGACCGCGTCGCCTACGGCGCCGACGACCCCGACCGCATCCGCGAACTGGGCACTCTTCTGTACGACGTGTACGGCCACGGCGCCTGGAGCCTCGAGACGTTCCTGCCCCCACGGGTCGGCACGCTCGTGCCACTGCGCCTCGCCGCACTGCTCGGCGAGGACATCACAGCGGCCCGGCGGGTGAGCTGAGCGCGGTCGTGTCGGGCCCTGGCGGGGGCCCTTCCAACCACAGCACTCTCTGCGTCGAACAGAGCGCCCAGCGTGGGCGCTCTGTTCGCGCGTACGCTTGCTCCATGCAAGGCCCACGATGCACGGCCGGAACACGATGCACGGC
>JBAXSU010000272.1:0-3122 GCA_037130535.1 Actinomycetota bacterium
GTCAACCCGTGAACAAAGAAATCTTTCGGGCCCCAGCCGTTCAGACCGTCTGCGTGCTGGCCGCACCAGCGAGGTTCCCTGGTGTGCTGCGACGACCCTGTCAGCCGAGGCGGTCGAGCACGTTGGCGGTGATCTGCTCGATCTGTGGGTCACGTCCGGTGAGGCCGTGGGCCCAGTCGGTGCTGCCGCTGGTGACCACGGTGCCGCCGCCGGGCGAGGTGTAGGTGCCGAGCATGGCGTAGCCGTGCGCAATGCGTTCGACTGCCTCTGGCTCGCGCGAATCGAACAGCCGGCTGGCGATGAACTCGTCTTCCGCCGGCACATGTGGTTTGGGCGGGCGTGCCGAGGTGGTGCGCGTGAAATGGGCTGCCGGGGCCGAGGCGAGGATGACGAAGTTCTCGGGGGTGCCATCGCTGCCGGTGGGGTAGGGCAGGCCGTCGCGGGTGGTGAAGTCGCAGCCGTCGCACTCGTAGCCCACCACGGTGGAGGCACTGCCCAGCACATCGCCGTAGCCGATGCCGGTGCCGTCGAAGAGCCAATGATCGTGGCGATGCACGGTGTACCCACCGGCGCCGTTGGTGACCCGTTTGCCGATGCGGTGGTAGCCGCCGCGGCTGAAGCTCACGCCCGTCATCATGTTCTCGGGTCGGCCCAGCAGGTGCTCGCTCCAGATGGTGGTGAGTTCGCTCTGGCGGTCGGTGCCGAACACTGGGTCGGCCTTGAACTGGCCCTTGTAGCCGATCATGCGTGTGGTGCTGCCGGCCGCATCGGGGTCTTCCAGGCGCACCTGCCAGAAGGCCGTGTTCCCGCTGAAGAAGGCGACGTTGCCACCGTTGGCGATGAAGTCCTCCACGGTGTCGCGCATCGGGCCCGACCAATACTCGTCGTGGCCCACCGACAGCACCAGTCGCTTACCGCGCAGCACCTCGGGGTGCTCCTCGAGGTCGGCGTTGGCGCACACGTCGATGCCGTAGCCATTGCGTTCGGCCCAGTGCAGGAAGGGCTGCTCCCAGTCGGGCCAACCGGCCGAGCCGGCGTAGGGCGAGAGATGGTTCTGGCGCAGGTAACCGACGTGCGTGTTCATGTCGGGGTCGGGCGGGTTCGTGGTGGTGACTCGGCGGCCGGCCCCGGCCGGCTTGTGCAGGTAGCCGCGTGCCATCGGGCGTTGCAGCGCGCTGATGGTGCCACCGGTGTACAGGTTGTGCCCGCCGAAGTCGTTGTAGGCGGCCCAGGTGTTGGTGGCGAGTTGCAGCAGGATCGTGTTCGACGAATCGGCGCCGGGGCGCAGCACGAAGAACGCATGATCGGTGCGTTGCTTGCCGTTCATGTCGACGGTGAGCACCACCTCGTAGTAGCCCGACCGCCACTCCGGGTCGGCAGCGATGGTGGTGGCGGACGGCCAGTCGCAACCGAGCTCGTAGGCTTGGTGGGGCGTGGCGTGCTCGCCGGCCGGCACGGTGGCCGACCACACGATGTCGCGTGTGCCGCCGACACGGGCGATCTCCACGTGCACATCGCGGCCCTCAGGCGAGCTGAGGTGCAGAGCCACCTGTTCACCCGGCCCCACCGATTGTGGCCAGCAGTATCCCGTCACCGTCTCGAACGCCATCGCGAGAGGTTGCCACACGTGGGCAGCGGCGGATGAGTCTCTTCGCGCGCTGTACTCTTCGCCCATGACCACCTGGACCGTCATCGACGAACAGCGCGTGCACACCGTCACCTCCACGGGCGACACCCTCGTGATCGACCCGGCGTTGTTGGGCTGGGACCGCAAGCCCGAGGGCCTGTGCCGCGACGAGGTGTGCATCCCGGTTCCCGTCGGTACGCCCGCCGGTGGGCTCGACGCCGAGTTGCTCGCCCGGCTCGTCGGCCGACCGATCGCCATCGACCACGACGAGCAGGTGGCAGCGTTGGCCGCCCCGGCCGCCGAGCGCGCCGCCAGCCTCCGCTCGGGCATGGCCCCCGACTTCGAGTTGCCCGATGTGCACGGGGTGCAGCATCGGCTGAGTGACTTCCGCGGCAAGAAGGTGGTGCTCTACGCCTACGCCAGTTGGTGAGGGTGCCGATACGACCTGCCCGTGTGGCAGGCACTGCATGAAGAACTCGCCCCGTTCGGCCTGGTGGTGCTGACCGTTGCCATCGATCGGTCGCTCGACGACCCGCGCCCCTTTGTGGATGCGGCGGGCGCGACACATCCCAGCCTCGTCGACACCGAACACCGGGTGGCCGACCTCTACAACATGGTGAACGTGCCCACCGTCGTCTGGATCGACGAGGAGGGCCGCATCGTGCGGCCGCAGGACGTGCACTACGTGTCGAACGAGATGTCGAGCATCACCCGCTTCCACAACCGCAAGCCGCTCACAGCGCTGCGGGCGTGGGTGCATGGTGAATCGCCCGCCTACCCGGGTGATGTGGCGGCCGACATGAAGGTGGCCGACGACACGCATCAGCAGGCGCGCGCGGCCTTCGCGGTGGCGTGGTGGCTCAGTCAGCAGGGTCGGGCCGAGGCCGCCGAGCGGTGGTTCACCCGGGCGGGCGAACTGGCACCGCACGACTTCACCATCCGCCGCGGGTCGATGCCCATCCGCGGCATCGACCCTGCCGGCCCTGCCTTCTTCCAGATGGTGGGCGACTGGGTGTCGAAGGGCAACTCGTACTACCTGCCCCTGCCCGACACGGCGACGTCGGCTGACGACTACGAAGCCGAGCCGGTGGAGGAGATGACCATGGAACGCCTCCGCCAGAAGATCGAGCAGGAGCACAACGGCTGAGCCATCGTCGGTGCGCCGTAGTAGGTTCCGGCTCTGGGTGATGCGGCACATGGGCACCAGTGACGAACTCGACTTCGACCCCGAGGAACTGCGCGAGCGGTACCGCCGCGAGCGCGACAAGCGACTGCGGACCGACGGTGTCGACCAGTACCGCGAGGCTCGCGACGATCTCGCCCGTTTCGTCGAGGTCGATCCACGCACGCCCACCGGTGCTCACCGCGATCCTGTCGACGAAGACGTCGATGTAGCCATCGTCGGGGGAGGGTTCAGCGGTCTGCTCGCCGCGGCCCGGCTGTCGGAGCGTGGCGTCACCACCTTCCGCATCGTCGAGGCGGGTGCCGATTTCGG
>JBAXSU010000273.1:0-3120 GCA_037130535.1 Actinomycetota bacterium
CGAGCCGCTGTGGCGCTCGACCCCGAACTCGGCGCCACCTACCAGCACCTCCTCAACGAACAACTCCACGCCCGACTCAACCAACCACGGCCACCCGAATGCACCACCGACCCGATCGACGCAATGGACTGGCACCGCGCCCACGCCTTCATCGACCTCATCACCGGCAAGGCCGGTGCGATCGGCAAGCCGGAGGTGATCGTGGTCATCGACCAGCAGACGTTCGAACACGGTCGGCACCCGCACTCACGCGTCGACTGCGGGCCCGGCATCGACCTGCCCATCGACACCATCCGCACGATCGCGGGGCGGGCCCGGTTCGTGCCGGTCGTCGTCAACCGCGATGGTGTCGTCATCGCCCAGGGCGACCCGGTCCCCACCTACGACCAGATCGCCCAGTCACTCACCCGACCGGTCGGCCTCGACCACGGCCGCAGTCGACGCCACGCCAGCATCCGCCAACGACGGGCACTGCGGGCCATGTACCGACACTGCGCCATCCCCGGCTGCGCACGGCATGTCTCCATCACCGAAGCCCACCACATCCACTACTGGGAACACGGCGGACACACCGACCTCGCCAACCTGCTCCCGCTCTGTCGACACCACCACGACCGGCTGCACGCCGAACGATGGCGACTCGCGATGGGGGCCGACCGGGCCATCACCGTGCGCGCCCGCGACGGCACCGTGCTCATGACTACCGGACCGCCCAGTGAACAGTGGGTGTGAGGGGTGACGCAGGCCGGCCTCGACTGTTCGTCCGGTCGCCGGGGTCGGGTGGCCGGGTCGGGTGGCCGGGTCGGGTGGCCGGGTCAGGTGGCCGGGTCAGGTGGTGTAGTCCTGGATGCGTCGGCCGTGGCTACGGTCGGTGATGGTGGCGGCGCGCGAGCGCATCTCTGCCAGTACGGCGGTGCGGTCGATGGTGAGCAGCTGTCGATCGCGCATCAGCACCCGGCCGCCGACGATGGTGGTGCGAACGTCGCTGCCCCGGATGCAGTGCACCAGCACTGCGGCGAGGTCGTGCAGGGGCTGGCAGTGGAAGCCCGACACGTCGACGAGTGCCAGGTCGGCGAGGGCGCCCACCGACACCTCACCCAGGTCGCCCCGGCGGCCGATCACGGCGGCCGAACTGGGGCCGGCCAGGTGCAGCGCCAATGGGTTCGTGAACCAGGTGGGGTCGCCCTCCACCTGCTTCTGCGAGAGCGAGGCGATGCGCATGTTCTCGGCGATGTCGAGGGTGTTGTTCGACGCGGCGCCGTCGGTGCAGTAGCCCACCGGCACACCGGCGGCGAGCAGTGCACGAATGGGGGTGAGCGGGCCGAGGGCGAACTTCAGGTAGCCCTTCGGCCCGTGGGTCACGCCTACACGGTCAGCGTGGGGTGCGAGCAGGTCGATGTCGGCCGCGGTGATGCCGTTGCCGTGGGCGATGATCACTCCGGCATCGAGTACGCCGGTGCGCTGGAGCACCTCGATCGGGGTGATGCCGCGGGTGTCGAGACTCACCTCGGTCTGGTGCATGTCTTCGGCCGCGTGGGTGTGCACGCGAACGCCGAGGGTGCGGGCAGCGTCGGCGGCCCGGCTGAGGTGTTCGTCGCTCACGGTGTAGGGCGCGTGGGGTGCGATCGAGGTGGTGATGCGTCCATCTGCGGCGCCATGCCAGCGGGTGGCGAAATCGACCGACTGCTCGAGGCCAGCGTCGCCCTGCGAGGTGAAGAAGGCCGAGCCCAGGTCGGCGCGGATGCCGCTGTCGACCGCGGCGCGGGCGGCCTCGTCCATGAAAAAGTAGTGATCGGCGAACGTGGTCACGCCCGCTTCGATCATCTCGGCTGCGGCAGCGAGCGTGCCGAGGTACACATCGCTCGGTTCGAGGTTCACCTCCATCGGCCAGATGTAGTCGTCGAACCAGGCCTTCACGGTCACATCCTCGGCGGCACCTCGCAGCAGGGTCATCGCGGCGTGGCAGTGCGTGTTCACGAAGCCGGGCAGGGCCACCAGTCCGGTGGCATCGATCACCTCGGTGGTGCCGGCGGTGGCGCTGCTGTCGGTGGCGGTGCTGGGAGTGCCGCGGGCGCCGAAGCGGGCGAGGGCTGCCGATGGTGGCTCGGCCACGATGGCGGTGATGCGGTCGCCGACCACTTCGATGGTGGCGGGGCCGATGAACGTGCATGCGTCGGGCGAACTGGCAGCGAGCACGGTTACGCCCACGATGGCGAGATGTGGAATGACGGGTCGCGTGGCGTCGGCTTGGGGCGCGGCAGCCTGCGTCACGTTGGTCTGCGGCACGGGGGCAGGCGTGGCGTCTGACATGGGTCGACCCTAGCCATCTATTCTTCGCCGATGAACCTTGCTGGCATCGTCGACGCACTCGTCGAGGCTCCCGTCGTACCCAGTTTCACGCGCGTCGGGTACGACGTCAGATCGAGGCTGGCGCACTGGAGGGCGCTCGGCGACTACGCCCTCGATGGCCGGGTGGTGGTGCTCACCGGGGCAACGTCGGGGTTGGGTCTGGCGGCTGCCGAACAACTGGCCCGCTGCGGGGCCACCGTGGTGTTGATGGGGCGCGATGCAACCAAGTGCGACCGGGTGCTCGCCCAACTGCAGAGCCGCACGGGCAACGCGAACCTGGTGAGTGTGGTGGCAGATCTGGGCGAGCCTGAACAGGTGCGGGCTGCGGCAGCGCTGGTGGCAGCCCGCTTCGAGCGTGTCGACGCGCTGGTGCACAACGCCGGGGCGCTCACCGCTCGCCGCACCGTCAACTCGCTGGGGATGGAGTCGACCGTCGCGTCACAGGTGGTTGGTCCGTTCCTGCTCACTGCGCTGCTGCTCGACCGATTGGGTGCGTTCCAGCCCGGCCGGGTGATCACGATGTCGTCGGGTGGCATGTACACCGCCTCGCTCGAGATCGAACGGCTGCAGATGGGCGCCGACTACCGCGGCGCCGAGCAGTACGCCCGCGCCAAAAGGGCGCAGGTGGCGCTGAACGGCGAGTGGGCGCGTCGGGTGGCCCTGGCGCAGCCGGCGGTGCCGCCGCTGCAGCCGCCAATGTCGCGGCCGGAGCTGCCGGTGTCTGTGGTGTTCCACGCCGTGCACCCCGGATGGGCCGACACTCCGGGGGTC
>JBAXSU010000274.1:0-3091 GCA_037130535.1 Actinomycetota bacterium
GTCGCGCAGCGCCCAGCCGATCGCCTTGGCGATGAAGAACTCGCGCTCACCCCAGTGCCGATGGCACAGCCCGAGCACCCGTTCGACGTCGGTCGATCGGCGCCAACCGCGTTGGTGCTGGATGGCGGCGCGGACCAGCCATCGGTCGCCCGACTCCGACCACTCGTCGATCGTCGCTGCCGATTCGAAGCGGCGGCCGAGTGGGCTGACGGCCGCCGTGCCGATGCCGTCGACGGTGTCCCACCACGGGGCGGTCGTCAGCAGCTGCGTCACCCAGCGCCGAAGGAACTGTTCGTCGGCCGCGTCGATGAACTGGGCGAGCAGGTCGTAGGCGGCGTAGTGGTACTCGCGTTCTCGGCCGGCCATCAGCGCTGCGGCGGCGCGGCCCAAGTCGTCGCTCGTTGGCGTGGATAGTCCGCGCCAGGCGGCGCGGAGCAGCCGTCGCCGTTCAGGTGTGGCGATACCGAGGAACGGGGCGACGTGCTTCATGTACCGCTCGGCGCCCTCGGCGCGTGTGGCGTCGCCCTGGTCGGCGAATGCGGCGACGGTCCGCCGCACCACTTCGTCGACCCACGCCCGGCCGTCGGTCGGGCCGGCTGAGCCCGCTCGGTTCGTCGTTGCGGTCATGACGCTCCTGGAGGTCTGCTCGGTCCCCCGAGTCGATGGGTGAGGCGGTGAACTTGTTCGAGTTTCGGTTGTAGACGACGGAAAGTCGAACAAGTTCGAGGTGTGCGGGCGCTCAGCTGCCCATACCGGTTGGGGGTTCGATGAGGTCCCACGGGTTGCCGTAGAGGTCGAGGAACACCGTCACCTTGCCGTACTCCTCGGCGCGAATCGCGTCGATGAAGCGGACGCCACGGGCGGTCCATGCAGCGACATCGCGCTCGACGTCGTCGGTGTACAGGAAGAACGACACCCGGCCGCCGGCCTGCGCGCCTACCGCGGCGGCCTGGCGGTCGCCGTCGGCCTTTGCGAGCAGGATGCCGGTGCCGGATGGGTCGGGGCGCACCACCACCCAGCGCTTGCCGCCGCCGAGGTCGGTGTCTTCGGTGAGGCAGAAGTCCAGTGTTCCGACGAAGAAGGCGATGGCGTCGTCGCAGTCGTCGACGACGATGGTGGCGAGATGGAAGCGCAGCATCAGGGCATTCTCTCGCCGACACGGTGTTGGCGTTCGTCACCGTCGAGGAACGCGGTGCGCACAGCGGCCCGGTCGGGTTCGGCCCGATTCTGGCTGAGCTTCGCCTTGCCCTCGATCTGCTCGATGGACATCTCGAAGTGGCGAGGCACGTACACGGATCGAGCGTAACCCTCGCCGTTCGGCCGGGCCTTCGCGGGCCGGGCGGTGGCTCGGCCATGATGGTGGGATGAGCGATGAACAGCAGAACGAGCCGCGAGAGTTCGAGGGTGAAGACCTGAGCGATGCAGTGTTCTGGGGGGTCGGCCTGCAGCGCGCGCTGTTCCGCGACGTTGACCTCACCGGGGTGAGGGTGTTCCACGCACAGCTCACCGATGTCGACATCGACGGCATCGTCGAGCGACTGGTGGTGAACGGCGTCGACGTCGCCGACTACGTGAACACCCACGACGCCTGGTACCCGTTGCGCACGATGCTGCGGCCGGCCGATGCGGCGGGTGCATCGGCGGCCTGGGACCGCATCGCTGCGGAGTGGGCCGTCAACTGCGAGCGGGCCGAGCGACTGGGCGATGCGGGCTTCACCGAGTCGGTGAACGGTGAATGGTCGATGCGCGACACGATCCGCCACCTGCTGTTCGCGATCGAGAAGTGGTTCGTGCTGCCGTTGCTCGGTGCCACGGAGTTCTCGCCGATCGGCCTGCCCAACACTGGTTCGCGGAGCTTCCCCTGGCCCGGGCTCGATCTGTCGGCTTCACCCACCACGGTCGAGGTGCTGAGCGCATGGGAGCAGCTCACTGAGCGGGTGCGGGCATCGTTCGAAGCGCTCGACATGGCGTCGTTGCCCGAGGAGGTGGAGGTGCTCGAGAACGGTTCGGTGCCAGGCGCCGAGTGCGTGTACGTGGTGCTGGAGGAGTCGTTCGAACACCTGCGCTACGCCCGCCGCGACCTGACCGTGCTCGAGCAGCAGGCAGGTTCCTGAGGCGGCGTCGGCCAGAGGGAGTCGCACCTGGGTGACGACTCCCGCGGGAAGGATGACTTCAGTCGCGTTCGACCCACGCGTGGGCTCGAACGGTGAACGTTCCCAACCCGTGCACCTTCGGCGGCACGGCAGTGAATCGGAAGCCGTGGGACGGGAGTTCGGCCAGGCGTGTGAGGTGCTCGACGATCGGGATACCGGCGCGCAGCAGGGTGGTGTGCACCGGTCGGCCATCGCCGTCGGGGCTGTGCGTGGCGTCGATGTTGAGCGAGTCGATACCGGCGAGCGCGACCTCGGCGTCGACGAGCGCCTGGGCTGTGGCAGGCAGCAGATACGGGTGGGGGTCGAAGTAGCGAGCAGTGCCGAAGTGGAGGCTGTGGTCGGTGCGGAACAACACCGCTGCGCCGCTCAGCACGTGCCCGTCGAGAACGTCGGGGCCGATCGTCGGCATGCCGGTGCAGTCGATGCAGACTGCCGGCACGTTCGAGACCCGTTCGAGGGGCAGGCCGACGAGGTCGTGGCCGTCGGGGAAGCGGTGGAACGGGGTGTCGAGGTAGGTGCCCGTGTTGGTGCACATCGTGACCATCCCGATCTGGAACGTCACGCCTGTTCCGTAGATCTGCTCCGCGTCGGCTCGCGACAGGTGCTCGAACACATGCGGGACGGGGAGGCCGGGATAGGTGAGCATCCCGTCGTCGACGTCGTGACTGAGATCGATCGGGATCGGGGGCATCGAGGGAACGTACACGGCAGGCGTGGCGAGGTCGTAGTGGATTCGGGTGGGACGCGATGATGGGTTCACGAGGGGGCAGACACGTGCACGACGAACGGATCGACCGACACATCGAACAGTTGAGCGAGCGGCATCAGGCGCCGCTGCGCCACATCCGGGCGCTGCTGCACGAGGTGCTGCCGGCGGGTGAGGAGACCATCAAGTACGCCATGCCGTGCATCGCAGTGCAGGGCAAGGGGGTGGCTGC
>JBAXSU010000275.1:0-3085 GCA_037130535.1 Actinomycetota bacterium
CGCCAGGCTCGCTGGGTCGACTTCGCCAACGACTACCGCACCCTCGACACCTCCTACATGGAGAGTGTCATGTGGGCCTTCCAGCAACTGTGGGACAAGGGCCTCGTCTACGAGGGCTTCCGGGTGCTGCCGTACTCGTGGGCGCTCGAGACGCCGCTGTCGAACACCGAGACGCGTATGGACGATGTGTACAAGCAGCGCCAGGACCCGGCGCTCACCGTCGGCTTCGCGCTCGAGACCGGCGAACTGCTGCTGGCCTGGACCACCACGCCCTGGACGCTGCCGTCGAACCTCGCCCTTGCGGTTGCGGCCGATGTGCCCTATGCGGTGGTCGAACTCGACGGGCAGCGGATGATTCTGGCCGAGGCCCGGCTGGCCTCGTACGAACGCGAGTTGGGTGCTGCCGAGCGGGTGGGCACGGTCATGGGCGCCGAGCTGGTGGGGCGGAGCTACACGCCGTTGTTCCCGTACTTCGCCGACCACGCCAATGCGTTCCACGTGGTGGCGGGCGACTTCGTCACCACCGACGACGGCACCGGTGTGGTGCACATGGCTCCCGGCTTCGGCGAGGACGACCAGCGGGTGTGCGAAGAGCACGGCATTGCCCTGGTGGTGCCGGTCGACAGCCGTGGCCGTTTCACGCCGGAGGTGCCCGACTACGAGGGCGAGTTGGTGTTCGACGCCAACCCACTCGTCATCCGCGACCTGAAGGCCCGCGGTGTGGTGGTTCGTCACGAGACGTACGACCACCCGTACCCGCACTGCTGGCGCACCGGCACGCCGCTCATCTACCGCGCCGTCAGTTCGTGGTTCGTGAAGGTCACCGCCATCAAGGACCGCATGGTCGAGCTGAACCAGCAGATCAACTGGACCCCCGACCACATCAAGGACGGCAGCTTCGGCAAGTGGCTGGCCAACGCCCGCGACTGGACCATCAGCCGCAACCGGTTCTGGGGTGCACCCATCCCGGTGTGGCGCAGCGAAGATCCGGCCTATCCGCGTCTCGACGTCTACGGCTCGCTCGACGAGATCGAGCGCGACTTCGGCGTGCGCCCAACCGATCTGCACCGCCCCTTGGTCGACGACTTGGTGCGGCCCAACCCCGACGACCCGACCGGGCGGTCGATGATGCGCCGGGTGCCCGAGGTGCTCGATTGCTGGTTCGAGTCGGGGTCGATGCCGTTCGCTCAGGTGCACTACCCGTTCGAGAACCGCGAGTGGTTCGAGAGCCACTATCCCGGCGACTTCATCGTCGAGTACATCGGCCAAACGCGCGGCTGGTTCTACACGATGCATGTGCTGGCGACGGCACTGTTCGATCGACCTGCATTCCTCAACTGCGTCAGCCACGGCATCGTGCTGGGCGACGACGGGGCGAAGATGTCGAAGAGCCTGCGCAACTATCCCGACCCGATGCGTGTGTTCGACGAGTACGGCGCCGACGCGATGCGCTGGTACCTGCTCGGCTCGTCGATCTTGCGCGGCGGCGACTTCTCGGTCACCGAGGAGGGCATCCGCGACACGGTGCGCCAGGTGTTGCTGCCGCTCTGGAACACGTGGTACTTCCTCTCGCTCTACGCCAACGCGGAGGGCCGTACCGGTTCGTTCCGCACCGACTCGACCGATCTGCTCGACCGCTATGTGCTGGCCAAGACGCGGGCAATGGTCGAGTTGGTCACCGTGGCAATGGACGAATACGACCTGTTCGCTGCCTGCGGCCACCTGCGCTCGTTCCTCGACGCGCTGACGAACTGGTACGTGCGGCGTAGTCGCGACCGGTTCTGGGAAGGCGACCAGGCGGCCATCGACACGCTGCACACCGTGCTCGACATCGTGTGCCGCGTGGCCGCGCCGCTGTTGCCCCTCACCACCGAGGCGGTGTACCAGGGCCTCACCGGCGAGCGCAGCGTTCACCTGGCCGACTGGCCCGACGCCGACCTGCTGCCCGCCGACCCCGAGCTGGTGGCCACCATGGACATGGCCCGCGATGTGTGCTCGGCCACGCTGCGCGTGCGCAAGGCGCACCAGCGTCGGGTGCGTCAACCGCTCGCCACGCTGACGGTGGCGGTGCCCGGTGCAGCCGTACTCGAGCCGTTGGCTGGGCTCATCGCCGACGAGGTGAACGTGAAGCAGGTCGTGTTCACCGACGATGTCGCGTCGGTGGCCTCGAACGACCTGCAGGTGGTGCCGGCGGTGCTGGGACCGCGCCTCGGCGGCCGCACACAAGAGGTCATCAAGGCGGTGAAGTCGGGCAACTGGCGTCGCGATGGCGACACCGTGGTGGCGGGAGACGTGGTACTCGAACCGGGGGAGTACCAGCTCAAGTTGGTCGTCGCCGGCGACGCGGCCAGCGCTTCGCTTCCCGACGGCGATGGGGTGGTGGTGCTCGACACCACGGTCACTCCCGAACTCGAAGCCGAGGGCACCACCCGTGATGTGATGCGCCTCGTCCAGCAAGCACGGCGCGACGCAGGCCTGGCGGTGAGCGACCGCATCGTGCTCACCCTGGGGGTGCCCCAGTCGGTCCGTCGGGCGCTCCAGGCCAACGAGGCGATGCTCGCCGCCGAGACCTTGGCCGTCGATGTGCGCTACGACGGGGGCGACCCGAACAGCGAACTCGATGGCGAACCGGTGTTCATCGGGGTGCAACGCGCCTGATCGGGGGCACCGCCAGGGTGGCCGTCCGAACGCGAACAGTGTGCCGTGCCGGTAACATCGCCCGGTCATATCGACCGACGGAGGTCACCCTGGTCATGGCTACCGCGAAGAAGCCCGCTCCGAAGCAGCCCGCCCCGGCGAAGAAGGCTGCTGCCCCCGCCAAGAAGGCTGCATCGGCCTTGGCGAAGAAGGCTGCTCCGGCTCTGACGAAGAAGGCTGCTCCGGCTCCGGCCAAGAAGGCGGCTCCGGCGAAGAAGACCGCTCCGGCTCCGGCCAAGAAGGCGGCTCCGGCGAAGAAGGCTGCTCCGGCTCCGGCCAAGAAGGCTGCTCCGGCGAAGAAGGCGGCTCCGGTGAAGAAGGCTGCTCCGGCTCCGGTGAAGAAGGCCGCAGCGGTCGCGCCGAGCACGACGGCGCCGGCCCCGGTGAA
>JBAXSU010000276.1:0-3079 GCA_037130535.1 Actinomycetota bacterium
GTGATGTGCCACGACTCGGGCACCACGAAGCGCACACCGCGCTGGTCTTTGCGGTGCAGTGCGGTGAGGTCGGCCACCACCTCCTCGGGTGGCCACACGGCGATGAACAGTCGGGCCATCGCCCCAGTCAACCGGCCGCAGGCTGTTGCCGCGCGGCGATGCGGCGCAGCGGCGGCAGGGTGGGCGGTGGCTGCTTGCGGGGTGGCAGGTCGGCCAGCAGTTGCGCAGTGGCCGCGGTGACGGCGAGCACGGCGCGTTCGAAGACGTCGGCCGTCGCCGCCGAGGTGGACTGCACACCGCTGATCTTGCGCACGTACTGGCGTGCGGCAGCCTCGATCTCGTCGGGCGTGGCGCCGGGTTCGAGCCCGCGCAGCGTGGTGATGTTGCGGCACATTCGGCCGACCGTACTGCGCCTCGCGATCGGCGTGCAGCGCCCATCGGCGGAGGGTGATCGGCCGCACTAGGTTCGGCCCATGACCGACGCTGTACGCGACCTGTTCGACCTGTCCGACGATGTTGCCGTGGTCACCGGAGCGGGCCGGGGCATCGGGGCGGGCATCGCCCACACGCTCGCCTCCGCCGGGGCCGCAGTGGTGTGCGCGGCACGGCGTACCGCCGAGGTCGAGCAGGTGGCCGCCACCATCCGCGAGCACGGCGGCCGGGCCATCGCCGTGCCCACCGACGTCACCGACACCGAAGCCGTCGAGGCACTCGCCCAGCGGGCCGTCGACGAGTTCGGCCACCTCGACATCTGGGTGAACAACGCCGGCGGCTCGGCGGTGCAGGCACCCCTGCTGCAGCTCGACCCCGACGAGTGGGACGCCACGCTGCGGCTCAACCTCACCTCGGTGTGGACCTGCACACGTGCGGCCGCCGCACGCATGCGCGACGGCGGCCGCATCGTCAACATCTCGTCGCTCGCGGCGACCACCACCACACCAGGCAGCGGTCACTATTCGGCGGCGAAGGCGGGCGTGAACTCGCTCACCCGCACGTTCGCCCGCGAGCTCGGGCCACGACTGCGGGTGAACTGCGTGATGCCCGGCGCCGTACCCACCGAGATCATGATGACCGCGCTCCGCCTCGACGAGGCCGACCTGCCAGTGCTCGAGAAGCGGCTGCGCCTGCCGATGCGGCGACTCGGCACCACCGACGACCTCGGCCGCGCCGTGCTGTTCCTCGTCGCCCCCGCGTCGAGTTGGGTGACCGGCCAGGTGATCGCAGTCGACGGCGGCCTGTCGGCCTGAGCGGATCCGCTAACATTTCCGGCGTGCTGTCCGGCGACACCCTCCGCTCCCTTCGCCACCGTGCCGGCCGAACCCAGGCCGAGGTGGCCGCCGCTGTCGGCATTCCCGCCACGGTGCTCAGTGCCTACGAGCGCGGTCGCCGCCAACCCGGTCTCGAGACCGCAGGACGCATCATCGAGGTGCTCGGCTACCGGATCGAGTTCGTCCGCGGGCTCGACCCGGCCGTTCAGGAGCGGCGGCTTCGCGACGCACTCGCCCTCGCCGAACAACTGCCCTACCGACCTCGGCCCATGGCCAAGGCACGTCGATGATCGGCCTCGTCGACCGGATCGTGGCCATCGCTGCTGCGCTCGACGCGGCCGAGGTGCCGTGGGCCCTCGGCGGCGCGTTGGCCCTGGCGTACGCAACGGAAGAACCGCGGGGTACGCGCGACATCGATGTGAACGTGTTCGTGGCCACGGAGCACGCCGCTCGGGTCTTTGTGGCGCTCCCGGCGGGGGTGTCCCATGGCGCTGCCGACATCGCTGCAGCCGGCCGCGACGGTCAGGTTCGACTGTGGTGGGACGACACCCCGGTCGACATCTTTTTCGCCGAGAGCCCGTTCCACCACGAGGTCGATCGACGGTGTCGCGAGGTTCCCTTCGCGGGTCGCACCGTCCGAGTGCTGAGCGCCGAGGATCTCGCCGTGTTCAAGGCCATGTTCGATCGGCCGAAGGACTGGGTCGACATCGCCACCATGGCCGAGTCGAACGCGGTTGACCTGGCTGTTGCTGCAGATCGATTGCACGCACTGCTGGGCGACGACTCGCGGGTCGGGCGCCTGCGGGCGATCTGACCCATCCGGACCGCTGCGCCGGTCAGCTGTCGGCGAGCGAGCCGAGGTGGTCGAGGCGCAGGGCGGGGGCGCCGTCGAGTTCGGCCTGGGCGAGGTCGACAGTGGCGACCAGACGCCATTCGCCGTCGCCGGCCGGATCGACCAGTGTCTGCTCCACCAGCCACCGGCCCGGTTCGTCGACGATGCGCACGTATCGCTGCGCCCTGGCCTCGGCGTCGATGGCGATGCCGTCGTACTCGGCCCAGTAGGGCGCCATCGCTGTGCGCAGGCGGGCCTCGTCCCAACCGCACCGCTCGGCCAGCGGCGGGTAGGCGCGCCGGGCCAGCAGCTCCACCCAGCCGAACATCGCCGTGCGCACCGCGGTGCGCCACGCGGCAGGCGGGCCGGTGTGCAGACCGGTGAGCGCCTCGGGCGCCTCGTGGTCGTGCACCGGCTTGCCCGCCAGCAGCGTCCACTCGTCGAGCAGCGTCGAGTCGGTGGCGCGGATGAGTGCGCCGAGCCACTCGATGATGTCTTCGAGTTGATCGGTGTAGGCGTCGTCGGGCAACGACCGGTCGAGCGTGCGCCAGGCATCGGTGAGGTAGCGCAGCAGCAGACCCTCGCTGCGGTCGAGGCGGTAGCGGCGGATGAACGAAGCGAACGTGTCGCCGGTTTCCAGCATCTCGCGCAGGATCGACTTGGGTGAGGGTCCCTCGGCCACCCACGGGTGCCGCTCGCGGTAGGGCTGCAGGCAGCTGTCGAGCAGTTCGCGCAACGGCTGCGGCCACGTGACTGTGTCGAGGCGTTCCATCCGCTCCTCGTAGGGCACGCCCTCGGCCTTCAGCCGTGCCACCTCGGCGCCCTTGGCCGCGTTCTGCTGCGCGTAGAGGATCTGGCGCGGGTCGTCGAGCACGGCCTCGATCACGCTCACCACGTCGAGCGCGTACGCGGGCTCGTCGCGGTCGAAGGTGGCGATCACCTCGATGGCGAACGGCATCAGCGGCGCCGAGAACCGCAG
>JBAXSU010000277.1:0-3075 GCA_037130535.1 Actinomycetota bacterium
CGTGATCTTGACCGCTTCCAAGCTCCGCGACGACATCTACCGCGTGCTCGACCATGTGCTCGCCACCGGTGAGCCGGTCGAGATCGAACGCAATGGCCGCCGTCTGCGCATTGTCGCCGACGAACCACCCACCCGGCTCGGCCGACTGATCCGTCGCGCCGACGTCGTCACCGGCGACAGCGACGATCTCGTCCACCTCGACTGGTCCGACGAATGGCGGGGATGATCCGCCTCGACACCCACCTGATCGTCTGGCTCTACGCGGGCGACATCGAGCGACTGAGCGCCACCGCCATCGACGCGATCGAGACTCACGACCTGCTCGTTTCACCGATGGTCCAGCTCGAACTGACCTACCTGCACGAGATCGGCCGGCTCAGCGTCGGCGGCTCGGAGATCATCGGCGACCTTCGCGATCGCATCGGATTGCGACTGTCCGACGAATCGACGGCGAGTGTGGTGCACGCAGCCGCCTCGGTCACCTGGACCCGAGATCCGTTCGATCGCATGATCGTGGCCGACGCGATCGTCGCCGCCACCGACCTCCTCACCAAGGACCAGACGATCCTCGCCAACACGTCCCTCGCCCGCTGGTGAATCCTCCACAGGTCAGAGGGCTTCGTGAGCGTGGACCCGGGCCGGAGGTGTCGGGCCTCACGAAGCATCGACCTTCGTGCGCGGAGACCGGTGCTGGCCAGGTGCACGCTCACGGATGGGGGGGCGCGGGGTCGGGTGGGGCCGGCCGACGGCCGCTGGCCGCGCCTAGTGGCCGGTGAACGAGGCCTTGCCGGGGCCGTTGGCCAGGAAGCTCTGCACGCCGATCTGCGAGTCGTCGGTATGGAACACCTCGGTGAACAGCCGCCGCTCCAGCAGCAGTCCATCGGCCAGCGTCGCGTCGAGCCCGTCGTCGACCGCACACTTCACCAGCGCCTGAGCCTGCAGGGCACCACGGGCCACCTTGGCGGCCAGAGCTAGCGCCCGCTCGTGGAGCGTCTCGTTGGGCACCACCTCGTCGGCCAGGCCGATGCGCAGTGCCTCGTCGGCCTTCACTTGCCGGCCGGTGATCATCATCTCCTTGGCGCGACTGGCGCCCACGGCGCGGGGCAGGCGCTGCGTGCCACCACCACCGGGGATGATGCCCAGCAGGATCTCGGGCTGGCCGAACACGGCCTTCTCGCCGGCGATGCGATAGTCGCACGCCAGCGCCAACTCGCAGCCGCCACCCAACGCGTAGCCGCTGACGGCCGCGATGACGAAGCGCGGGATGGCCGCCACGGCGTCGAGCGTGCTGTGGAACCCGAGGCCGATGGTGTCGGCTTCGGCCGGGCCGCCGAACTGCGAGATGTCGGCGCCCGCCGCGAAGATGCGCTCGCCGCCGGTGATGACCACCGCACCGGGCGGGTTGGCGGTCAGGTCGTGTGCCACGTCGCGCAGTGCGGCCAGCACCTCCTGTGACAAGGCGTTCACCTTCGGGTTGTTCAGCGTGACGACAGCGACCCCGTCGTCGCGCCGCTCGCACAGCACCAGTTCCGACATGGCCCGAACGCTACGTCAGGCGCCGACGGTGTGCAGCATCTCGTCGGCGGCACCCCACGGGTCGAGGGTGCGGTCGATCACCTGCTGCTGCAGACCGTCCCACCGATCGCCGGTGGTGATCTCGCGGGCGCGTTGCTCGAGGCGACGGGCCACGATCTCGCGCAGTTCTTCGCGCAGGCGGAACTCGCGGCGGCGTGCCAGTTCGCCGTTGGCCTCGATGAAGGCCCGGTGCTGCAACACCGTCGCCCACAGTTCGTCGACGCCCTTGCGCTCGGTGGCCACCACCGGGATGATGGGCGGCCGCCATGCCTCGTGGGGCAGATCGGACAGGTCGAGCATCTGCTCGATGTCGCGGCGGGTCTCGTCGACGCCCTTGCGGTCGGCCTTGTTGATCACGAACACGTCGGCGATCTCCATCAGGCCAGCCTTGTTGGCCTGCACACTGTCGCCCCAGCCCGGGTTCAGCACCACCACGGTGGTGTCGGCCTTGCCGGCGATCTCCACCTCCACCTGGCCCACGCCTACGGTCTCGACCAGGATCCACTGGCGGCCGATGGCGTCGAGCAGGCGCACGGCTTCGGGGCAGGCGAGCGACAGGCCGCCGAGATGGCCGCGGGTGGCCATCGAGCGGATGAACACGCCCGGGTCGGTGGCGTGATCTTGCATGCGCACCCGGTCGCCCAAGATGGCGCCACCGGTGAACGGCGACGACGGGTCGATGGCCAGCACTGCCACCTCGATGGCCATGGCGCGCAGGTGCCCGATGACGGCACTGGTGAGGGTGCTCTTGCCGGCGCCGGGGGCCCCGGTGAAACCCACCGTGTAGCCGCGACCGCCGCGTGGGTACGTGAGACGGCCGATCTCGCGGGCCTCGTCGCCGCCGCGCTCGATGAGCGACAGCAGGCGCGCCACCGCGCCACGATCGCCGCCGAGGGCGGCCTCGAACAACTCGGCAGGTGAGGTGCTGCGACGGCTCATCGGGTGTCAGTCGATGTTGATGACTTCGGTGACGCCATCGATGCGGTCGCGCATGATGCGCTCGATACCGGCCTTCAGGGTTTGCGTACTGGCAGGGCAGGTGCCGCAGGCGCCCACCAGGGTGACCGACACGATGCCGGTGGTCTCGTCGACGTCGCGCAGCACGATGTCGCCACCGTCGGCCTGCAGGGCCGGACGGATGACCTCGATCGTTTCCTCTACGCGCGCACGCATCATCACAGACCTTCTCACTCGGGCCGTCTCACTCGGGCCGTATGCCATTCAACCAGCGCTGCCAATACGATGACGACTCATGGCAACCAACGTTCGGCGTCACCGCATTCCCTCCCTGCTCATCGGCCTCACCCTCGGGGTGTGCCTCGTGTCGGGCACGCTCGCTGCGTGCGGCGGCTCCGACGACGACGGCGCCGCCAGCACGACTGCAGGCGACTCGATCACCACATCGGCCGCAGGTGAGGCAACCGCCACCACCCCCGCGCCGTCGATGCCGCCCGTCGACAGCGCCGACGTCCCGATGGTCACTCCCGCCCCGGTCGACTC
>JBAXSU010000278.1:0-3071 GCA_037130535.1 Actinomycetota bacterium
TACTGGCACTTCGTCGACATCGTGTGGATCATCATCTTCACGCTCGTCTACCTGATCCCGTCGTGAGTGAGGCCGCAGCCATGAGCACCACCACCGAACACGTCGAGCATGCCGAAGCCGAAGCGCACGGCCACCACGACGAGCACTCGAGCCACAAGCCCACGAGTTACTACGTCAAGGTCACCCTCATCCTGGCTGCGCTGACGGCACTCGAGACGTCGACCTACTGGATCGACTTCGGCCCGTTCTTCATGCCGGCGCTGCTCATCATGATGGCCATCAAGTTCGTCATGGTCGTGTCGCTGTTCATGCACCTGAAGTTCGACAACAAGATCTTCAGTTGGCTGTTCTACACAGGCCTGATCCTTGCAGTGCTCGTGTACTGCGCGTTCCTCGCCTGCTTCCAGTTCTTCTCGAGCTGATCCCCCGGAGGGCGACCATGTTCGCCGACAACATCCCCTTTGCGAACCCATGGCGGTTCCAGGCCCACCCCGAGGTGTGGCTGCTCGTCGCGTTCCTCGTGGGCGCGTACATCTACATGGCCCGGGTCATCGGCCCGAAGGCCGTACCCGCCGGGCAGCGACCCGTGAGCCGCGGCCAGATCGGCTGCTTCACCGGCGGCATGGCGCTGCTGTGGATCGGGGCCGACTGGCCGGTGCACGACATCGGCGAGCAGTACCTCTACTCGGTGCACATGTTCCAGCACATGGTGTTCAGCTACTTCGTGCCGCCGCTGTTGCTGATGTCGATCCCCGAGTGGATGGCCCGTGCCCTGCTCGGCACCGGCCGCACCTGGCGCGTGGCCTCGTGGTTCGCCAAGCCCGTGGTGGCCGGTGTGCTGTTCAACCTCATCGTGATGGTCACCCACATCCCGATGATCGTGAACGCCTCCACCGAGAACGGTGCGCTGCACTACCTGTTGCACTTCCTGGTGGTCACGTTGGCGCTCTTGATGTGGACACCCGTCGTCGGCCCCATCCCCGAATGGCAGATGGGCCCTGCGGGCAAGTGCATTTACCTGTTCCTGATGAGCGTCGTACCCACCGTGCCGGCAGGGTGGCTCACCTTTGCCGAGGGCGTCGTCTACAAGCATTACAGCCAGCCGATTCGGGTGTGGGGCATCAGCGTCACCGACGACCAACAGTTGGCTGGCGCCATCATGAAGATCGGTGGTGCCGCGTTCTTGTGGGCGATCACGATCTACCTGTTCTTCAAGAAGTTCGCGGCCGGGGTCGAGCACGACAACACCTATGTCCGCCGCGATCGCATGCCGTCGGCCGAGATCGTGGGCCACGACGACGACCCGCTCACGTTCGATCAGGTCACCGCTGCGTTCGACCGCAGCAAGCCGCCGCTAGAAGAAGCGGAAGAGTCGCCGCGCGACCAGCGGTGACACCACGCCCCATCCGGCCAGGACGATCCATGAGGTGCCGGGGCGCTCGCCCGCCCCGGTGAGCGCGTCGCGAAGCACATCGGCCAATGCGCCACTGGGCAGACCCAGCGCCACCGACCGCACCAGCGACGGCAGTTTTTTGAACGGCACCACCATGCCGCCCAGCAGCAGCAGCACGAGGTACAGCCCGTTCTGCGCAGCCAGGTTGATCTCGCCCCGCAGACGGCCCGCCATGGTGAGGCCGATGCCGGCGAACGCCACCGTCCCAACCAGCACCGCCGCCACGGCCAACGCCCAGTTCGGTGAATCGGGGTTCCAGCCGAGCGCGTAACTGACCGGCACCAGCACCGCGAACTGCACCAGCTCCACCACGACGACGGCCACGATCTTGGCGGCGATCAGACGACCGCGGCCGAGCGGTGTGGCGCCGAGGCGCTTCAGCACCAGGTACGTGCGCTCGAAGCCGGTGGCGATGCCGAGGCTCACCATCGCCGTGCTCATCACGGCAAGCGCCAGCACGCCGGGGGCGAGGAAGTCGATGGGGTCGTCGGTGCCCGTGGGCAGCACGTCGACGAGGCTGAAGAACACCAGCAGCATCACCGGGATGCCCAGGGTGAGCAGCAGTTGTTCGCCGTTGCGGGCCACCAACTGCAGTTCGGCGCGCACCTGGGTGAGCAGGCGGCTCATGCGGCACCGCCCTGGTCGGCCGAGGCGTCGGGCGCCGTGAGCCGGCGGAAGACGTCTTCGAGGCGCTGAGCCCCAGCGCGCACATCGTGCAGCGGGTGGCCGTGGTCGCCCAGCCAGCCGGCCAACTGCGCCATCAGTCGCGGATGTGGCGGTGCGTCGACGACGTACTCGTCGGCGCCCACCCGGCTGACCACGAACCCGATCGATGCAGCCATGGCCAGCAGGTCGATTGCGGGCGAACTGCGGAAGCGGATCTCGTCGTGGCCGCGGCGCAACTCGTCGAGCGTGCCATCGGCGATGACCTCGCCCTTGTCGAAGATGACCACCCGGTCGGCGAGACGTTCGGCTTCATCGAGTTCGTGGGTGGCGAGCACCACGGCGCACCCCTCCGCGGCGAGCGAGCGGACGATGGCGCGGATCGTGTCGCGGCCGAGGACGTCGACGCCCGAGGTCGGCTCGTCGAGGAACGCCACCTCGGGCCGTGCGGCCAACGCGAGGGCGAGCGAGAGCCGCTGCTTCTCGCCACCGCTGAGGCGGCGGTAGGTGCTGTTGGCCCGCTCGGCGAGGCCCACCTGTTCGATCAGCGTCTGCGGGTCGACGCCCCGCTGGTAGAGCTGGCAGTAGTGCCGCACGGTGTCGCGCACCCGTGCGCCCGGATACGGCCCGCCGTCCTGCAGCATCACGCCCATGCGCTCGCTGAGGCGGGCCTGGTCGACGGCCGGATCGAGGCCGAGTACCCGCACCGTTCCTGCTGTGGCGCGCCGGAAGCCCTCGCACACCTCGATGGTGCTGGTCTTGCCCGCACCGTTGGGGCCCAGTACTGCGGTGACGTTGCCTGCCAGCGCCGTGAACGACACGGCGTTCACCGCCACCAGGTCGCCGTAGCGCACGGTGAGTCCGTCGACCACGACCGCTGCGTCACTCTGCGCCGTCACCCTGCGCACCCTAACGCCCCACCCCTCCGAGTCCCACCCGCTCACCCGAGTGTGCG
>JBAXSU010000279.1:0-3067 GCA_037130535.1 Actinomycetota bacterium
AAGGTGTACCGCCCCACCTTGGAAAGAACATCTGCATGTCACTCGACCTCGCCGCCATCCGCCAACAGTTCCCCGCTCTGTCGGTGCCCCACACCGATGGTCGCCCACGCGTATACCTCGACAACCCGGCTGGCACCCAGGTTCCCCAGCAGACCATCGACGCGATGTACCACGCCCTCGTGCACTGCAACGCCAACATGGGCGGCGCGTTCGCCACGTCGATCGAGGCGACCGAACTGTCGCATCAGGCGCACGTGGCCATGGCCGACTTCTACAACGCCGCATCCGATCGCGAGATCGTGTTCGCCGCGAACATGACGACGATCACCTTCACGATGGCGCGCGCTCTGGCGCCGCGTTTCGAGCCCGGCGACGAGATGATCATCACGGCGATGGAGCACGAGGGCAACAACTCCCCGTGGCGAATCATGGCCGCCGAGCGGGGCATGGTGGTGAAGACGCTCGGGTTCAACCGCGACAGCTACGAGTTCGATCTCGACGAACTCGACTCGCTCATCACCCCGCGCACGAAGTTCGCTGCGCTCAACTACGCGAGCAACCTGCTGGGCACCGTCAACCCGATCGCCGCCATGGTGAGCCGGCTGAAGGCAGTCGGCGCCCTCACCTACATCGATGCGGTGCAGTTCGCCCCGCACGGCGCCATCGACGTGCAGGCCCTGGGCTGCGACTTCCTCGTGGCATCGGCCTACAAGTTCTACGGCCCGCACCAGGGCATCCTGTACGGCCGCGAAGAGCTGCTGCAGGGCACCCGCGCCTACCACCTGCGCACGGTGCCCGACCTCACACCCAACAAGTGGGAGACCGGCACCCAGTCGCTCGCCGGCCAGGCCGGCACCATCGGCGCGCTCGAGTACATCGCCTGGGTGGGCCGCGAGATGGGGGCCGAGTATCGCCCCGACACCCCCGGCCTGCGCGACCGCACCCGCGACCTGCACGCCGCGATGCACGCGATGGTGGCCTACGAGGAGTTGCTCAGCGAGCGGCTCATCTCGGGGCTGCAGCAGATCGCCGGCGTGCGCATCCACGGTGTCACCGACCGCGCCGCATTCTCGCGACGCGTGCCAACGGTGTCGATCACGGCCGAGAGCATGCACCCGGCCGAGATGGCATCATTCCTCGCCACCCACGGGGTGCACGTGTGGGACGGTCACTCGTACGCGCTACCGGTGGTGGAGTGGCTCGGTATCGCCGACCAGGGCGGCGTGGTGCGCATCGGCCCCACCCACTACAACACCCTCGACGAGGTCGACACCGCCGTCGAGCTCGTCGCCGAGTTCCTCAGCCGGCACTGAACAACCGGTGAACGCGGCCAGGTGATCCACCTGACGACTCGTCACCGAACTTGTATGGATTTCCGTTCTCTACGACGGAAACTCGAACAAGATCGGTGCCCGGGTGGCCTCAGCCGGCACTGCGCCCGGGGCGGGTGACCAGGGCGACACCCACCAGGCCCACCGCCAGTCCCAGCACCGCCAGCAACCCCAGGCGCTCGCCGAACAGCAGCGTCCCCTCCAGCGCGCTGAGCGCCGGCGTGAGGAAGAACAGACTGCTCACCTTCGCCGCCGCCTGACGCTGGAGCAGCCACAGCATGATCAGCACAGCGGCGATCGACAGCACCAGCACCGCCCAGGCGAGCGCGAACCAGGTCTGTGCGGTGAAGCGGATGTCGATGCGCTCGAACACCACGGCCCCGATGCCCAGCACCACGGCTGAGGCCGAGTACTGCACCACCGTGCCCCACAGCAGCGGCGCCTGCGCTGCGTATCGGCGCTGCACCAGCGTGCCGCCCGACATGCCCAGCACGCTCAGCCCCGAGCCGAGCAGCGCCCAGCCGGTGAGGCCGGCGGAGTGAGCGAGCAGTCGGTCGACCACCACGGCCACCACACCGAGGAACCCGAGCCCCACCCCGATCCATTGCAACCGCACGAGTTGTTCGTGCAGGACCCGCCGCGCCGCCAGCGCGGTGACCACCGGGTGCAGGCCTGCGATGAGAGCACCCACGCCCGACGGCATGCCGAGGTCGATGGCGATGAACACGCCACCGAGATAGATGGCGTGCATGCCGAGACCCGACACCACCAGCCACCGGGTCTGCACCGCCGACGGCCGCGGCGAGCGTGTACCGACGGCCACCAGCGCCAGAAGGCTGGCCGCGATCACCATGCGCACCGCCAAGAAGGTCAGCGGCCCGGCATCGCGTGTGGCGTAGCGGGCGACGATGAACCCGGTCGACCACAGCAGCACGAACAGCGCCGGAGCCAGCGCCGCAACGCGAGAAGGGCGGGCCGCCGAAGCGACCCGCCCTTCTGGAACCGATGAGCCGGTTTGGCTCAGGCGCCGCCCTCTTGGAGTTCGACGGTGATCGGCGCGTAGCTGGCACCGTTCACGTCGACGCCGGCAGCGGTGAGCTGCTTGATCGCCTCGTTCACGATGTCGTTGGTCCACGACGTGGCGTCAGGTGCCGCGGTGAGCACCGTCTTGCCGTCGAGGTTCTTGGTGCCACTGGCGATGGACGCCGTGCGATCCCACGCTGCGGTGTCGATGACACCGACGCCGCCGGTGGCCGGCCAGATGAGCTTGTTGACTTCGTTCATCTGCCACAGCTGGTGGCTGCTACCGAGCTTCGAGCCCTTGGCAACGACGATGTCGCGGCACTTCTCGACGTTGTCGCGGCAGAACGACCAGCCCTGCAGCGAGGCCTTCACAAAGGCAACTGCCTGGCCGCAGTAGGCCGGATCCGACAGGCGAGCCTCATCGGCCCAGATGGCGTCCTGCAGCATGCCCACGCCCTCGGTCTCGTACGAGACGACGTTGAGGTCTTCGGGCGTGTACAGCTTGCCGGTGTCGGGGTTCACGGCTTCGAGCACCTGTGCGTACTCGTTGTAGGTCATCGCCTCGGCTGCGTCGATCTCGCCCGAGAGCAGACCGTTCATGTCGAAGTTCTGCTGGAGCAGGGTGACGTCCTTGGCCGGGTCGAGGCCGGCCTTCGACAGCGCAGCGAAGATCTCGTACTCGTTGCCGAAGCCCCAGTTACCGATCTTCTTGC
>JBAXSU010000028.1:0-25809 GCA_037130535.1 Actinomycetota bacterium
GAACCCGGCGAACGGGTTCGATCTGGTTCCGAGGGGAAGATCGGAACACCGAGCACCCTACACGAACACCAGTTCGTATGTCAACCCGTGAACCAAGAAAAGTCGCGGAGCTCAGTCCTCGAGCCGCCGCGGGTCGAACGTCATCAGTCCGGCATCGACGACGCGCTGGGTGAGCATCCTGCCTACCGGGCGCAGGGCGGCGCACGCGTCGGCCTCGAGCGCGTTCCACGGCCGCATTGCCAGCCGGTCGGTGGCGGCCTCGATGCGGTCGCGCTGGGCGCGGCCGGCCTCGGTGAAACTGCCGTCGGCGTGCACCAGGCCGCGTTCGGCCATCGATGCAACGCCGGCCGCCCACTCGTCGTCGCTCCACGCCCGGGTGCGCTGCAGCGCCGCCGCCGGCACATCGCCCGATGCAGCATGAGAGATGAGGGCGTCGAGGCCGCTGAGTCCCTCCACCGTGAGTGTCGCGATGTGCCCGTCGCCGCGGTACTCGCGCAGCATCGTCTGCGCGTGCCACAGCACGAGGTGCGGCTCGGCGGGCCAGGCCACCTCGGCGTGCCCGGCGAACAACGGTCGACCCTCGGGATGCTCGCTCGCCACCAGCGCGGCACGGCGAAGGGTTGCTGCTGCAGCGTCCAGCTCAGCCGAGCCGAGCACCTCGTCGCCGAACGCCCGCCGCAACGATGCATCGACCGCTGCGTACCGGGCCTCGATCATGCGCGCCGGGGTGACGGTGGCCCACACGTCGCGCATCGCGTGCGCAACCAGTCCGGGGTGAAAGTTGTAGAAGGTGGCGATGACGACCTCGGGCCCGACGGCGCCCATCGCCGCCACCCGCGACGCGAAGTAGCCGGTGCGGTTCCCCGTCACCCCTGCCGCGGCGTACTGCGGCGGCGCATCGGGGGTGAAGTAGATCATCCCATGCACTGCTTCGAAGGCCCGCCAGGTGCGGCGGGCCTCGTCGGGGGTGGGCGGCGTCGTTGTGGTCACGGGATGCACCGTACTCACGCCTACAGTGCCCCCATGGACGACCTGCGGGGCAAGGTGGCCGTGATCACGGGTGGGGCGAGCGGCATCGGCCGTGCGCTGGCCGAGCGATTCGCAGCCGAAGGGATGAAGATCGTCATCGCCGACATCGACGAGGTGGCGATGCGCGCGGTGGAGGTGCAGCTGGCCGAGGGTGGCACCGAGGTGCTCACCCAGGTGTGCGACACCTCGCTCGAGGCCGAGGTGCAGGCGCTCGCCGATGCCGCCATGTCGCGCTTCGGTGGTGCGCACGTGCTGTGCAACAACGCCGGCGTGATCGGCAAGGGCGATGCGTGGCGAAGCCCGATCGCGGTGTGGGACTGGGTGATCGGCATCAACCTCTACGGGGTGATCCACGGCGTCCGCGCCTTCTTGCCGATCATGGAGGACCAGGGCGAGGGCCACATCGTGAACACGGCGTCGATGGCGGGCCTTGTGGCGCTGCCTGGCGCTGCGCCGTACAACGTCACCAAGACCGGTGTGGTGGCGTTGAGCGAGGGCCTGTACCTCGAACTGAAGGCCACCGGTTCGCCGGTGCGGGTGAGCGCGCTGTGCCCCGGGTTCGTGAAGACGAACCTTGCGAAGGGTCAGAAGTGGACCGAACGGCTGGGCAGCGAGCCGGGCGCGGCCCAGACCCCGATGGCTCAGATGATGGATGCCGTGCTCGCGCAAGGGGTGGAGGAGGGGATCGAGGCGACCGACGTGGCCGACCAGGTGGTCGACGCCATCCGCACCGAACGGTTCTGGATCCTCACCCATCCCGAGATGCGCCAGGCCCCGGTCGAGCGGATGCAACGAGCGGCCGACCAGGTGAACCCCGGCTGACCGTCGCGCGCCCGCGCGCGGCGACCGCGTAGCATCACCGCCGTGACCGAACGTACGCGCGGGACGAAGACGTCGAATTTCGGCGTCTCGAAGCGCGAGAACCACGATGCGACGGCGTTCTACGCCCGCTTCTCGCCGCCCGAGGTGAGCTACGACGACATCGTCGCTGCGCCGTCGTTCGTCGACCGCATCGTCGTCGGCGATTCGCGGCATATGGCCGAGGTGGCCGACAACTCGGTGGCGCTGGTGGTGACCTCGCCGCCGTACTTCGCCGGCAAGGCCTACGAGGAAGCGCTCGGTGAAGGTGCCATCCCGGCGACGTATCTCGACTACCTCGAGATGCTTCGCGATGTGTTCGCCGAATGCGTTCGAGTGCTCGAGCCCGGCGGCCGCATCGCCGTGAACGTCGCCAACCTCGGTCGCCGCCCCTATCGCTCGCTCGCCGCCGACATCACGGCAATCTTGCAGGACGACCTCCGCCTGCTGTTGCGCGGCGAGGTGGTGTGGGTGAAGCAGCGGGGTGCTTCGGGCAGTTGTGCATGGGGCAGCTTCCAGCGCCCCGGCAACCCGGTGCTGCGCGATGTGAGCGAGCGCGTGATCGTCGCCGCAAAGGGCCGATTCGACCGAGCCGTTCCGGCGCCGAAGCGCGCCATGCTCGGGCTGCCCTCGGTGAGCAGCATCACCCGCGACGAGTTCATGGAAGCGACCCTCGACGTGTGGGAACTGCCGGCCGAGAGCGCCTCACGTGTCGGCCATCCGGCACCCTTCCCGGTGGTGTTGCCCGAGCGGCTGATCCACCTCTACACGTACGTGGGCGATGTGGTGCTCGACCCATTCATGGGCTCGGGCAGCACCGCCGTGGCCGCCGTGCGCACCGGCCGCCATTTCGTCGGCTACGACACCGACCCCGCCTACGTCGCCGCCGCAACCGACCGGGCGCGCGGGGAGCAGGTGACGGCGACCCAGGCCGCAGGCACGAGTTCGGTAGCGCTGCCCCCCGGTACGGCAACCGGCCTCGACCCGATCACAGCCGGGGCCGCAGCGCGCGACCTGGCGCGCCTCGCTCTCGTTGACGCAGGGTTCACCGACCTCGTCGACGACGCATCGGTGGTGCCCGGTGTGCAGCCCACCTTCCGGGCAACGGCTCCCGACGGCACCGTGTGGTGGTTCGAAGTGGCGGGTGGCCGCACCGGTGCCCGCCCCGGTCTCCAGCGGGTGGAGGTGCTGTGGCGCGCCATCGCCAAAGGCGCGGTGGTGACGGCCCACGACCCGGCGCAGCGGTACGCCGTGCTGCACTGCGGCCTGCCCAGCGGCGCGTCAGGTGGGCGGGCGCTGACCGAGGTCACCGGACCCGGCCGACCGGTGGCCGGCTTGATCGACCTGCTCGCATCCGACGCCGCTGCACAACTGCGTACCCTCGCCGCGACCTGACTGCAGTTCGCTACAGGCCGGTGATGGTGAGGTCGAAGCGGTCATCGGTCCAAGCGTCGAGGCCGTCGAGCGGGTGGCCCTTCCACTCGATCAAGTGGCGGGCGAGTCGTCCCTTCGCCGCCTTTGCGTCGTGGCCGGCCGCCTTGCCAGTCCGTTCGACGAAGCCGACACGCACACCGGCCTGGTCGTCGTCGGGTGCGTACGCGGCGCGGTGCTCGTTCGGCAGCAGGTCGACCAGGTAGCGGCCCCGTGCCCAGCGGGCGATCTCGGCGCTCACCGCCGGCCGCCACCACGTGCTGAGCTTGCCCATCGGTGCCAGCGCAGCGCCCATCTTCAACCGATAGTCGGGCGTGGGGTCGTCGAGGGCGACGAGGCCGAGCAGGCCCGACACGACGGCCACCGACTCGATCACCCGCCGGCGCGCCGGCGCGCGCAGCGAGCCCAGGTCGAGCGCGTCCCACACCACACCCGTGTAGCGCTGCGCGGCCGGCAGCGACGGCGAGCCCACGAGCAGCGCGTTCGCCCCCTGGGCGCGGGCGAGGTGTTTGCCACCCACGCCCAGCAGCTTCTCGTCACCGCCACGGGCTGCTGCCAGTGCAGCCGCCACCTCGGCACGGCGGGCGCCGAGCATGGCACCGAACCGGCCGCTCGCGGGCACCCACGCGACACCAGGGTCGCCCGACTCCGCTTTGCCTTCCGAAGGAGGCAGCAGGAGAGACAATGAGACATTCTTCGACAACGTGTCTCACCCGCGCCCTATGATCCCGATCATGCGCGTCATTATCGACTCTGAGAAGTGCCAAGGGCACAACCGTTGCTACGCCCTCGCTCCCGAACTGTTCGACGTCGACGACTACGGACAGGCCATCGCGATGAACGAGGGCGAGGTGCCCGCCGGGCTCGAGGCCAAGGCTCGCCTCGCCATGGCGAACTGCCCCGAGTTCGCCATCAGCATCGAGGACTGACGTGGCCGACCTGCACGAGCACCTCGACGAGCCGGCGAGCCTGTACGGCCCCGTCACCGACTGGGCCACCGATTTCGATCACGCCGACCCCGAGTACAACCCGAACGCGCACGAGATCTGGGCCGATCTGCGCGACCGCTGCCCGGTGGCGCACTCCGATCGTTACGGCGGCACGTGGCTGCCGGTCACGGCGGCCGATGTATCGCGCATCGCCTACGACACCGACCACTTCACCTCGCGGTCGGTGGTGGTGAACACCGGTGAGGTGCTGGCCGAGGCACCCATCGGCGGCGCCCCGCCGATCACCAGCGATCCGCCCTTCCACCACCACGCCCGGCGGCTGCTGCTGCCCCCGTTCGCACCGAAGCAGATCGAGCCGTGGGACGAGCGTGTCCGCGAACTGTGCAACCAGTTGATCGACGCGATGGGCGATGCCGACGTGGTCGACGCTGCCGTGCAGTACGCACAGCACATCCCCGTCGACGTGATCGCCCAGATGCTCGGCTTCCCGCGCAGCGATGCCGCAGTGTTCCGGCACTTCGTGCACGACGTGCTCGAGAACGTGAACAAGCCGGCTGCGTACCGCGAGGCCGCCTTCGCTCAGCTCGACGCCTACATCGACCGGCAGATCCAAGATCACGTCGACAACCCGCGCGACGACCTCACCGGATACCTGATGGGCGCCACCATCTTCGATCAGCCGCTCAGCCACGAGCACGTGCGCGGGTCGATCACACTGCTGCTCATTGCCGGCATCGACACCACCTGGAGCGCCATCGGTTCGAGCCTGTGGCATCTGGCCAGCACGCCGTCCGACCTGCAGCGGTTGAACGACGATCCGTCGTTGTGGCCCACCGCGGTGGAGGAGTTCCTGCGGGCCTATGCGCCGGTGACGATGGCCCGCGTGGTGGCCAAGGACCACGACTTCAACGGCTGCCCGATGAAGGAGGGCGAGTGGGTGCTGCTGCCGTTCCCGGCGCACAACCTCGACCCGGCCGAGTTCGACCGTGCCGACGAGGTGCTCATCGACCGCGAGGTGAACCGCCATGCCGCGTTCGGTCTGGGCATCCACCGCTGTCTCGGCTCGAACCTGGCGCGGCTCGAACTGGGCGTGGCCGTCGAGACGTTCGTGCAGCGCTTCCCCCGCTTCGAGTTGGCCGACCCCGCTGCCGTCAGGTGGAGCGTCGGCCAGATCCGTGGCCCACGCGAGATGGCGGTGCGGGTTCTCGAGCGCCGCTGAGCGGATGCTCGTAGACGCCGGTGCGGCCCGCCACGATGCGGGCGCACCAGCACACCAGCAAGGCCGGTAGCACGGCCTGCCAACCGAACAACTCGCCGGCCATCACTGCGCATGCCAGCGGCAGATGCGCCGCGCCAGCGAACACCGCCACGAACCCGAGCGAGGTGAGTGCCACCCCCGGCAGACCGAGTGGTGTGGCGAGCACCGAACCGAGTGTGCCACCCACGACGAACAACGGCGTCACCTCGCCGCCCACGAAACCGGTGCCGAGCGCGAGCATGGTGAAGCCCAGCTTCAGCCACGGCACCCAGCCACCCACCGCAGCGCCATCGAAGGCCTGGTCGACCAGCGGCAGCGACAACCCGAGGTACTGCCGCCCGAGCAACAGCGCCAGTCCGAGCGTGGCCGCACCACCGAGCGCGGCCCGCGCCGGTGGCCACGGAATCCACTGGGCCGCACGAGCCTTCCACCGCGGCAGCCCCGACGCGAACACCCGCGCCGCCATCCCGAACACCAGCCCTGCCACCACCAACTTCGGCAGCAGCAACCACTGCCACGCCAGGTCGAGGCCGGGCCGTGCAGCGTGGTGGTAACCGAGCCACCCCACCACTGCGTCGCCCATGAACGCTGCGGGTACGGCAGCGACGAACGCGCGCAGGGTGGGCCGCCGAGCCACCTCGAATGCGAACGCGATGCCAGCCCACGGCACCCCGAACACGGCGCCGAACCCGCCTGCCAGCGCGGCCCTGGCCAGCATCGCCCGGTGGTCGTGGTCGAGCCGGGCCGAGCGAGCAGCGGCATCGGTGAGCGACGACGACATCTGCACCGCCGTTCCCTCACGGCCCACCGACGCCCCGACGAGGTGGCCGAGCAGCGTGCCCACCAGCACCATCGGCGCCATGCGCGCCGGTGCGCCCGCGGTGTAGGCGTGCGCTTCGCTGACCGCCAGCGCGGTGCCGCCCTGCGCCCGGCCGCCGAAGCGGTGGTACGCGCCGCCCACCACGAAGCCGCCCACGGGCAGCAGCCACACCAGCCACGTGGCGTCGACCGTGCGCCACTGGGTGACACGGTGCAGTGCCTCGAGGAACACCCACGAACTCAGCCCCGCCAGCAGCCCCGACACAGCGCCGAGCAGCGCCCACGTGACGAGGCGACCGAGACGGCGCAGCACGGAGTCAGCGCTTCTGCAGCGGCGCCCAGGCCAGCGCCAGATGCTTGGTGCCCACGCCCGGGAAACGCACCGAGGCCTCGGCCCGGTCGCCCTCGCCCCGCAACTCGACCACCACGCCCTCGCCGAAGGTGGGGTGCACCACATCGTCGCCCACGCGCAGGCCGAGTGACTCGGCACCCGACTGCTGGGGCTGCGCGCGGCCCGCCCGCAGCGCGGCCTCGACCACCCGCTCGCGGTGCGCGTTGGCATCGTCTTCGTCGGGGTCGAACGAACTGAGCGGCGCGCCGCGCCGGTACGCGGGCGGCTCGTCGAACTGCCGGCCACCACCGTCGCGTCCGCTGCGCCCACCCTCGGCCAGGCTGCGGTAACTGCTGCGGCCCGATGCGCCGCGGCCCGTGGCGTTGCCGACGCTCTCGATCAGCGTGGGAGGGATCTCGTCGAAGAACCGGCTGGGCGGGTTGTACTGCGTTTGGCCGAACAGGCTGCGGCTCCAGGCGTGCGACATGTGCAGGCGGCGTTGGGCGCGGGTGATGCCGACGTAGGCCAGTCGGCGTTCCTCTTCGAGTTCGGTCGGCTCGGTGAGGGCGCGAGTGTGCGGGAACACTCCTTCTTCGAGGCCGAGCAGGAACACGTTGGGGAACTCGAGCCCCTTGGCCGAGTGGAGTGTCATCAACACGACGCGGTTGTCGTCGTCGAGTTGGTCGGTGTCGGCCACCAACGCCACCTGTTCGAGGAACTCGTCGATGCGGGTGAACTCGCGGGCCGAGCCCACCAGTTCGCCGAGGTTCTCGAGCCGACCGTTCGACTCGACCGACGCCTCGGCCTCGAGTTCGGCGAGGTAGCCGCTGAGCTCGAGCGCGTTCTGGATGATGTCGGCCGGGCCGACCTCGGCCACCACCATCTGGTGCAGGTCGTCGAGCAGCGCCACGAACGAGTCGACACCGCGTGCTGCCGGGCCGGTGAGTCCGGCCGCCTGGGCCTGGCGCATGGCATCGGTGAAGCTGATGTTCTCGGCCGCGGCATAGGCGTCGAGCTTGGCCACGCTGGTGTCGCCAACACCGCGCTTGGGCACGTTCAGCACCCGCTTCACACTCACCTCGTCGGAGGGGTTCACCACGGCACGCAGATACGCCATGGCATCTTTCACCTCGCGCCGGTCGTAGAACCGGGTGCCGCCCACCACTTTGTAGGGCAGGCCCATGCGGATGAGGGCCTCTTCCATCACCCGGGCCTGAGCGTTGGTGCGGTAGAAGACGGCGATCTCGCGCCACTGCTGGGCATCGGTCTCGTGCAGGCGGTGGATGGTGCGGGCCACCCACTGGGCCTCGTCGTGCTCGTCGTCGGCGTGGTAGCGCACGATGCGGTCGCCCTGGCCGAGTTCGCTCCAGAGCTCTTTCGGGCGACGGCCGGCATTGTGGGCGATGACGGCGTTGGCTGCATCGAGGATGACCTGGGTGCTGCGGTAGTTCTGGTCGAGCACGATGGTGGTGACATCGTCGAACGCCTGCTCGAACTGGTTGATGTTGCGCACGTCGGCGCCGCGCCAGCCGTAGATCGACTGGTCGTGGTCGCCCACGGCAGTGATGGCACCGGTCTCCTTGGCGAGGATGACGGCCAACTCGTTCTGGGCGACGTTGGTGTCTTGGTACTCGTCGATGAGGATGTGCTTGAAGCGCTCCTGGTAGCTGCGCAGCACGTCGGGATGGTTGCGGAATAGCTGCACGGTCTGCATGAGCAGGTCGTCGAAGTCCATCGCCCCGGCGCGGTGCAGGCGTGACTGGTAGTCGCGGTACACCTCGGCGTGCTTGCGGTCGAAGATGTTCGCAGCCCGCCGAGACGCCTCGTCGGGGTCGACGAGTTCGTTCTTCCAGAGGCTGATGATGCCGTGCACCCCGCGCGGGGTGAAGCGCTTGGTGTCGAGACCGAGATCGCGGATGACGTAGCCGGTGAGGCGTTCGGCGTCGGCCTGGTCGTAGATGCTGAACGTGCGCGGGTAGCCGAGCAGGTCGGCGTGGGCGCGCAGGATGCGCACGCATGCGGCATGGAACGTGCTGACCCACATCTTGTGCGCAACCGGCCCCACCAGCACCGCCACGCGCTCGCGCATCTCGGCCGCGGCCTTGTTGGTGAACGTGATGGCGAGGATCTGCATCGGGTGCACACCCTCTTCGATGAGGTGGGCGATGCGATGGGTGAGCACCCGGGTCTTGCCTGAACCAGCGCCGGCCACCACCAGCAGCGGCCCGCCCCGGTGCACGACGGCGTCGAGCTGATCGGGGTTCAGGCCCAGGGGAGCGGTGGGTTCGGCGGTCATGGCACGTCCATCCTATGGAAGGGGTCGCACATGGTTCGGACGTGATTGAATCAGGGGCATGAAGGCAGCGGTCCTGTACGAGAGCCTCACCGGCAACACCCAGCGTGCCGGCGAGAAGATCGCCTCCCTGCTCCAGCAGGAGGGGTGGAGCATCACCGGCTTCGACCCGGTGCGTCAGCCCAACCACGCTGCGCTCCAGGAGGCCGACTTCGTGTTGGTGGGCACCTGGGTGCACGGGTTGTTCGTGGTGGGTCAGGCGCCGTGGGGGTTGGGCAACGTCGGCCACCTACCGGCGATGCGTGGCAAGAAGGCGGCGGTGTTCGCCACGTTCGCACTCAATCCGGGCAAGACCCTCGACAAGTTGTCCACCGCGGTGATGGACCGCGGTGCCGACGTGATCGGTGGCCTGGCGCTGAACCGGGCGAAGCTCGACGAGCACAGCGAGGTGTTCGTGGAGCGTCTGCTCGCCAACCTGCCGCCGTCGATGGTGCACGCCGGCTGAGCCGGCGGCCGGCGCCCGCTCAGGGCGCCGTGGTGGTAGATGCCAACGCGCCGCGCAGGTCGATCTCGACGCGGTCGTTCACCAACACCTGCACGCCCTGGGGCGGCGCCAGTTGCTCGACCGCCACGGTGCGGCCCTCGCAGTCGGTGTAGTCGCGTGTGCCCTTCACCTGTTCGACGAGGCAGTCGGGGGTGCGGTCGGCCGGGTAGGCGAAGTACACCCGCCAGCCCTTCTTCACCGTGTCGCCGGTGTGGTCGAGCACCAAGCTGCGGTCGCCGTCGCTGCCCACGAGCCCCTGGAACAGCAACGGCCCCTGGTCGGCGATCAGCTCGGCGATGGTCTCGGTGCGGCCCACCTCGAACGTCGGTGTCGCCAGTCGAGTGCTCACCCGGTCGGGGTTGTTCGACAGCAGCGCGGCGATGCCCCAGGTGGCCAACGCGAGCAGGCCGAAGAACAGAATGCCGCCTGCAACGGGCAGCACGGCACGTCCGGCGGGGGAGGTGGGCTGATACCAGCGGCGCACGATGCACAGTCTGCTCGCCCTGCCCGGCTTCACCAACGCGGGTGTGCGCGCCTAGGGTCACATCCTCGTGAAGCGTCCGTACCGAGTCGTCGTCGCCAAGCCCGGTCTCGATGGGCACGATCGCGGGGCCAAGACCATCACCCGTGCCTTGCGCGACCACGGGTTCGAGGTCATCTACACCGGCCTGCATCAGACCCCCGAGCAGATCGCCGAGACGGTGTTGCAGGAAGATGCCGACGCCGTGGGCCTGTCGTTGCTGTCGGGAGCGCACCTCACGTTGTTCCCCCGCACGATGGAGGAACTACGCAGCCGCGACCTCGCCGACGTGATGGTGTTCGGCGGCGGGGTCATCCCCGACGCCGATGCGCGGGCGCTGCGCGAGCAGGGTGTCGCCCAGATCTTCGGCCCCGGCTCGTCGCTGAAGGCCATCGCGCAGTGGTTGGAAACGGCGCTCGACGCCAGAGAGGACTGATCCAGTGGACCTGTTCGAGTACCAGGGCAAGCAGTACTTCGCCCGCTTCGACATCCCGGTGTCGCCGGGCGGTGTGGCCTACACCGTCGACGAGGCCGTGGCCGTGGCCGAGCAGGCCGGCTACCCCGTGGTGGTGAAGGCCCAGGTGCAGGTGGGCGGCCGCGGCAAGGCGGGTGGCATCAAGCTCGCCGACAACGCCGACGAGGTGCGCCTCCACGCTGGCAACATCATCGGCATGGACATCAAGGGCCACCTCGTGAAGCGGGTGTGGGTCGAGCACGCCAGCGACATCGCCAAGGAGTACTACGCCTCGTACTCGCTCGACCGTGCGGCGAAGAAGCATCTCCTCATGCTCAGCGCGCAGGGCGGTGTCGAGATCGAGGCCGTCGCCGAAACCGACCCCGACGCCATCGTGATGCTGCACATCGACCCGGTCGACGGCATCTCTTTGGCTGTGGCCCGCGACGCCACGGTGCGCGCCAACATCGACGCCGAAGCCGTCGACGGTGTAGCCGACATGCTGGTGAAGCTGTACCGCTGCTTCACCGAAGGCGACTGCGATCTCGCCGAGATCAACCCGCTCATCCTGCGGCCCGACGGCGGCGTGCACGCGCTCGACGCGAAGGTCAGCCTCGACGACAACGCCGGCTTCCGTCACCCCGAGTGGGACGAGTTCCGCGCCACCGAGGAACTCGACGCTCGTGAGCAATTGGCCCGCACACACGACCTGCAGTACATCGGCCTCGACGGCAGTGTAGGCATCATCGCCAACGGCGCCGGTCTGGCCATGAGCACGCTCGACGTCGTGAACCAGGTGGGTGGCAAGGCCGCCAACTTCCTCGACATCGGCGGCGGCGCCAACGCCGACGTGATGGCCGCTGCGCTCGGCGTCATCAACTTCGACGAGAACGTGAAGAGCATCTTCATCAACATCTTCGGTGGCATCACCCGCGGCGAGGAAGTGGCCAAGGGCATTGTCGAGGCGCTCAGCCGTGTCGAGCTGCGTGCTCCGATCGTCATCCGACTCGACGGCACCAACGCCGAGCAGGGCCGCGCGATCCTCGCCGACGCCGGCATCCCCGAGAGCAAGCTGATCTCGAAGCCCACCATGCTGGAAGCCGCCCATGCGGCCGTAGCCATCGCGACTGGAGCCTGAGTCATGGCCATCTTCGTCAACGAACACACCAAGGTGATCGTGCAGGGCCTCACCGGCGGCCAGGGCAAGTACCACGGCCTGCGCAACAAGGCCTACGGCACCCAGGTCGTCGGCGGTGTCACACCCGGCAAGGGCGGCACCGATGTAGCCACCGAGAATGGTGACAGCATCCCGGTTTTCAACACGGTGGCCGAGGCCGTCGCCGCCACGGGTGCCACGGCATCGTTCATCGCCGTGCCGCCGAAGGCTGCCGCTGCGGCCATCCTCGAGGCTGCGGCCGCGGGCATCGGCTTCATCGTCTGCATCACCGAGGGCATCCCGGCGCAGGACGAGGCCAAGGTCTACAACACCCTGGTGCGCGACTACCCGAACACGCGCCTGCTGGGCCCCAACTGCCCGGGCATCATCAGCCCAGGCAAGTGCAACATCGGCATCACCGCCGGCGAGATCGCCGAACTGCCCACGGCAGGCGGCCCCAACGTGGGCATCGTCAGCCGCTCGGGCACGCTCACCTATCAGGCGCTGTACGAACTGAAGCAGCGCGGTATCGGCGTGAGCACTTGCGTGGGCATCGGCGGCGACCCCGTGCCGGGCACCAACTTCATCGACTGCCTGCGGGAGTTCCAGGCCGACCCCGAGACGCACGCCATCATCATGATCGGCGAGATCGGCGGCTCGGCCGAGGAAGAGGCGGCCGAGTTCATCAAGGCCCACGTCACCAAGCCGATGAGCGCCTACATCGCGGGCGTCACCGCACCCGAGGGCAAGAAGATGGGACACGCCGGTGCCATCACCTCGGGCGGCAAGGGCACGGCCAAGGGCAAGATGGAAGCGCTCGCGGCCGCCGGCGTGAAGGTGGGCCTGAACCCCACCGAGGCCGGCGACCTGATGGCCGAGATCGTCGCCACCCTGCGCTGAGGCCGGGCGCTGATCCGGCCGGCCCCCGGCCCCACCCCGATCTGGCTCCGTGAGCCTCGACCCGCTCTCGCGGGGTTCACACGCACGGAACCGGTCGATTCGTGAGCCTCGGCCACCCCCACGGTGGTCGAGACTCACGTACCTGGGTCGGGGGGGGCGGCACCGTGGGGTGCGTCGACTCAGGTTGGCGGCGGCGGAGGCGGCGGCATCGAACTGCCGACGGGCATGGGTGGCGGCGGTGTCGAGCTGCCCCCGGGTGCGGCCGGCGCTGCGGGTGGTGCCAAGGGCGTCGACTGACTGCCACCGAGTGCGCCCGTCATGGTGCCGAACTCGCTCTTCAGCTTGTCGACATCCTTGAGGTCGGCGAGGTTGCCGCCCGACTCGGTGAACCCCATCACGCACCCTGCCACCACGGCGACGGTGGCGATGAGGCCCAGCCATGCACCCAATCCGCGGCTGATGTCGAGGCCGGCATCTTCGAGGCCGCCGCTGTCGATACCGTCGAAGAGGAACCGGAACAGCACCAGCAGTGCGCCGAGTGCAGCGGCGGCAAGGAACACCAGCGGCACCGGAAGGCTGCTCGGCAGTTTCAGCATGCCGAGGCGTAGCAGCACGGTGAGCACCGCGATGGCGATGAAGATGAGCCAGGCGATACCGACGGTGCCGAAGTAGTCGCCCAACCCGTGGGCGTTGGCGCTCGTGGTGAAGAGCGACCCACCCTCGAAGCTGAGCTTCCACCAGGTGAGTGGACCGGCGATGAGGAACAGGGCACCGCCACCCATCTTCAACCAATCACTGGGCTTGAATGCACGCAGATCCATCACGCCTCCGTAGGACTCGAGGGATGCAGCACGGCGAGTGGTCGTGCCGCACCGCGCACGGTACGCCGTCTCGCAGTCGCGCCGGAAGGGTCCTCCGGCCTGGTTACCCTCGGCACATGCCTCTTGTCCTGCTGTCCGCCTTCGACAAGACAGGCATCGTGGAGCTGGCCGCTGGGCTGCACGCGGCCGGCTGGCGGCTGGTCAGCAGCGGTGGCACAGCGAAGGCAGTAGCCGCGGCAGGTCTGCCCGTCACCGATGTTGCCGACCTCACCGGGGTGCCCGCCATCCTCGACCACCGAGTCGTCACGCTGCACCCCACGGTGCACGGGGGCTTGCTGGCCGACCCCACGAACGAAGCGCACGTGGCCGACATGGCCGCCCACGGGATCGAGGCGATCGACCTCGTCGTGGTGAACCTGTACCCGTTCGCGTCCGAGCCGAGCATCGACCTCATCGACATCGGTGGGCCGGCGATGGTGCGCGCCGCGGCGAAGAACCATGCCCACGTGGCCGTGGTGGTGCGACCCGACGACTATGCGCCCGTGCTCGCCGAAGTGCAGCAGTTCGGCGCGGTCGGCCCGGCCACGCGCCGGCGTCTGGCGCGCACGGCGTTCCGTGCGATCGCCGACTACGACGCACAGATCGCCAACTGGTTCGAGGCCGCCGATGCCGACTCGCCGCTACCCGAGAGCCTGCACCTGTCGCTCGTGCGGGCCCAGTCGCTGCGCTACGGCGAGAACCCGCACCAGCAGGGTGCGCGCTACCGCATCGACGGGGCGCGCAGTTGGTGGGACGATGCCGTGCAGCACAACGGCAAGGACCTGAGCTACCTGAATCTGTACGACACCGAGGCGGCCTGGAAGTTGGTGCACCGCTTCGACGAGCCGGCGTGCGTGATCGTGAAGCACGCCAACCCGTGCGGTGTGGCTATCGCTGCCGATATCACCGCCGCCTATCTCGGCGCCCACGACTGCGATCCAGTCAGTGCGTTCGGGGGCATCGTCGCGCTCAACCGTCGTGTACCGGTGGCACTGGCCGAGGCACTCGCCCCGGTGTTCACCGAGGTGGTGGTGGCGCCGTCGTTCGAGCCGGGGGCACTCGAGGTGCTTGCGGCCAAACCCAACGTGCGCGTGTTGTCGGGTCCGCCTCCCTACGGGGCGACGCTCGACCTGCGCGGTATCGACGGTGGCCTGCTGGTGCAGCAGACCGACACGGTCGACCTCGACCGCGCGCACTGGCGGGTGGTCAGTCAGGCGCACCCCACCGAACGGCAGTGGCACGACCTCGCCGTGGCCTGGCAGGTGTGTGCCGCAGTCAGCAGCAACGCCATCGTGTACGTGAGCGACGGTCGGGCCGTGGGCATCGGCGCCGGCCAGCAGAACCGGCTCGACAGCGCGCGTCTCGCCGCCGAGCGGGCCGGGCGCCGTGCTGCGGGTGGTGTATGCGCGAGTGATGCGTTCTTCCCGTTCCGCGACGGCCTCGACGTGGCCGCCGAGGCGGGTGTGCGGGCCGTCATCCAGCCGGGTGGCAGCGTGCGCGACGCCGAGGTGATCGAGGCGGCCGACGAGCACGGTATCGCCATGGTGTTCACCGGCGAGCGTCACTTCCGCCACTGAACTGTGCGCCGAACTGCTCGATCTCGGGCAGGTTTCGCCGGGGGAGCGTGCGCCCTTCTAGGGTCGGCGCATGCACGCATACGACTCGATCTACATCAACGGCTCCTGGGTTGCCTCCGCAGGTTCGGGCACCCTCGAGGTGACCAACTCGGCCACCGAAGAGGTCATCGCCAGCATCCCGAACGGTGCCGCCGCCGATGTCGACGCGGCCGTCGCTGCGGCGAAGCAAGCGTTCCCGGCGTGGAGCGCGTTGAGTGCCGCCGAGCGTGCCGGCTACCTGATGAAGATCCACGCCGGCCTCGAGGCCCGCACCGACGAGCTGGCCGACACCATCGCCCGCGAGGTGGGCATGCCGGTGAAGCTCGCCAAGGCCATTCAGGCCGGCCTGCCCAAGGCCAACTTCCAGATTGCCGCCGGTCTGCTGTCGTCGTACGAGTTCGAGACCCAGGTGGGCAACTCGCTGGTGGTGCGCGAGGCCATCGGCGTGGTGGGCTGCATCACCCCGTGGAACTACCCGCTGCACCAGATCGCCCTGAAGGTGGCTCCCGCACTGGCGGCCGGGAACACCGTGGTGCTGAAGCCCAGCGAGGTGGCGCCGATCAACGCGTTCATCCTCGCCGAGGTGGTGCACGCGGCCGGGCTGCCGGCCGGTGTGTTCAACCTCGTCACCGGTGTGGGCCCCGTGGTGGGTGAGGCCATCGCCGCCCATGCCGACGTCGACATGGTCAGCTTCACCGGCTCCACCCGGGCCGGCAAGCGCGTGGCCGAGGTGGCGGCACAGACCGTGAAGAAGGTGTCGCTCGAGCTCGGCGGCAAGAGCCCCAACGTCATCCTCGACGATGCCGACCTCACCAAGGCGGTGGCCGACGGGGTGGGCAAGTGCTTCCTCAACTCGGGCCAGACCTGCACCGCGCTCACCCGCATGATCGTGCCGCGCGACCGCCTCGCCGAGGTCGAGCAGATCGCGGCCGCCACTGCTGCTGCGTTCACGCCCGGCGACCCGTTCGGTGCTGGCACCCGCCTCGGGCCCCTCGTGTCGGCAGCCCAGCGCGACCGGGTGCGTGGGTTCATCCAGACGGGCATCGATGAAGGAGCAACCCTGGTGGCCGGCGGCACGGCAGCGCCCGAAGGGCTCGAGCAGGGCTACTTCGTGCAGCCCACCGTGTTCTCGAACGTCACCCCCGACATGACCATCGCCCGTGAGGAGATCTTCGGGCCGGTGCTGTCGATCATCCCCTACGACACCGAGGACGAAGCCATCCGCATCGCCAACGACACCATCTACGGTCTGGCCGGAGGGGTGTGGAGCGGCGACCCCGAGCGGGCCAAGCAGGTGGCCTGCCGAATCCGTGCGGGGCAGGTGGAGGTGAACGGTGGGGCCTTCAACGTGATGGCCCCGTTCGGCGGCTACAAGCAGAGCGGTCTCGGCCGCGAGGCGGGCACGTTCGGGCTCGAGGAGTTCCTCGAGGTGAAGTCGCTGCAGCTGTGACGGGCGACCCGGCCACTGGCGGCCGACGAGTCGCGACCCCCGGGTACTGACATACTGGTCAATCGAATGTCCGATCGGTCGCCGTCTCATCCGTCGCGTCTGAACATCAGTCGCGTTCCCCATCTGCCCGGCCTCGACGGTATGCGGGCTCTGGCGGTCGTTGCGGTGATGGTGTACCACGCCAACAGCGGATGGCTGCACGGCGGATTCCTCGGCGTCGAGGTGTTCTTCGTCATCTCCGGATACCTCATCACACTGCTGCTCGTGGCCGAGCACGAACGCGACGACGGCATCGACCTGAAGGCGTTCTGGATCCGCCGGTTCCGCCGCCTGCTGCCGGCCCTGTACCTGATGCTGGTGCTGGTGATCGTGTACCTGGCGGTGTTCTTCCGCCAGGCCCAGGGTCGGGTCCGCGGCGATGTGATCGCCGGCCTCACCTACGTGAGCAACTGGTACCAGATCTGGGTGGGCGCTGGGTATACGGCCAGCGAGGCCTTCGCCCCGCTGCGCCACCTGTGGTCGCTCGCCGTGGAGGAGCAGTTCTACCTCATCTGGCCGTTGGTGATGGTGGCCATCTTGCGGCGCGGCCGGGCGCATCTGCCCCGTGTGGCGCTGTGGTTGTTCGGTATCGCCGTATTCATCAACCTGGTCGTCGCCGTCCTGTTCGTACCGGGCGATATCGACTCGGTGTGCACCCCCGACACGATGAACGGCTACTGGAGCATTGCCGGGCGTTGCATCAGCATCAACGACACCCTGTACCTCAGCACGATCACCCGCGCCGGTGGGTTGCTGCTGGGCGCTGCGCTGGCCATGGTGTGGCGGCCGGTGGCCGTGATGCGCGGGCGGATGCGCGACAAGGGTCGCCAACTCGACCTGCTCGCCCTCGGCGGGTTCGTGGTGCTGGTGATGCTGATGTGGTGGGTGCATCTCGCCGACCCGGCCGAGAACAGCCTCACCGGTTCGCAGTTCGACCCGTGGCTGTTCCGCGGTGGGCTCTTCCTCGCCGGTGTGGCCACGGTGATGATCATCACTGCGGTCACCCACCGCGGGGCCATCACCGGCCGACTACTCGGCAACCCGGTGCTGTCGTGGGTGGGCACCCGCAGCTATGGCCTCTATCTCTTCCACTGGCCGATCTACCAGATCATCCGCGAACAGGCTGGCGTGAAGATGAGCCTCGGCCAGTTCGTGCTGGCGATGATCATCACGGTGCCGATCACCGAACTCAGTTATCGCCTCGTCGAGATGCCCGTGCGCAAGGGTGCGCTCGGGCGGTGGATGCGCCGCGAGCACCGGCCGCGCAGTGCGGCGCAGGCCGAGGGCCGCAGGCGCTTGGTCGTGGTGGGTGCAGTAGTAGCGGTGCTCGTGGGTGCTGCGGGCGTGAGTGTGGCTCTGGCGCCGAACCAGTGTGTGGGCGAGGTCGAGTGCGCCAGCGAGGCCGGCCGCGAGGCAATCGCCGCGGCTGCCAGCACCACCTTGGTGCCGGTCGAGACCAGCGCGCCCGCCACCGTGGCCCCCAGCACGGTCGACCCCGCCCTGGCCGGCGACACCACGGTGCCGGGTGCCACCACCGCGCCCACCCCGCCACCCACCGAACCACCCACCACGCCGCCGCCTCCACCGCCGCCGCCCACCGCCATCGGCGAGTCGGTCATGTTGGGTGCTGCGCCGCAACTGCAGGCCGGTGGTTTCGTGGTGAATGCGGCCGAGAGCCGTCAGGGCAATGCCACGGCGCGGGTGGTGGGCCAACTGAAGGCCAGCGGGCAACTGGGCGAGATCGTCGTCGTCCAAGTCGGCACCAACGGCCAGGTCGACGACGCGGTGTACGACGAGATCATGTCGTACCTCCCCGCAGCGGAGCATCCGAAGGTGATCTTCCTCACCGTGCACGCCAAGCGCAACTGGATCGAGGGCAACAACCAGCGCATCTGGTCGCTGAAGGGCAGGTACCCGAACGTCGACGTGCTCGACTGGAACGGGCTGGTCTCGTCGGGCCAGATCCAGGGCATCTCGGGCGACGGCATCCATCTCGGCACGCCCGGGGCCAAGCAGACGTATGCGAACTACATCTTCGGGATGATCGGGCGCAACGATCTCATTCAGCCGGTGGCCTGACCGGCTGTCGCCGGTCGCTCCACTGGCTTCTCGCGCGGCGCTGCCAGGGCATACGCTCGCGGCCATGACCTCCCCCGTACGTGTTGCCGTCACCGGTGCAGCCGGCCAGATCGGCTACAGCCTCCTGTTCCGTATCGCTTCGGGTTCGATGCTCGGGCCCGACACGCCCGTCATCCTCCAGTTGCTCGAGATCACCCCGGCGCTGAAGGCGCTCGAGGGTGTGAAGATGGAACTCGACGACTGCGCCTTCCCGCTGCTGGCCGGTGTGGTGTGCACCGACGACGCCAACGTGGCGTTCGGCGATGCCGATGTGGCGATGCTCGTCGGCGCAATGCCCCGCAAGGCCGGCATGGAGCGCAGCGACCTGCTCAGCGCCAACGGCGGCATCTTCAAGCCCCAGGGCCAGGCGCTCAGCGCCAGCGCGAAGAAGGACGTGAAGATCCTCGTCGTGGGCAACCCGGCCAACACCAACGCGCTCATCGCCCAGCAGAACGCGCCCGACCTCGACCCGCGACGCTTCACGGCAATGACCCGCCTCGACCACAACCGTGCGGTCAGCCAATTGGCGCAGCGCACCGGCGCAGCGGTCACCGACATCACCAACATGACCATCTGGGGCAACCACTCGGTCACCCAGTACCCCGACCTGTTCCACGCCAAGGTGAAGGGCCAGAACGCCTATCAGTTGGTGAACGACCACGCCTGGGTCGACGGCACCTACATCCCCACCGTCGCCAAGCGCGGTGCGGCCATCATCGAAGCCCGCGGTGCATCGTCGGCCGCATCGGCTGCCAATGCTGCGGTCGACCACATCCGCTCGTGGGCACTCGGCACCGCCGAGGGCGACTGGGTGAGCATGGCCGTGCCGAGCGACGGTTCGTATGGCGTGCCCGAGGGTCTCATCTCCAGCTTCCCGTGCACCTGCTCGGGTGGCGAGTACTCCATCGTGCAGGGCCTCGACATCGACGACTATTCGCGCGGCAAGATCGATGCCTCGACGGCCGAGTTGGCCGACGAGCGTCAGGCCGTGTCCGACCTCGGCCTCATCTGACCCGAGTCGCACTCGCCCACCCGAGTCGCATCTGGCCACCCGAGTGGAATTGGGCACCCGGGTGTACCGAACACCCTCGGGTGCTACAGATCGGCGACGGCCACCTCGCACGCCACGGTCATCATCCGGTCGACCCCGGCGCGGAGTTCCTCGTCGCTGATGCGCTCGGTCTCGGTCTCGCTGGCGATGAGATCGCTCACCGTCATCAGCGCTAGCGCCTCGAAGCCGTGGATGGCGGCGAGGGTGTACAGCACCGCGGCCTCCATCTCGACGGCCACGTGGCCGCGGTCGCGCCAGCGCTGCATGATGCCTTCGCGACGGTCGTAGAAGATCGCACTGGTGACGATGGGGCCCACGTGCACGGTGGCTCCCTTGTCGCGGGCCAGTCGGGCCGACAGCTCGACCAGACGCCAGTCGGCGGTGGGAGCGTGGGCCTCGCCGTCGGTGAGGATGCCCACCATCGGGTCGTCCGCCGTAGCGCTCATGGCCACCACGGTGTCGCCCATCCGCAGCCCTGGCTTCAGCCCACCCGCAGTGCCCACTCGGATGATGCGCCGGGCCCCGAGGAACTGCGCCAGTTCGGTGTAGTAGATGGCGGCGCTGGCCCCGCCCATGCCGACGCTCTGCACGCTGATCGGCCGGCGCTGATAGGTACCGGTGAAGCCGAGCATGCCGCGCTCGTCGTTCACCAGGCGGGCACCGGGGTCGAAGTGGTGCTCGGCGATGTAGGCGGCTCGCTTCGGGTCGCCGGGTACCAGCACCGCAGGGGCGTAGTCGGAGGGTTCGGCGCGCAGGTGGATCGGCATGCCGCCGAGCGTACCCGAGGGTCTTCTGTACACCCGGGTGCCCGCTTCCACTCGGGTGGCCAGGTGCGACTCGGGTGAACAGGTGTGACTCGGGTGGGCGGGGGTGACTCGGGTTACTTGAGGAAGCGGGAGGTGGTGTTGTCGGCCAGCACCTTGCCGCCGGTCTGGCAGGTTGGGCAGTAGGCGACGGTGTAGTTGCTGTAGCTGACCGAGCGCACCGTGTCGGCACACACCGGGCACGGCTGGCCCACCCGGCCGTGCACTGCACCCGGCCGCTCGGCAGCCGAACTCATGTCGGTGCGGGCCCGTTCGTGCACCAGGGCATCGGCGACGCATTCGTGCACCGCGGCATGCACCCGCTGGGCACCCTCGGCCCCGAGGCTGCCGGTCATGGCGAACGGCGACAGCCGGGCGCGGTGGCACACCTCGTTGGCCAGCATGCGCCCGAGCCCGGCGATGCGGTGCTGGTCGCGCAGGAACCCGTGCACGCGCAGGTTGTGCTCGGCGAACGCGGCCGTGAGTTGCTCGACCGTCATCTCCAGCGCGTCGGGACCGAGTCGGTCGAGGGGCGGCTGCACCAACGGGTCGTCGGCCACGCACCAGATACCAGCTCGCCGCTCGCGGCCGGCCTCGGTGAGCAGCAGTGCCGGACCCTCGGTGAACACCAGCCGGGCCTGGCCGTTGCGCGGTTTGGCCGCCTGCTTGTGGTCGACGACCAGGCGGCCCGCCTGCATCAGATGCACCACGAACGTGAGCGTGGGGAAGCGCAGCAGCAGGTACTTGCCACGGCGATCGACGCGTTGCAGAGCGGTGCCGTACGCCCCGTCGGGAGGGGGCGAGACGGTCTTCAGGGCAGTGAAGGTGATGGGCGCGAACCGGTCGAGCACCTGGCCCGCGAACTGCTCGGTGAGCCGCTCGGCGTGGGCCTGCACCTCGGGTAGCTCGGGCACGGTCGGCTCGCGGCGATCAGCGGTAGTCGGTGTCGGCGCGCACCGCAGTGAACACCGCGTCGAGCGCACCGAACAGCGGTTGGGCGGCGATGAGCTTCATCTGGTCGCCGCTGAGGCGGATGCGACCCGTGATGAAGGCCTGCTCGGCATCGACCGTGCCGGTGGCCACGCCGACGGCGGTGTCCCAATCCTGCTCCATCCGGACGTCTTCGGGGAACGCCGCGCCGGGGCCGAACACCACGGCACCGTCGGCGGCCTGCAGGTGGTACACCACCTCGCCCTCGGGGCCGTCGGTGACCACCTGGGTGACCCCGATGGGATGGGCCGCGACGACCGGGCCAAGCGCCGGTGTGGCCGCTGCGGTGGCGGTGAGGGCTTCGATCCATTCCAGGCTGAGATAGCGAACCATTGCCGCCTAGTCTGCCTGATCATGCAGACGATCGGCAGCGGAACCAAGGTGTTCGACGCGGCGCCCGTGCGGGGCCGCTTCCTGGCGATCGAGTCGCCCGACGATGTGCTGGCCCTGATGGACACTGGTGCCGAGGGTGTGGTGGCGCTGGTGCGCGATGCCGGGGCCACGTTCCTCGCCCCGATCTACCACGAGCTCACGGCCGTCATCTGCACCGGCGGCACGCCCCGCAGCCACATCGGCATCGTCAGCCGCGAGTTCCAGGTGCCCTGCGTGATGGGCACCTCGTTCCCGGGTGGCGAGCCTGCGGCAGGCATCGAGGTGGAACTCGACTGCAGCGGAGCCGAGGGGATCATCCGTGGCTGACCGCGACAGCAGTGCGTACCACGCCGATCGGCGCGAGTACGTCGACGAGTTCCTCGCCTACCACTCGCACATCTCACGGGCGCTCACCGAAGAGCGCACCTCGCTCGAGAGCAAGCTCATCCCGGTCAGTGCCTACATCGTGGTGTCGTGCATCGAGGCGCTGCTGCGCTACCCCGACATGATGCGCCGCATCGACGAGGCGATGCCTGCCGACGAGATCGGTCGTCGGGCGCGACGCCCCGGCTGCCGGGTCAACACGGTGCACCTGTGGAGCATCTCCAACCTGCCGCTCGTGGGCCGCAAGGTGCTCGAACTGGTCGATCCGGTGCGCGCCAACGACGTGTCCGACCTGGCCACCATCGCCAACTTCTGGGAGCGAGCCACCCGCGCCTACCGCGGCGACGGCACCCGCCAGGCATGGGACACGAACACGGTCACGCCGTACGACGACGAGGTGATCGCCGAACTGTTGGCGGGCGTCGGGCCGGTCGACGACGAGCGGCGGGCGCGCATCAAGCGGTTCAACGCCACGCTCGTGGGCTACCTGTTCCTGCTCTACTTCGACACCCGCGTGGGCACGGGCGACAGCGGGCCATACCTGCTGCCCGACGGCCGGGTGCTGCTGGTGCGCGACTACTACCAGATGGGTCACAGCGACTTCCCGTGGAGCGATGTCGCGGCCGATGTGCCCTACCAGTACCTCACTGCGGCGATGGTGCTCGAGGGGGTCGGCATCGACCGCATCACCGACTTCGGCACCAGCAACACCACGCCCGAGGACTACCTCGACCATCTCGTCGGGTTCGGACTGTTCACCACCGACTCTGGCGAGTTGGTGCCTGTGCCCGACGAGGCGCTCGACCCGCTCATCGCCGCGGTGCGCAAGGCGCAGTCGGCCCACTACCGCAACATCGCCGCGATGAGCCGCGACGACAAGATCCGCGCCGGCGCCTACGTGTACTTCAGCTTCCTGCGACCGTTCGCGCTCGAAGCCGGTGTGGCCGACGAACTCGACTGGACCGTGCCGCGCGACATCGACCCGATGCTGTACCAGATGGTGTCGATGATGGAGGGTGACAACGGGGGCGTGCAGGACGAGGGTGCGTACTACTCGCCGCTGCCCCCGGCGTGACGGCTCCGAGGTGAACAGAGGGTCGGTCGCCGCGGCCGATGAGGCGCGCCACCCCGACTGCGCCATCGAGGCCTGGTGGTGGTGGGGCGCCGGCGAGGTGGTGGGCATCGGCACGGTCGGGCTGTTCGTCGGGTTCGAGCTGCGCGGCACCCGCTTCGACTACTGGGCGGGCCTCGTGCGCGATGACGAGCCGTACCTGTACATCGAGGAGTTGAACGGCGTCGGCCTGCGCGGTGGCCTGGAGATCAAACCGCCCGAGATGTGGGCCGACCACGTGTGCGACGTGCCGGGGCAGCAGTGGAGCCTCGGCAACGAGGCACACGGTGTGCTGCTCGACGACCCCACCGAGGCCTGGCGGCGGGCGTACGGCACGCCGGTGCCGGTGACCTTCGATGTCGAGTGGTACGCCTCGGCCCCCGCGGCGCCGCTCGACGGCCTCGTGGCGGGTGCCGACGGCTACCGCCAAGACGGCGAGATCGACGCCCGCATCGAACTGACCGAGGGCATCGTGCACGTCACCGGACCGGGCGAGCGGGTGCACGTGTGGGGCGCGCCGTACCTGCCAACATCGTTCGCCATGCCCACCGATGTCCGCGGTCTGCGCGCCCCGTACCGCCGCCACGACGGCACGGCAGTCGACCAGGCGCTCACCGCCGCGCCGGGGCGAGTGCCGCGCTGGCACGTGCACGCCGACGGTGCGCGATGAGCGGCCCGCGCGACATCCTCGACGAGTTCGACCAGGAACGGGCCCGGCCGCGTTGGCCGCTCGTGTCGGTGCGGGTGGGCATGGTGGTGGAGGATCGGTCGTCGGGCTTCACGGGCGATGTGGTGAAGATCAGCGTGCAGGCGGTCACCCTGCGCGACCGGACGGGCAACCACCGTCACTTCGTGTACAAGCCGGGCGGGTTCCTCATCGACGGTCGGCCGGTCACACTCGTCCGGCCCGAAAGCGAGGCCGCGGCACAGTCGGCGTCGACCCGCATCACCGCGAGCGGCTCGATCATCTCGGCCCGCCCCACGCCCGCCAAGGTGGCGCAGGCGAGCCGCATCTGGGTGGAGGGCAAGCACGACGCCGAACTCGTCGAGCACGTGTGGGGCGACGACCTGCGCGACGTCGGCATCGTGGTGGAGCCGATGCACGGCATCGACCACCTCCTCGACGCGATCGACGAGTTCCAGCCCGGGCCCACTCGGCTGCTCGGCGTGCTCGTCGACCATCTGGTGTCCGGCTCGAAAGAGCAGCGACTCGCCGACGAGGTGGCCCGTCGCCACCGGCACGTGCTGGTGACGGGCCACCCCTTCGTCGACGTGTGGCAGGGCGTGCGGCCGCGAGTGATCGATCGCGACACCTGGCCCGTCGTGCCACGAGGCACGCCGTGGAAGGACGGCATCTGTGACGCGCTCGGCGCCGACCCGGCCCGTTTCTGGCCGTTCCTGCGCAACCGGGTGCAGTCGTTCAGGGACCTGGAGCCCGAGTTGGTGGGCTCGGTGGAGCGTCTGATCGATTTCGTCGCTCCGTCGCCCGACTGAACATCCGGCGGGATCAGTGCTGGGTGTCCGCGGCCTTGTTGCGACGGTGCTTCAGGAACTCGAGGGCGATGGGCAGCACGCTGACGGCCACGATGACGAGGGCGGCGATCTCGATGTTGTTCTTCACGACGTCGATCTCGCCGAGGAAGTAGCCGAGGGTGGTGATGCCCGCACCCCACAGCACGCCGCCGATGATGTTGTAGGTGACGAACGTGCGGTAGTGCATGCTGCTGACGCCCGCGACGGTGGGCACGAACGTGCGCACCACCGGCACGAAGCGGGCGAGCACGATGGTCTTTGCCCCGTGCTTGGCGAAGAACACCTCGGCCTTCGCCACGTGGGCCGGGTCGAACAGGCGACTCTTCGGCCGTTGCAGCAGGGTGGGCCCGATCTTGTTGCCGATGAGGTAGCCCACCTGATCGCCGACGATGGCTGCGATGGCGCACACCGTGGCGACGATCCACAGGGCCGGCATGTACCGCTCGCCGAACTGCTCGACCGCGGCGCTCGATGCAAGGAATCCGGCGAAGAACAGCAGCGAGTCGCCCGGCAGGAAGAAGCCGATGAGCAGACCCGACTCGGCGAAGATGATGAGCCCGAGGGCGACGATGCCACCGGTCTTGATCCATTCGTTGGCGAAGTCGAGGAAGGCGAGCACGGCGGGCCACGCTAGCGGTGAAAACGACGAGGGCCCGGGCAGATGCCCGGGCCCTCAAGCGAAACGCAGTTGGTCGATCAGGCAGTGGCGTTGATCGAGTTGCTCTTGCGGCTCGAGTACACGATCGAGGCCACCAGCACCACCAGCGCTGCGGCGGCGACGGTGTAGCGGGCGCCGTCGTTGTCCTGCAGCGAGATGATGGCAGGGAGCACCAGCAGGCTGACCAGGTTCATCACCTTGATGAGCGGGTTCAGCGCCGGGCCGGCGGTGTCCTTGAACGGGTCGCCGACGGTGTCGCCGATGACGGCGGCCTTGTGGGC
>JBAXSU010000280.1:0-3047 GCA_037130535.1 Actinomycetota bacterium
GTCGATGCCGGCGACACCCTGTGGCGCTTCGACCACCGTTTCCTCACCTCGAACTGGACGTGCATCTGGGGCCGTGGCTGCCAGGGCATCGGCCCGGTCGCCGCACCCGAACTCGGCTACGGCTGCTGTTCGCTCGGTGCCGAACTCGATGGGATGGACGAGGCCCTCACCCTTGCCGCCAACGCCGACGCGCTGTCGCCCGATCTGTTCCAGTTCCACGCCGAAGCAGCCGCCGGCGGCGTGTTCCGCGACGAGGCCCGCGATGCCACCCGTGTGGTCGACGGGGCGTGCATCTTCCTCAACCGGCAGGGGTTCGCGGGCGGGGCCGGTTGCGCACTGCACCTCGCCGCCGAGCGGACCGGCGAGTCGCCGATCGACTGGAAGCCGTCGGTGTGCTGGCAGTTGCCCATCAAGGTCGACTGGGTGATGCGCGACGACGACGTGGAGGTGGCGACGGTGCGCGGCTGGGAACGTCGCGACTGGGGCGACGACGGCCCGGGCATGGCGTGGTGCTGCACCGAGGGCACCGACGCCTACGTGGGCGACCGGCCGGTGGTGGACAGCCTGGCCGATGAACTGACCGAGATCGTCGGCCACACGGTGTACGTGGAACTGCGCCGCCGCCTGGGCTGACGCAGGCCCTGCATCAACACAGACAGCGCTCGGCAGATTTCTCCGCGGGAAAACCGTGGGCCCTGCCGGGAGCGCCGTAACCGAGAGCGAGCAGGCAGTCGTTCACGTGCAGTCGGTCGCCGGCCCAGTTGCCGATGTTGCCGGGCTCGGTGGCCTCGGGTGCAGCGAAGGCAGCACGAACGATGGGCCGGTCGACCGAGGTGCCGTCGGTGCGGGTAACGGTGAGCGTGCGGTCGGAGTGCAACGTGAGCACCAGACGCTCGAGGTGCACCCGGCGGTGGTGGAACCAACACAGCCTCACGAGGTTGCGCAGCCGGGTGGGGCCGCCCTTCAATCGGTCGATGACGTGATGGGCCTCGAACGCGCCAGCGTGGTTGCAGCCGGGGAACTGGCACGTGGCGTGGCGCAGTGCCAGCCAGCGTCGCTGCCCCACCGAGGGCGACACCTTGCGATCGATCTCGACCGGCCCCTTCGGATACTGGAGCACCGTGGTGACCGACCCGTCGCAGGCCATCGCCTCGGCGATCTCGGGAGCGATGGCCGGCCCCTGGTCGAGATGGGCGCTGCCATCAGCCTCGACATGGGCGATCACCTGCGCCGGCGTGTGGCCGCCGCCGCACACCAGATCGACCAGTGTGTCGGCAGCGTTGGTGGCCCACCGCTGGCCCTTCACCAGTGGTGTCTTCGCCCGAACGGTGTCGATGACCGTCCGGGCGCGCTCGGCCGGCAGACGGATGCTGATGGTGGTAGACCCGTCGCTCTCGCTGGTCCATGTCAGCCCACGCTCATCGAGTTGGCGGGCCGCATCGCGAGGAGAGACCCGGCGCGCGGCCGACACCAGCACGGCTACCTGCGACGCCGTCGCCGCCTCGGCGAGCGTGGCCCACTGCGCCTCGTCGGCCGGAGTGGCCACGCGGGTGATCTCGCGCACCTTCGACCACGACAACCGCCCGGCCGCCAGCGCGGTACCGACGGCGGGCAGCGACGGCAGCACCCGAGCCACCCGCAACCGCTCGGTGGCCGCCGTGTAGCCCAGGCCGCACTTCCACGACAACCACTGCTGGGCCGAACGACACTCCCAACTCGCCCACACCTCGCGGCGGTCGAACTCGCCGAGCACGGCCAACATGCGCGCCGTGCCCGACGCCTCCCACTCGGCATGACTGACCAACTCGGCCTCGAGATGTTCAGACGGCATGGAGCCCGGATCGGGCAGGGAGGTGGGCGGCGCAAGCACCGCCCCGCTGGTTGCTGATGGCGAGGGTGAGGTGGTGAGCGTGGTCGACATTGCGTCATGGTGCCAAGGGGGTGTGCCACGGTTTTCCCGCGGAGAAATGGAAAGTGCCAGAGCAACCGGCGAGCGCCCCGCCGGCACCCGCGACTGACCGGCACGGCGGATAATCACCGCGGCCCGGTGCCGACGACTGCGTACGGTGGCGGTCCATGCGTCTCGATCTGCCCGCCGGTTACGTCGCCCGCCCCTATCGCGGGCGGGTCGACCATGCACTCATGGCCGCGCTGAAGACGGCGGCCCAACGCGACGAGCCCGATGCGGAACTGTCGACCGCTGAGCAGTTCGATGCGAGCTACCCGCACCTCGAGCGTTGCGACCTCGAGCGCGACGTCGCCATCGTCGAGACCACCGCGGGTGAGCCGGCTGCCTACCTGCGCACCGCCTGGGACGACGCCGAAGGTGACAGCCGTGTGTGGTACGCCATCCTCGCCGTCCACCCCGATCATCGCTCGCCCGAGTTGCTGGCTGCACTCGTCGGCGGCTGGGAGGCCCACGTCGACCTCATCGAGCCCGACGACGGGCGGCCGTCGCAACTGCGCGCCTGGGCACCGCACCCGGGCATCGGGTTGCCGGAGGTCGGCCTCGGCTCGGCGCTCGAACAGGCCGGCTTCACCACCACCCGGTTCGCGGCCTCACTGGTTCGGCCGCATCTCGACGACATCCCCGAGTACGCACTGCCCGACGGCGTGGAGATGCGCCCCGTCGAACCGCACCATCTGCACCAGATCTGGGCCACGCACCACGAGGCGTTCCGCGGTCAGCCCGACTTCGTCGAGACCGACGAGTCGCAGTTCCAGTCGTTCCTCGCCGACCCGCTGCGCGACGAGACCCTGTGGAAGATCGCCTGGGCGGGCGACGACCCCGACGCGCAGGTGGTGGGCCAGGTGAAGTCGTTCATCAACGCCGAGGAGAACCGACTCAGCGGCCGCCTGCGCGGCTACACCGAGTTCATCTCCACCACGCTCGGCTGGCGCGGCAGGGGCATCGCCCGGGCGCTGATCGTGGCCAGCCTCCACGAACTGAAGGCCCGCGGGATGACCGAGGCCGCGCTCGGGGCCGACACCGACAACCCGCAGGCGTTCGACCTGTACCGGATGCTCGGCTTCGAGGTGATCGCCTA
>JBAXSU010000281.1:0-3037 GCA_037130535.1 Actinomycetota bacterium
AAGCTCGACCGGGCCACGCCGAGACGTTCGGCCAGCACCGCCACCCGCACTCGGTCGGCGCCCTCGTCGACCAGTGCGCTGCGCGCGGCCTGCAGCCAGTCGTCGCGGGTGATGCGGGTGTGGGCCGGGGTGGTCATGACTCGGGCAGGGCCCCGCCCTCGGCGATGCGCCGGGCCATGAAGTCGTCGAGCGCGGCCCGGCGGTCGTCGGGCATCGGCGGCTGCTCGTACTCGCGCAGCCAGCGCTGGTACACCTCAGTGGCGCGGTCGGCGGCATCGACACTGCCGCCATCGGTCCACTGCCCGAAGTTCTGCCGGGTGAACACCGACGGTTCGTGGAATGCCGTCTCGAAGCGGTCGAGTGTGTGCTGGGTGCCGAAGAAGTGCCCGCCCGGGCCCACGGCGTCGATGGCATCGATGGCGAGTGCTGCATCGTCCACCTGCACCGGCTGCATGCCGTCGGCCATCACCTCCAGCGCCTCCACGTCGAGCACGAACTTCTCGAACGACCCGGTCAGCCCGCCCTCTTGCCAACCGGCGGCGTGGATGATCATGTTCGCCCCACCGAGCAGTGCCCCGGTGAGCGACACCATCGTCTCGTAGGCACCCTGCGCGTCCTCGGTGTTCGACGTGCTGGTGGCCTGCGAACGCCACGGCACGCCGAGGTGGCGGGCCAGTTGCCCGCTGGCGATGGCGGCGCGGAACCCCTCGGGTGTGCCGAAGGCGGGTGCGCCTGACCGCATGTCGACGTTCGAGGTGAACGCGCCGTACACCACCGGCGCGCCCGGCCGCACCACCTGGGCGAGAGCGATGGCGGCGATGGCCTCGACGTGCTGCAGCAGCAGGGCACCGGCGAGGGTGACGGGAGCCATCGCCCCGGCAAGGGTGAACGGGGTCATCACCGTCACCTGCCCGGCCGCGGCCGAGTCGATGATGCCCATGCACATCGGTACATCGAGCTGCCGCGGCGAGTTCGTGTTGATGTTCATCCAGCAGTACGGGCGGCTGACGAACTCGTCGTGGTCGATGCCGTTGGCGAGGCGGATCATCTCGTAGCTGTCGGCCAGCACCGCACGGCCGCGGGCGTAGACGTAGGGCACCTTGTCGGTCAGGGTGAGCACGGCGTGTGTGGTGCGCAGGCTGCGCTCGGCCATCGGCAGGTCTTGCGCCTCCACCGACGGGGCGCTGCTGTGCATCACGTCGCAGCGCTGGTGGAGGCGGAGGAAGTCGGCGAAGTCGGCGAAGGCGCCCACCCGGCGGCCGCGCACGCGATCGGCCACATAGGGCGGGCCGGCGACGGGGACGAGCACGAGGTGGTCGCCGCCTAGCTGCTGGCTCCACCCGGGGTTCCGGGCGTGCAGGGTGAACGTAGCAGGGGCGAGTGCCAGCAGCGAGCGCAGGAGGTGGGTGTCGAAACGCACCATCTGCGCGTCGTCGTCGACCGTCGAGCCCGCCGCAGCGAACCTGGCGCGGGCTTCGGGCAGCAGCACCTTGACGCCCGATCGCTGCAGGTACGCGAGCGCTGTCTCGTGCAGGTGCTCGACCTCGTCGTCGCTCAGCGCCCGTGCCCCACCGAAGGGGTTGCGCACGTGCCGCAGATGCGCCGTGTCACGGCTGGCGCGGGCAGCACGCGGGGCTCGGTTCCGACCGCGGGGGCGTGCTGCTTCGTCACTCGACGTCATGTCCGTACAGTACTGTACGGACATGCGCCCGGCGACTGAGGTGGATGTCACGCTCTCGCGCGCTGTGCGAGTTCGTAGCCTCGATGGCATGCGTTCTCGCCGTGTCGCCATCGCCGTCGCTCTCAGCATCGGTCTGCTCGCATCTGCCTGCGGGGGTGACGATCGCTCGATGTCGAGCGACGCCACGACAGGTGTGGTCGACACCATCGCCCCTGTCGTCACCGAGGCACCTGGCACCACCGCCGCCGTCGACACCACGGCAGCGCCGTCGCCCTCCTGTACGCCGCCGGCAGGCCGTGTGCCGCTCGAGGCAACCGACGTGGGGAACGACCGCGACTGGGACATCGTCAGCTTCGACGGCACGGTCATCCGCGCCCACTGGTTCCCCGTTGGCGGGGGCTCGGCCGAGGCGCCCGCCCCCACGGTGTTGATGGGGCCGGGCTGGGGGAGTGCGGGTGATGTGAACGTCGATTCGCCGGGGTTCCTCGGGGCGATCTCGATCGCCACGCTGCGCGATAACGGGTACAACGTGCTCACCTGGGACCCACGGGGCTTCGGTGAGTCGACCGGTACGGCACAGGTCGACAGTCCTCAGTTCGAAGGCCGCGACATCCAGCAGTTGATCGACTTCGTCGGCGCCCGTCCCGAGGCACTGCTCGACGCTGACGGCGACCCGCGGATGGGGATGGTCGGCGCTTCGTACGGTGGCGGCGCGCAGTTCATCGCGGCAGGCACCGACTGCCGTGTCGATGCGATCGTGCCGATCATCGCCTGGAACTCGCTCGGTACGAGTCTGTTCAAGGGCGACGTGCCGAAGATCGGCTGGGCCAACCTGCTGATGGTTGCGGCACAGGCGGGCGGAGGGGAACTCGATCCCACGGTCACCCAGGCATCGGCGAGCGCCAACGCCACCGGCACCTTCACCGAGGCCGATGCACAGTGGTTCCTCGACCGTGGCCCGGGCGAACTGGTGGGCGACATCACCGTGCCCACGCTCATCATCCAGGGCACGGTCGACACGCTGTTCACCCTCGACGAGGCCGTAGCGAACTACCGACTGCTCCGCGAGGCCGGCACCGAGGTGTCGATGCTGTGGTACTGCGGTGGTCACGGCGTGTGCCTCACCGACCCGGGCGAGCCCGCCTTGATCGACGAGTCGGCGATCGCCTGGCTCGACCGCTACGTCCAGGGCGACACCTCGGCCGCAGCCGTGCCCGGATTCGGCACGCTCGACCAGTTCGGTCAGTTGCACATCGGCGACGAGTACCCGTCGGCCGACGGGGCACCCATCACGGCGTCGGGCACAGGCACGCTCGAGCTCGTCGCCGACGGTGGTGCTGGCCCGGCGACACCGAC
>JBAXSU010000282.1:0-3020 GCA_037130535.1 Actinomycetota bacterium
ATCGGTCCGCATGAACCGGACATCGACGGCATCCATGCCGGCGGCGCGGATGGCGCCCCAGCCGCCCGGCCACACGCCCGCGGCGTCGACCCGGCCGTCGAGCAGCGCCCGGTCGACCTGGTCGTAGTGCCAGTCGGGCAGGTCGGCGGGCGCACGGCGGGCGAGGGCCACCAGGGTTTCCACGGCAGCCACCGCCTCGGGTGTCTCCATCGTGGGGGTGCCGTCGGCGTCGAACAGTTCGCCACCCGCGCCGGCGACGAGTTCGAAGAACGTGCCGAACAGGCCCGACTCGCGGCCCGGGAACCCGAACACCGTGTCGCTCTGGAGCAGTTCGGCCCAGGTGTCGGGCGGCGTCGCCACACGGTCGCTGCGCACCCACAGCACGCGCACATCGATCAGCCGGGGCACGCACCACAGCGTGTCGGCGAAGCGGCACAGGTCGACGGCGAGCGGTGCGAGCGCGCCGAGCGCATCGTGGTCGACGAGAGTGTCGAGCGGGCGCAGCCACTGCGCCTGCGACGGCGCGTACTTGGCATGGGTGGCCAGCAGGTCGATGCGTTCGCCTGCGGCCAGCATGTCGGCCACGGTGCGGTTCAGCGTGGGGTGGTCGGCGTGCACCACCACCTCCACATCGATGCCCGCGTCGGTGAACACGCGGTAGAGGTGGTCGTACATCGGACCGCCGACCAGAGCGACGCGCAGTGTCATCTTTGCTCCCTTTGGGCGCGCGAGCATCGCGCCGTTCACGATCCTTGCAGGCCCCGCTGTGTCGTTCTAGCGTGCCGGGGCCGGACGGGGGGACCGCATGACCATCATCACGCACGTGACCACGCACGACCTGCGGGCGCGCACGTCGCTCACGCTCGCCGGCTCCGATGCCGTGCACACCGACCCCGACTACTCGGCTGCGTACGTGGTGCTGCACACCGACGGCGCGCACCAGGGCCACGGGATGACGTTCACCATCGGCCAGGGCAACGACCTCTGCTGCGCCGCGATCGAACTGTTGGCGCCGCTCGTGACCGGCCGCCGCCTGTCCGACATCGTCGACGACATGGGTGCGTTCTGGCGGCAGGTGACCAACCACTCGCAGTTGCGTTGGCTGGGCCCAGACAAGGGTGTCATCCACCTGGCGACCGCGTCGCTGGTGAACGCCGTGTGGGATCTGTGGGCCAAAGAGCGCGGGGTGCCGGTGTGGCAGCTGGTGGCCGAGCTGTCGCCCGAGCAGTTCCTCGACTGCATCGACTTCCGCTACCTGCGCGACGTGCTGCCCCACGACCGGGCACTCGAACTGCTGCAGCGTCAGCAACCCGGTAAGCAGCAGCGCCTGGCCGAGCTGCAGCGCGACGGCTACCCGGCCTACATCACCTCGGCGGGATGGCTGGGCTACACCGAGCAGCAGGTGCGCGACCTGTGCCGCACGATGCGCGCCGATGGATGGACGAGCTTCAAGACAAAGGTGGGCGTGAGTGTCGAGAGCGACATCCGCCGTTGCGAGGTGATGCGCGAAGAACTCGGCGAGGGCATCCAGTTGATGGCCGACGCCAACCAGGTGTGGGAGGTGCCCGAGGCCATCGAATGGATGGGGCATCTGCAGGGCTTCGGTCTGCGCTGGATCGAGGAGCCCACCAGCCCCGACGACGTGCTCGGCCACGCTGCCATCCGGCGCGGGGTGGCGCCCATCAAGGTGGCCACCGGCGAGCACGCGGCCAACCGGGTGATGTTCAAGCAGCTGATGCAGGCCGAAGCCATCGACTACTGCCAGCTCGATGCCTGCCGCCTCGGCGGTCTGAACGAGGTGCTGGCCGTGCTGCTGCTGGCCGCAGCCTTCGACGTGCCCGTGTGCCCGCATGCCGGCGGTATCGGCCTGTGCGAGTACGTGCAGCACATCTCGGTCGTCGACTACCTGTGCGTGAGTGGCAGCCTGGCCGACCGCACCACCGAATACGCCAGCCACCTGCACGAGCACTTCATCCACCCACCGACCATTCGCGGGGGCCGGTACCTCGTGCCCGAGGCGCCGGGCTACTCCATCGAGATGCACCCAGAGTCGATCGCCGCGCTCACGTTCCCCACCGGGTCGGAATGGCGCAACTGATCCCCGTCACCCGCCTCGGGTTGGGTTGCGCGCCACTGGGCAACCTGTTCAGCGCGATCAGCGACGACGACGCGGCAGCCACCGTGGATGCGGCGTGGGATGCGGGGGTGCGGTTTTTCGACACGGCCCCGCTGTACGGCAACGGCCTGTCGGAGCGACGTCTCGGCGCGGCCCTGGCGAAGCGAGCGCGTGACGAGTTCGTGTTGAGCACCAAGGTGGGCCGCCTGCTGCGCGAACCACCGCCGGGTACTGCGCTCGACACGATCTTCGTCGACGTACCGCACCTCGACCCGGTGTTCGCCTACTCGCGCGATGCGGTACTGCGGTCGATCGACGAGAGCCTCACCCGGTTGGGTCTCGACCGGATCGACGTGGTGCACGTGCACGACCCCGACGACCACGAGCACGAGGCGCTCACCGGCGCGTTTCCCACGCTGATCGAACTGCGTGACCAGGGCGTGATCGGTGCCGTCGGGTGCGGGATGAACCAGTGGCAGATGCTCGACCGGTTCGTCGACCGGGTCGACCTCGACTGCGTGCTGCTGGCCGGCCGCTACAGCCTGCTCGACCGCAGCGGCGCTGAGGTGCTGCTGCCCCATTGCGCTGAGCAAGAGGTGGGCGTGGTGCTGGGCGGGGTGTTCAACAGCGGCCTGCTCGCCGACCCCCACCACAACACCACCTACGACTACGTCAGCGCACCCGACGCACTGGTTGTCCGGGCGCGAGCCATGGCCCAGGCGTGCGGCGAGCGGGGCGTGTCGCTGACGGCGGCAGCGCTGCAGTTCGCCCTGCGCCATCCGGCGGTGAGCGCTGTGGTGGTGGGTGCCCGGTCGGCCGACGAGGTGCGGGCCGATGCAGCCGCCGCGACAGCGCCGATCCCCGACGACCTCTGGGACACCCTCGCCGCACTCTGAGGTGGTGC
>JBAXSU010000283.1:0-2980 GCA_037130535.1 Actinomycetota bacterium
ACGACGTACGACGTCATCGACAGGCCGCCGTACGCGTAGCCGCCCACCAGCACCTCGGCGGGCACGCCGGCCGCGTGGGCGAGGCCGGCGATGTAGAGCACGGGCAGGAAGTGGTCGGGCGTGGGCACGGCCAGATCCCAGGCGGTGTGGGCGATGAGTTCGCCGATGTCGGTGGGGCGATCGTGCAGCAGGGTGCGGGCCGCGGCGTCGAACGATTGGGTCCAGTCGTAGCCGCCCTCGGGCTGGTTCCCGTCGAGGCGGCCAAGGTTGTGCACCACATTGCCGCTGGCCACGACGAGCACGCCCTGGTCGCGCAGCGGTGCCAGTGCGGCACCGAGGGCGATGTGGTCGGCGATCGACTTGGTGGCATCGATCGACAGTTGCACCACCGGGATGTCGGCCGCGGGGAACATGTGCGCGAGCACCGACCAGGTGCCGTGGTCGAGGCCCCAGCTGTCGACGTCGAGCCCCACCCAGGTGGGTTGGACGAGGTCGACGATCTGCTGGGCCAGGGCCGGTTCGCCCGGCGCCGGGTACTGGTAGGCGAACAGTTCGGGCGGGAAGCCGAAGAAGTCGTGGATGGTCTTCGGCTGCGCCATGGCAGTGACGGCCGTGGCATTGATGAACCAGTGCGCCGAGATGGCGACGATGGCTCGCGGGCGCTCGATCGAGCGGCCGAACTGGTGCCAGGCCTCGGTGTAGCGGTTGTGCTCGAGGGTGTTCATGGGGCTGCCGTGCCCGATGAACACCGCTGGTGTCGTTGCCATCGGCCCAGTGTGCCCTGGTGCAAGGTGCTCGAGGTGCGCAGAATGGATGTGTGACCTCGACCATCGCCGACCGCGACAGAGCCCGGTCGTGGCTCACCCGCAACCTGATCGTGCTCACGCTGGTGTCGTTCACCCAGGACATGGCGAGCGAGTTCCTGTATCCGCTGTTGCCGCTGCTGCTCACCGGTGTGCTGGCCGCACCGCCGGTGGTGCTGGGCGTGATCGAAGGAATGGCCGAGGCGACGGCCGGGGTGACCAAGTACGTGTCGGGTCGCTGGTCCGACCGTCGCGGCCGGCGCCCATTCATCGGTGCCGGCTACGGCCTGGCCGCGGTGGGCAAGGCGTTGGTGGCGGCGGCGACGGTGTGGCCGGTGGTGCTGCTCGGCCGCGTGGTCGACCGCTTCGGCAAGGGGATGCGGTCGGCGCCGCGCGACGCGCTGATCGCCGCGTCGGTGCCCGCCGAGGCGCGTGGTCGGGCGTTCGGGTTCCATCGGGCGGGCGACAGCGCCGGTGCGGTGGTGGGCCCGTTGCTCGGCCTGTGGGCGCTGTGGGCGATGGACAACGACGTGCACGCTGCGCTGTGGTGGGCGGTGGTGCCTGCCGTGGTGTCGGCACTGCTGGTGCTGCTGGTGCGCGAGCCGGCCCGGCATCGAGCCGCAGCCGAGCCACTCACCCCCGCCGCGAGGCAGGCCGACGCGCCAGCGTCACCGTTGCCGCGACGGTTCTGGCTGGTCACCGGGGTGCTCGTGGCCATCGCTGTCGTCAACTTCTCCGACGCGTTGCTGTTGCTGCGCGTGATGGACCTGGACTTCGACACCACCGAAGTGGTGCTGGCCTACGTGCTGTTCAACACCGTGTACACGCTCGGCTCGTACCCGGCCGGGGTGCTGGCCGATCGGTGGCCGCGGCCGTTGGTGTACGCCACCGGGTTGGTGGCGTTCGGCGTGGGGTATCTCGGCCTCGGCCTGGTGCACGGCGGCGCGGCGGTGTTCGTGCTCGCCGCCGTGTACGGCCTGTTCCCCGCCTTCACCGACGGGGTGGGCAAAGCGTGGATCGCGTCGTTGGTGCCGGCGCAGCACATCGGCCGGGCGCAAGGTGTGTACCAGGGCCTGATGAGCGGTGCGGTGCTGTTGGCCGGCCTGTGGGCCGGACTGCTGTGGACGGCGGGGCCGGGCAAGGGTGTGGTGCCGTTGGTGGTGAGCGGCGGTGCGGCCCTGCTGGCGGCAGCCGCAATGGTGGGGTTGCGCGGCCGGCAGTCGACTCGGTGGGCCAGCAGCGTGTGAGCGATACCGGCGTGGCACTCGCCGAGGGTCTGTCGTCGGCCGAGGTGGCGCGTCGCCTCGCCTGCGACGGGCCCAATGAACTGCCGACCGCGGCCCCTCGCAATCTGTTGCGCCAGGCGTTCGACGTGTTGCGCCAGCCGATGCTGCTGTTGCTGCTGGGTGCCGGGTCGGTGAACTTCCTGCTGTCGGAGCCACTCGACGGGGCGATCCTGCTGTCGTTCGTGCTGGTGGTGATCGGCATCTCCATCTATCAGGAGCACAAGACCGAGAACGCCCTCGCCGCGCTGCGCGACCTGTCGTCGCCGCGGGCATTGGTCGTGCGCGACGGCCAACAGCAGCGCATCGCCGGCCGCGATGTGGTGCGTGGCGATGTACTGCTGCTCGCCGAGGGCGATCGCGTGCCTGCCGATGCTGTACTGGCGGAGAGCGCCAACATCAGCGTCGACGAGTCGGCGCTCACGGGCGAGGCCGTGCCGGTGCGCAAGGCACCGCACCCTGCCGAGTCGGGCGCTACCGTTGCCATGGGTCCGCCCGGTGGCGACGCGACCCCGTGGATGTTCTCGGGCACGCTCGTGGTGAAGGGGCACGGCATCGCCGTGGTGCAGGCCACGGGGGCCGGCACCGAGTTGGGTCGCATCGGCACGGCGCTGCGCACCATCGAGACCGAGCGCACCCCGTTGCAGGGCGAGATCGATCGCCTGGTGCGCGTGGTGGCGGCAGTCGGCCTCACCGGTGCTGCGCTGGTGGTGGTGGTGTACGGCCTGGCCAGGGGTGGCTGGCTGGAGGGGTTCCTCGCCGGTATCGCCACGGCCATGGCGATGCTGCCCGAGGAGTTCCCCGTGGTGCTCACCGTGTTCCTGGCGTTGGGTGCCTGGCGGATGTCGCAGCGCCATGTACTCACCCGGCGGGCGCCGGTCATCGAAGCGCTCG
>JBAXSU010000284.1:0-2958 GCA_037130535.1 Actinomycetota bacterium
CACCTTCGACAACAGCATCGAACGACAGCACTACCAGGGGGTAACCATGCAACCAGCACAGCCAGCAGGCACCGCCGGTCCCGGTGGATCGGATGGGAACCGGCAACTCAAGCGATGGGGGCCGATCGTCGGCGTGGTGGCCGTGGTCGCCATCGGCGCCGCGGTCATCCTCGCCACCGGCGGCAGCGACGACGAGGCCGCCGACACCACAGCAGCTGCCACCACCGTGCCCGCCACTGCGGCGCCCGACACCACGGGTGGCGGCACCGACACCACCACGGACGGCGGCACCGACACCACTGCGCCGACGGTCGAGTGGACCTACCCGCTCAGCTTCAGCGCCGCGCAGGAGCTCGGGGTCGTCGACCAGATCGACTGGGGCGATCGCTGCGACACCACCACCGGGCTTGTGGCGGTACCCGACTTCTTCGCCCCGGAGTGCTTCGCTCCGTTCGAGGGCGACAACGGCGGCGCCACCGACGAGGGGGTGACCGCCGATGAGATCGTGGTGGTGAACTACATCGGGCTCGCGGGTGACCCCGTCATCAACTACGTCACCGACGCCGTGGCGGTGAACGACACCAACGAGCAGCAGGGCCAGACGATGCTCGACCTGGTCAACTACTACCAGACGTACTTCGAGCTCTATGGCCGCACGGTGAAGCTGATCAACTTCGAAGGCACCGGCATCGCCACCGACGATGTCACCGCCCGGGCCGATGCGGCGCTCATCGCCGAGGAGTACAAGCCGTTCGCCGTGCTCGGTGGCCCGGCCCTCACGAGCGCATTCGGCGACGAGCTGTCGGCGCGGGGCATCCTCTGCATCGGCTGCACGCCCGGCCAGCCCAACGAGTTCTACGCCGAGCGCGACCCGCTGGTGTGGAGCCTCGGCACCAGCGCGGCGCAGGGGCAGACGCACGTGATCGAGTTCGTCACCAAGCAGTTGGTGGGTCGTAACGCCGAGTACGGCGGCGACGATGTACGCGAGCAGCAGCGGACGTTCGGCTTCCTCTATCTCGACTCGAGCGGCGCGTCGAGCGAGCTGGCCCAGGACTTCATCGACGCCATGGAGGCGGCCGGTGCACCGTTCGCCGAGGTGGTGGTGTACGCGCTCGACCCCGCCACCATCCAGGCCACCGCATCGCAGGCCATCTCGAAGCTGAAGTCGGCCGGCGTCACCACGATCGTGTTCTCCGGCGACCCGGTGGCACCGCGCGACTTCACCCGTGAGGCGACGGCCCAGGAGTACTTCCCCGAGTGGGTGGTGGCCGGTTCCTCCCTGGTCGACACCAACGCCTTCGCCCGCACCTACGACCAGCAGCAGTGGCAGCACGCATTCGGCGTCACCTTCGGCGCCGTGCGCACCGACACGAACGTGGTCGGTTCGTATGCCATCTACAAGTGGTTCAACGGTACCGAGCCGCCGGCACCGGGCCGACTGCCGGTGATGGCGCCCAATCCGGCGTTGTTCTTCGCCGTGGTGCAGGGCGTGGGGCCGAACCTCACCCACGAGACCTGGCGCGATGGGTTGTTCGCGGGAACGGGCACCCGCAAGGCGATCAGCCAGCCGTATCTCAGCTGGGGCGACAAGGACATCTGGCCGTACACCGACTACCACGGTGTCGACGACGCCACGGTGTTCTGGTGGGACGCGCAGGCCACCGGACCCGACGAACTCCGCAAGGAGGGCCAGGGCATGTGGCAGTTCGTCGACGGCGGCAAGCGCTACCTGCCCGGCGAGTGGCCGAGCGAGCCGAAGCTGTTCGATCCCAACGGTGCCGTGGCCTTCTACACCACGCCGCCGCCGGGGGAGGAGCCGCCGTCGTATCCGAGCCCGGCCGGGGGCTGACCCTGGCCGGGCCCGGTTCGACCGGGCCAGATTCGACCGGACGCGGTTGGGTCAGATCGCGTTCACCTTCGGCATGATGTCGTTCGTCAGACGCTTCAGGTCGTCGAGGGTCTTCGACACCTCCACCCCGGAGAACGGGGGCCACAGCAGCGGCATGGTCATACCGGCTTCCTTGTAGCGCTTCAGGTTGTCGGTGATCTGATCGGCGGTGCCCACCAACAGGTTGCTGAGCTTGCGGTTCGGCGTCTGGTCGGTGGGCTCGTCGGTGATCGTGAACCAGATCATGCTGCACATGTCGAAGCCGTCGTCGAGCGAACGGTCGCTGCCCAGTTCGCCGAGCTCACGCTGGATCTCGCTCTTCCAGCGGGTGATCTCTTCAGGCGTGTCCTGGATGCCGATCCAGCCGGCGAGGCCGTACTTGGCGATGCGGCTGGCCGAACGCTTCGGGTCCTTCAGGCCGCTGAAGTAGATGGGCGGGTGCGGGCTCTGCACCGGCTTCGCGCCGAAGCCGCAGCGGTCGAAGTCGGCGAACTCGCCGTGGTACTCGAACACGTCGTTGGTCCAGATGCCCTGCATGATCTCGATCGTCTCGCGCACGTGCGCGTGACGGCGGGGGAAGATGTGCGCGGCGCTGGCGGCGGCGAACTCCTCGGGCATCCAGCCCGAGCCGATGCCCACGTTCACGCGGCCGCCCGAGAGGTGGTCGACGGTGGCGATCTCGCCGGCCAGCACGCCGGGGGCGCGGTAGGGCGTGTCGATGATGCTCATGCCGATGCGGACCTTCTTGGTCTTCGCCGCGAGCCACGGGATGAGCGGCATGCCGTGCAGCCATTCGCCGCGTGCCGACACGGGCATCTGCGTGGGGAACTGCTCCATCATCCCGAACGGGTACTGCAACTCACCGCGGTCGGACGCCTCGGGGACGACGACGCGGTCGAGCGTCCACACCGAGTCGAAGTCGAGTTCCTCGGCGAGGTCGGTGAGGTCTTCGAGTTCCTTCACGGTGACCTTGTCGCGGAAGTTGGGCAGGTACAGAGCGAGTTTCATGGTGGTGGTGGCCTCCTGGGTGTGCCGGCTGTTGGTGCCGGGTGGTGGTGTCGGGTGGTGGT
>JBAXSU010000285.1:0-2949 GCA_037130535.1 Actinomycetota bacterium
GTCTCGATCTCGTGAATGACCTCAGGCAGGTCTTGGCGCACCTTGCGAGCCGACTGGAGGAACGTGACGGCGAACAGCGCGCCGACGATCCACCACTGGTACTGTTCGATGGCCTTCAGGAACGAACGGATCTGGTCTTCGAAGATCTGGCCGCCCACCCACAGCACCACCAGCTTGATCACAATGCCCACCGCCAGCAGCACGATGAACCGCACCGGCCGCATCCGACGGTGGCCGGCCATCAGGCACACGAAGTTCGAGGCCGGCATGAGCACCACCATCAGCCACCCGGCCTTGTCGATGCCGGTCTGGAACCAGCGGTAGATGGCGGGTAGTTCTCCCACCTTGCCCTCGGTCCACTCGATGGCTTTGCGGCCGTACCAGCGGCCGAGGAAGAACAGCGTCACCCCGGCCAGCATGAGGCGACCGAAACCGAGCACCCCGTAGAGCAGCCAGTTGTCGTTGAAGTACGGCACCGAGCCGAACAGGTTGCGGTTGCGGGCCGACATGGCCAGCACCACAGCGGGTCGTTCGTCGACCCAGGCCGGGCCGATGTTCGAGCCAACGGTGCCGACAGCGAACAGCAGTCCGGCGAGCACGAGCACGGCGCGGCGTGCCGCAGGCCGCACCTCGATATCGGAGTGGAAGGCCGTCGATGGGGTCGCCATACGCCAATACTAGAAGCGGATTTCCAACAATCGGCTGCGAGACGAATGCGACGACTACGTTCGAACGCCATGGGGGGAGCACGTCCGAGCCACATCGTGGCTGCCTTGGCAATCGCGTGGGCAGCGTCGGCATGCGCTGCGGATCCGAGCGACGTGCCGAGCGGCACTGCGTCGCCGAGCGCCGAGTCGACCACTGCGCCTGCACCCGACGCGACTGGATCGGGCAACGGCGTGGCGCCGAACGGTGAAACGGTCACCGTGCAGGTGATCGACAACTCGTTCCGATTGGCCGAGCTCAGCGTTGCCGCCGGCACCGAAGTGGTGTTCGAGAACCGTGGTCGCAACGACCACAACGTGCTGCCCAAGGGCGACCCCACGGGGTCGGCGTGGGGTGTGCAGAAGGAGCAGTTCGCGCCGGGTGCGAGCTATGCCCACGTGTTCACAGAGCCCGGCACCTATGCGTACTACTGCTCCATCCACGGCACCGACGCCGTAGGTATGGTTGGCTCGATCACCGTCACGGCACCGTGACCGGTCACAGGGGGAAGACCATGAAGTTGAAGGCACTCGCCGTGTTCGGCGTTCTGTCGCTGTTCGCCACCGCCTGCGGCAGCGACGAAACAGCCGACACCGCCACCTCTGCGGCTGCGGCGCAGACCACCGCAGCCGCCGAGACCACGGCGGCGACAGCGACCACCGCGGCACCCGAGACGACGCTGGCCGAAGCCGGCGCCGACGGTGTGCTGGAAGTACCGGGCGAGGTGGCCACCATCCAGGGCGCCGTCGATGCAGCCAAGCCCGGCGACCTCGTGCTCATCGCCCCCGGTACCTACAACGAGGCTGTGAACGTCACCACCGACAACCTCACCATCCGCGGCCTCGACCGCAACACGGTGGTGCTCGACGGCAACCTCGAACTCGACAACGGCATCCGCGTGCTGGGTGCAAAGGGGGTGGCGGTCGAGAACATGACCGCCACGAACTACACCTCGAACGGCTTCTTCTGGACCGGGGTGGAGGGCTACCGCGGCTCGTACCTCACCGCCTACCGCACTGGCGACTACGGCGTGTACGCCTTCGATTCGGTGAAGGGCCAACTCGACCACATCTACGCCGCCGGTAGCCCCGATGCCGGTGTGTACATCGGCCAGTGCTTCCCCTGCGACGCGGTGATCGACCAGATCGTCAGCGAGCACAACGGTCTCGGCTATTCGGGCACCAACTCGGGCGGCAACCTGCTCATCATCAACTCGACGTTCCGCAACAACCGCGCCGGCATCGTGCCCAACAGCGGCAGCTACGAGCTGTGCTACCCCGAGCGCCAGACCACCATCGTCGGCAACATCGTCCACTCGAACAACCAGCCCGACACCCCGGCCATCGACGTGGCACTGCTGGCGATGGGCAACGGCATCCTCAGCGCCGGCGGTGTGCAGAACGTGGTCGAACGCAACCTCGTCTTCGACCACGACAAGAGCGGCATCGGCCTGGTGCCGTTCCTGGAAGAAGATCCCAATGACGACATGCCAGCAGTCGACGAGTGGGACATGCCGTGCACCGAGGCCAAGCAGCAGCCGGTGAGCGACCCGGGTGGCGCCCTGCTGTGGGACAGCCAGCAGAACCGGATCGTCGGCAACGTGCTGGAAGACAACCGGGTGTCCGACATCCTGGTGGCATCGGCCGGCACCGACGTGAGCACGCTGGGCAACTGCGCGCTGGGCAACACCTTCACGCTCAGCCTGCCGAAGAACATCGAAACCCTCGCCCCGTGCGACGGCACCGGCAGCGGCGACTGGAAGGACGGCGAGTACAACGTCGCCGCATGGCTCGGCGAGGAGCACCCGCCCTCGGTCGACTGGAAGACGGCCACACTGCCCGAACTCGAGCCGCAGGAGAACATGCCCGACGCGGCTACTGCACCTGCCAACCCCGCCACCAACGTGCCCTATGCGGTCGACCTTGCGGCGATCGTGGTGCCTGCCAAGCCGGCGTGATGCGCGGCAGCGCAACTGCACTCGTCGCCGTGTTCGCGCTGGTGTCGTGTGCGCACGACACGGGTCACGAGCATACGACCGGTCACACCCACACGCACCTCGACACGGCGAACGGTACGCCCGACCGGGTGATCGCCGGGCCGCAGGGTGGGCGCGGCCAGTTCGTCGTCGAATGCGGCTTCAGCCACGCTGGTACCGACGATCCGATCGTGTATCCCGGCCAGCCGGGCGCCAGCCACGAGCACGTGTTCTTCGGCAACACCGGCACCGATGCAGCCTCGACGCTC
>JBAXSU010000286.1:0-2946 GCA_037130535.1 Actinomycetota bacterium
ACTTCGTCGTACCGCAACAGGTCGGGATCGATGAACACGCGCAGATACGTCTTGTTACCGAACGGCGGCACGCCACCGTTGTGTCGTGGACCCCGCGACTCAGTCGCCCCGGATACGAGAGAACCACTCCTGCACCAGCGGAACTGCTTGGTACACAACCGACGCATGGTCGAACTCGCCGACAGCGACCACCTCGACGTTCCCGCCTCGCTGACCCATCTCACGTGCTCCGAGCAGCGCATCATCAGGATGCACATCGACATCGGCAGCTCCGTAGTACAGGCGCAATGGAGCACGCGGTGCCCACCTGACCGCTTCGTTGTCCTCCACCGCACTGCGGAACCACGACGAGCCGCCTGCGAGGTAGTCGTCGACCCAACTGTCGCGGAACATCGGGCGGGGCGTCGGGGGCAGTCGCCCGGCGATGTCGTCTGCTGTGTGCAGCCCGTCGAAGAGCTCGGTCACCAACGCGGCTGCATCGTCGGTGAGCAACGACTCGAGGGGTTGGTCATAGGCGTGCGCGTACGAGTGCGCGACGTAGGCGAGGTACGTGCTGTGGCTCGGTGCACGACCCTCCAGCGCCCACGGCAAGGTGACGTTCGCCAGGTCGAGTGGTGGAGCGATGCTCGCCACTGCGAGCACCTCGGCCTCGTCGATGGGCGATGCCTCAAGCGCACGCTGCACGGCCACCACCCCGTGTGCCCCCTGCGAGTAGCCCACCAACATCAACCTCGGGCACCACTCGATGCCCTCACGCTCGCAGTACGACGCCACGGCGCGAATGAAGTCGGTCGAGGCGTCGACGGTTGACACCGTGTGCATGTAGGGGTGATACGCGTCAGACGTGCCGAGGCCGATGTAGTCGGGCGCCAGCAGCAGGTGACCACTTCCGGCGAAGACGGCGGCGACCAGCAACCCGACGAGTCCGCCGGCTGATGGAGCTTCGGATCGTGTCGGATTCGTGCCGTTCAACCACATCACCGACGTGCGCGCCCGATGGCGCCGCGGGATGCCGAGCAGACCGGTCGCCAACTGCGGCTGCCCGGAGAGCTCGGTCCAATACGTGACCCGGTGGAGCTCGATTCCGTGGTGCACGGGGAACCGCTTCGGGATGCGGGCAGCCCGCTGGGCGATCCGCAATTTCAACGCCGAGTGGGCCCCCAGCCGCTCGACCGAGACCAGGGTCCCTCTCGCTCTGTCGTCAGGAGCCATCATGCGAACCTAGCGGTGAACCCGTGCCGCTGCTTCGTTTCATGAACTCGCTCGGCAGGGTTTCGTTCAGGTCGTTCGTCGAGCCGATCGTTCGAGCAACTCGGCCAGTTCAGGTCGGATCGGCATCGGTCTCGTGGCCGGGATGCGGGCGCGGCCGGTGTTCCCGACCGGATACCTCCCCAACGCCGACGCTGGTCCACCGACCAAGAGACGCAGGATCTGACCTCCCACCTCTCCCACATCTCGCGCCCGAAAGCCGGCGGCCAACATGGCGCTGTGAACCCGAACGTGGGGCCAGGCCCACGGCTGGCTGAGGACATGCGCGTCCTCGAGGAGTTGCCAGCAGCGGGCCCAGTCGCCCCGACGTCGAGCCTCCTTCGACTCGACAAGATCTCCGGCAATCCGATCTCGGATCTCGTCGGTCACCTTCGTCACTTCTTCAACCCCTTTGCCAATGCACGCCAACGACGTTGACGCATGGAATAGAACCACTGCGCGTAGACGGCGACGAGCGGCGTGAGGATTCCGGCGTCGATCTCGATGCGATCCTGATAAGTGCACTGCGCCTCGTCGAGGGGCGTCACCACGATGTCGTGGTTCCACGACATGATCAGACCTCCGTGCTCGCGACTGCTCAGCGTCCGCGTCGACTCGTCGATCGCTGCGATCTGGAGGTGATGGCGCGAGAACGGAACGACACCGAAGAGGAACACCCACCCCACCACCGTCTCGCCCTCACGCCACTCGTCGGCGCGGCCCCTGATCACCGGCATGACCAACAGCCGACGAGTGACCGTACGAAATGCTGCCGGGGTCTTCACTGCTGCCCACACTGCGTCGGCCGATGCCTCGAGCCGAGTGGAACGTTCGACGATCACCATGATCATAGAATGCGAGCAATCCTTAGAGTTTTCAACTCGCATTCTCGAACGGCGATCCATGCCACCGACATCCGCTACGCCCCGCAAAGCCCCTCGTCAGGAGCGATCACGCCGCACCGTCGAGCGGATCCTCGACGCTGCTGCTCGCATCTTCCACGAGCAGGGCTACGCCGCGGCGACCACCAACGACATCGCCGATGAGGCCCGGGTGTCGATCGGTTCGCTCTACCAGTACTTCCCGAACAAGGACGCACTGCTTGCCGCCCTCACGCGGCGGCACATCGAATCAGCCACCGCAGGGCTCGCCGACCTGTTGGGGCGACTGCGAGCCGACGCCGGATTCGAACGCATCCTTCGGGAGGTCGTGGACTTCCTGGTGGAGCAACACGACCTCGACGACCTGCACATTCTCGTGATGCACACGGCACCTCGCACCCACGAGATCAACCTCGAACTCGGGCGAGCCAAGGCCCAGTTGGTCGACCTGACATCAGACCTGCTGTTGACAGCAGTCGAGGATCGGCACCGCCGATCCCTGATCGCCCGCATGGTGGTGGCGACGATCGATGCCGCCGTGCACGATGTGATCATTCGTCAGCCCCGCGGCGCACGCCGACGGGCCGCGATCGAACTCACGATCTCCACGGCCATGTCGATCATCGAATCTGCCACGGCCGACCAGATTCCGATCAGCCCCGCTTCAGATCGGTGACCATTCCCTCGCCGGCCTCAACCAGCGGGCGGAGCTCGATCCCGAACACATCGTGCCATCCGACGAAAGGGCGGCACGCCACCGACGGCTTGCTCACCCCAACTGATCTCGCAGTGATTCGAGATAGGGCAGTGAGCGCTG
>JBAXSU010000287.1:0-2937 GCA_037130535.1 Actinomycetota bacterium
CCGAACGACGCGTCTGGCGCGACTACGGCAGTGACGGCTCGGTGCGTACCGAGCGGGCCTGGGGCGAGGTGTGGGAGACCACCGACGGCCAACAGGGCGACCGAGGGGTGATCACTGCGCTGCTGGCATCGCACGACGGTGCCGCGCTGGCTGCGTTGCCCGAGACCGAGCTGCGCGTCGTCGACGAGATGGAGCGGTTGTTCCCCGGCTTCCGCGGCCTGGCGGGCGAACGGGTGCGCACCGACTGGACCAACGACCTGCACAGCCTCGGCGCATACGCCACCTTTGGCCCCGGCCAGTTGCTGCCGGCGTGGAGCGATTTGCGCCGCCGCCATGGCCGACTGGTGCTGGCCGGCGAGCACACCGCTGCCTGGGCGGGCTACATGGAAGGTGCACTGCGCAGTGGGGCGCGCGCTGCTGCTGTGCTCGCCGGCTGAACGGGCTCAGCGTCGTGCTTCGAGGTCGCCGGGCTTCCAGGTCTTGTCGAAGGCGGCTTCAGTGGGTCCGTAGAGGCGCAAGATGACGAAATAGGCCTTCCCCGGCACGGTTGCGAGCCAGTTGGTCTCGTGACCCTCGGGCGGCTCGGGTCCGAAGTAGAGGTCGGTGGTGCCATCGGTGTTCACCTGCGGCAGATCGCGCGAACCCAGCGAGGGGAAGGGTTGGCCGTTGTCGAGGCCCGATGCGGTCGCTGCGTCGTAGAGCGTGAGGGACCAGAAGATCGCCGCGGGCACGTCGGCCGGCAGGGTGAGGCGGTACGAGTTGGCGCCGAGCAAGGGTTGCCGTTCGCCGTCGGTGAAGGCAATAAAGTAGTTCGCGCCCTTCCCCGGGGTGCGCGACAACATGCCCGGGCTGACCGAGTAGTAGTCGGTGAAGAACCAGATACGTGCGTTCAGGTCGCGGTCGCCGTGGGTCGTATCGGTCCACGACAGGTCGAGGTTGCTCGAAGGATCGTCGGCCTGGCGGTTGGCGAAGGGATTCACCCAGCGCCGGTCGGGGTACACGAGGTACGACACACCGCTCACCACCTCTTGGAATCCGATGACGCGGCTCATCTTGTAGGCAGTCCGGGCCGCTCGATCGAGGATCGCACTGGTGTGCTCGTCGGGAGCGAATTGCTTGCCTTCCTCGATTCCGAGTGCGCCCAGCATTCCCAGCCAATCCGGCCCGCCGAGGCGGGTCCCCTCATCGTCGAGGAGGGTCTTCAACAGGGGCCAGACCGTGCCGTTGCTGATGGGCAGCATGTCGACCGCCACACCGGATGCGTCGGGAAAGACCATCGCCGCGGCCTCGGTCTCGCGCCCGAGCGGGTACAGACGGGTCTGCTCGAGGTGCTCGACCGCCGGCGCAAGGTTCTTCGGATCCTGGAAGAAGCCGCGTAGGAAGACGAACACCCAGTTGGTTGCCGAGCGGTACACGTGATGGTCGGCTGGGATGTCGCCGTCGTAGTCGGCGGGCACGATGAGGAACTTGCCTCCCTTGCCGCCGTCGGGGCCGAACAATCCGACGTCGCCCATGAAGCCGCCGCCGTCGACTGGAATCGGGCGTTGCCAGAAGTCGAGCAGGATGCCCTGCAGCATGGGTGGTGCTTCCAACACCATGGGCCCGTCGGCAGCGAGGTTGAGGTAACTCATTGCATACAGGACATCTGAGTTGGGTGTGGTGACGAGGGTCTTTGCGTCGAGGCGCTGCTTCCAGATGGGCAGGACGTTGTATCCCTTGCCGAACGTTGCTTCCGAGCCGTGCTGCATGCCCAGGGTGTTGATCAGTGGAAGCGCCCACAGATAGGTCTGGGTGGCGCGCTGGAACAACAGCTCATCGAGAAGGAGTGCGGCGACATCGCTGTCGGGGCGACCCTCGGTGAACGATGCGTAAGCGAGGTGGTCGAAACGGCTGTCGGTCATAGAGGATCCTCCTGGGCAGTCACGTGGCAGAGTGCACCAGCAGTGTCGACGTCAGCGCCGCCGAGACCATCACCCGCGCCGGGTGAACGGCTGGCGCGACTCAGCGAGCCGGCGCCTCGATGGCGGTGGTCTCGATCGACGAGTACGGCAGCCGCGAGAAGAACTGGTCGGCGTGGCGGGCGAGCGCGCGGATGGCGGCGTAGTTGGCGGTGCCGCCGATGGCTGCGCCGATGCCGAGCGGCAGGGCCCGGCCGAGTGCAATGACGCCCCGCCTTGTGCCGTAGCGGCGCACGATGTGGCGCTGGAAACCGCTGTTGATGGCATGCAGCGAACTGAGCGGGAGCCGCAACGTCGGGGCCACCCCGCTGGCAGCGAGGCCGGCAGCGACCGGGGCCCCCAGCGTCACGCCCACCTCCTCGGCCATGTGGGTGAAACCCTCCTTGGCGGTGCTGCCGTAGAGCAGCACGGCGAGCACCCAGGCGCGGCGCTCGTCGATGGTGGGTTCCTTGCGGCCGTGCAGCGCGGCGATGGTGAGGATGAGGTCGCCGGCGCGTGCCGTGAACCATGCCACTTCGGCGGCGGTGGCCGTGAGGGTGGCGGCGGTGCCCACGGCGGGTGCAGCGACGGCGGCACCCGCCGCGGCACCGACCACGGCCACCTCGCGGGCGAAGTTGTCGGTGAGCGCCTTGATCTTCTCGGGCCGGATCGTTCCGGGCAGCGCTGCGGCGCGCTCGACCGCCGCCGACCAACGTGCGCTCGTGGCCTTGTCGACACCGGCCAGCAGCAGGTCGGCGACAGGCTTGTTGTCGAGCGCGGTGAGCCGCTCGGTGATCGCCCGGTGCAGGCGATCGCGCCAGTGCGACGTGCTGCTCGATGCCATCCCCCTGTTCTACTCCTTCCCACACGCCCCGGCCCACACGCCCCGCCCACCCACCCCGCCGATCAGCGTTTGTGAGCGCATCCGGGTTGTGGTGGGGGTTTGCTCACAAACGCTGGGTGGGGCTGGGTCGGAGATGCCGCGTTTGTGAGCGCAGTC
>JBAXSU010000288.1:0-2934 GCA_037130535.1 Actinomycetota bacterium
CACATCGCGGGCGCGCGAGTTAAGAACGAAAGCGTGAGTGTTCGTGGGAGACTTGCGCGATGGGCGCTCAGGGCAAACCGATCGTTACTGACGAAACCGCAGCACGTGCCGTTGGCGACTGGTGGCTGCGAACCCTCACCGTGCCCTCCGTGACGATTCGAAGTGAGTTCGTCCGACCTCCGCTCTTCGACCAATGGGCGTTGAAGGAATGGATGCGCCCAGCGATGAGGGACCTCATACAGCACCGAGGGCATGCGACCAGGCTGTACCTCGTTGCGATGCTCGAACAACAGAACCTTCACCCGCCAACGAAGAAGCGTTGGACCGCCGAACCCCTACTCGATCGACACCTGTGGAACGACAAACTCACCTCCGCCAACGAACTTCAGGTCCCGTCCTGGGCAACGCTGCTACTCGGCTTCACCCGCAAGCCGCCCCGCGGGCCACGGCAGAGCCAGTGGCACCGAAGCAGATATGAATCCGTCCGGAACGCATTCGACCGACTCGGAAAGGTCGAGCTCTTCGACCCGTCCGAACGAGTGATTCACTCGGAGCACCGCGCGTGGCGCTGGAACTCGCGCATCGTCGATCGTCGGTACGTGTTCCCCCAAAGGGAGGAGGCGACGTTTCAGGTGCCGGTATCGCTCTTCACCAGCGGCGCCTACATGCGCCTGAGCGGGGGCGCTCTCTACACAGTTCTGATGGCACTCGAGTACCAGCAGTTGCAGCACCTCGACTCGTGCTTTCAGTTGCACGGGTTCACGTGGCAGATCGTCGACAGCGCACAGGCCGAACTGCGGGCCATCCAACTCCCACGGACCTTCGCCCAACCCCTCGATGATCTACACCAAGCGCGAGTCACCCACCAGGTCAGCTTCGTGCCACAACGTCCGGTGGAACGACACGACGCACGGGGTTTCCCGCGAGTGGTCCGAAGCCCCTGGCAACAATCCCGTGCGGCCACGGCGCGCCTCACCGATTGATTCGCCGGGCCTGTCAAGGCCGCTTCTGTGCGATCAACGATTCCTCATTCCGCCTAAGCAGCCAGTCGACAACCCCGTCACATCCTTCCCGTACTGTTTCGTTAGAAGGGGCGGAGATGCTGGTTCTGCTGCACATCGATCAAAAGAACTGGTCACGGCTTCTCGGTGTCTGGCGTGCCCCGTCGACACCTGACGAGTTCCCCGAGTGCTTCTATCCCGAACCGGGCGAAGGCTCCGAGGTCGGCCGGAATCGCATGACACTGAAAGGGTCCGGCGTGTCATGGGAGTCGTGGTTCGAGCAAGCCACCCGTTCGACCCCGTACAGCGCGTACTGGTCGATGGAGATCATCGAGGAGCAGCCACTCGAGACAGTCTTCGAGGTGCTTCGCGAGGCCGTGAAGGAGTCCGCTGCTCGCATTGCAACGGCTGACATTGGAGGCGACCTGATGCTCATCGTTCCTGGCGTGAAGCCCTCGCCGAGAAGGCTTGCCGAAATGGTCGGCGGCCCAACATCACCCTTCACCACCGCAGCGCGCCTGTCGACGTTGTGTTCGTTCTTCGCCGATGAGACACGGCTCCTCATCGTCGTCACGGCCGACCAACAGAGTGCTGCCGACCACTCGCTTGCCTGGGGTCTCGCCCATCGCGGCGACCGCGAACTGTCGCTCGTGATCCCCGAACACCTCGCACAGCCAACGCAGTTGCGGGTCCCGTGGCTCATGCCACAGGTCCGTGTGTTCACCGTGCGCGGCGATCGCGTCGATGAACCGGGCCCGTTGTCACACGAGCAGTCGATCGACGGCTACCGGCACTGGGTCGGTGCAACTGCCGCGCAGTTGGGTGGCAAGGACACATGGATCCGTGGCGTCGTCGACTGGCTCGCAACGGTGCCAGCCATCGAACGAATCGAGCGCAGCAGTTACGTCTCCTGGCATGTCCGTGGCCGCCAAGTCCTCAAGGCCGCAGCATCGAAGACCACCTTGTCGGTGACCGCCGGCGTGGACGCCCAAGGAGAGTTCCACGGCAAGACTGCCGTGAAAGCGAAACTCACCGGACCCGCCGACGACGCCCTTGTGCTGGATCTGATCGCCGCGGTGGCACACGCAGCCGCCGACCGACTCCGCGGCGTCGACGACAGCCACCGCGAACACCTGATGCAGGCAGCGCTCCAACCGACAGACATCGGCCTCGCTCGCTGGAAGCGCGAGTTCCCCGCGTGGCGACCTGGCTCGACCCGGTCGGCGTTCATCGACTTCCTCGGCATCGACAGTGGTCAGCGCGTCCACGTCGTCGAAACGAAGATCGGCGCCGACACGATGCTGGTGCTCCAAGGGTTGGACTACTGGCTGTGGGCCCGAGCCAACCACGACAAGGTCGCCGCGACACTCGAGTCGAACAGTGATCGGCTCCCGATCATCGACTACGTGGTAGCGCCCGAGGTCGAGGGCGGCGAACTGCTCTCGCCGTACATTCCCGCACAGGCCGAGGCGTTGCACCGCACGATCCCGTGGCGGTTCACGACCCTGGCACGGTATGACGACCCGGCGAGCGCCAAGCAGGGGGCGATGTACCAGCTCCCCGATCAGGCACGTCGGCTCGAGGGCGTGTCGTCGCGTTGGTCGGTACGCCTCAGGGGACACGCTGCACATCACGCCACCGAGACCGGACTGACGCTGCGCAACGGCCACACCCACAAAGACCCGGCCTCGAACCTGATACCCCAAGCGATCCCCGCCTACGAGTCGCTCCGAACCCGTGGCCTCCTGCACGACCACGTCGCCCATGTCATGTCCAGCCAAGCATTCGCACTCAACCTGCTCGCGCCGCTCACCACCGAGGCATGGACGGCGATCGCCCGCCACCACCTCGGCGACCCCGACTGTGTCGTTACCGAGCCACCGGAGTTCGAGTACGTCGACCCCGCCGACGAACTCGGCGAAGCGACCGCTGC
>JBAXSU010000289.1:0-2932 GCA_037130535.1 Actinomycetota bacterium
ACCTGCACGGTGGGGTGGGTGCCGACGGTTCGCCCGCCGCCCCCAATGAGGTGCAGCGTCGGTTCAGCGACGGCTCGGCGGCGACGTGGGCCGAGCGCGTCGACAGACTGGCCGACGCGTTTCACGACGACCCGATGGTGCGCGTGGGAGCGGCCATCCACTCGGTGCGGGCGGTCGACCCGTTCGCCATGCGGGCCGTGGCGAGGTGGGCCGCAGAGCGCAATGTGCCCTTACACGCCCACGTGAGCGAGCAGCCCGCCGAGAACGAGCAGTGCCTCGCTGCGCACGGCATCACGCCCACAGCTCTGCTCGACGTGGCGGGAGCGCTCACTCCCCGGTTCACATCGGTGCACGGCACCCACCTGACGCCACACGACATCGAGCGCTACCAAGCGCACGGCTGCACGGTGTGTTTCTGCCCCACGACCGAGCGCGATCTGGCCGACGGCATCGGCCCGTCGGGTGCACTGCGCGACGCCGGTGTGGCGCTGGCGTTGGGTAGCGATTCACATGCCGTGATCGACCCCTTCGAGGAGATGCGTGCGTTGGAACTGAACGAGCGCCTGGCAACGCTGCGGCGCGGCAACCACGAGGTGCACGCCCTGTTGCACGCCGCCACTGCTGAGGGCTACCGCAGCCTGGGCTGGGATGGTGGCGGGGCACTGGCAGAGGGCGCCGTGGCCGACTTCGTGTCGATCGATCTCGATTCGGTGTGGCTGGCCGGTACCGACGCAGTGCACGCGCTCGCTTCCGTCGTGTACGCCGCCGCACCGGCCGATGTGCATCATGTGGTGGTGGGCGGCGAAGTGGTGGTGCGCGAGGGTGCGCACGTCCGCTTCGACGTGGCCGCCGAACTCTCCCGCGTACTGGCGGCGCTGTGAGCCGCACCACCGTGATCGACGGCATCGGTCTGCTGGTCACCAACGATCCCGCCGTGGGTGAGGGCCCCCTCGGCATCGTGCGTGATGCCGCGGTCGTGATCGAGGGCGACCGGATCGTGTCGGTCGAGCCTGCCGGGGCGACTGCCGACGAGCGCATCGATGCCGCCGGTGCCTGCGTCATCCCCGGCTTCGTCGACTCGCACACCCACCTGGTGTTCGCCGGCGACCGCGCCGACGAGTTCGCGGCGCGCATGGCCGGCCGCCCCTACGAGGCCGGTGGCATCCGCGTGTCGGTCGATGCCACCCGCGCCGCCGACGATGCCCGCCTGGGCATGATGGCGGCACACCGCCGGGCCGAGGCGCAGCGGGCCGGTATCACGAGCATCGAGATCAAGTCGGGCTACGGCCTCACCGTGCACGACGAGGCTCGCTGCCTGGCGGTGGCGGGCGAGATCACGGGCGACACGACGTTCCTCGGCGCGCACGTGGTGCCCGCCGAGTTCGCCGGCCGCGCCGACGACTACGTGCACCTGGTGTGCAACGAGATGCTCGCCGCCGCGGCCCCGCACGCGCGCTGGGTCGACGCGTTCTGCGAGGTGGGCGCGTTTGATGCCGATCAGTGCCGGGCCGTGCTCGCGGCAGGGCGGGCCGCCGGGCTAGGGCTGCGGTTGCACGCCAACCAGTTGGGCCACGGCCCGGGTGTGCAGTTGGCGGTCGAGATGGGGTGCGCCTCGGCCGATCACTGCACCTACCTCAGCGACGACGACATCGCGGCGCTGGCGGCGAGCGACACGGTGGCCACGTTCCTGCCCGCTGCCGACTTCTCCACGCGCCAGCCGTACCCGGATGCGCGGCGAGTGATCGATGCCGGTGCCACGGTTGCCATCGCCACCAACTGCAATCCGGGATCGAGCTACACCACGTCGATGGCCTTCTGCATCGCGATCGCGGTACGCGACATGCGGATGACGCTCGACGAGGCGATCGCCGCGGCCACCATCGGAGGCGCGAAGGCGTTGCGCCGCGCCGACGTGGGTCGCATCACTGCCGGCTCACGCGCCGACCTGGTGGTGCTCGACGCCCCCTCGTACACGCACCTCGTGTACCGCCCCGGTGTGCCGCTCGTCCGTTCCGTCATCGAAGCAGGAGTCCTCGTCGCATGACCACCACCCTCACCCTCGACGCCGTCGACGACCTCGCCCGGCGCATGCTCGTCGCCTCGGGCGCCTCCGCGCTGCAGGCCGGTGCCACGGCGCGCAGCATCCGCGAGGCAGAGGCAGAGGGCATCCGCACCGTCGGGCTGTCGTACCTGCCCACCTACTGCGAGCACGTGCGCTGCGGCAAGGTGGTGGGCGATGCCGTGCCCACCGTGGCCCGCCCTCGCGCCGCCACCGTCGTGGTCGATGCGGGCAACGGGTTCTGCCATCCGGCGTTCGAGGCCGGTGAGTCGCCGTTGGTCGACGCGGCGCGCACCTGCGGTGTGGGCATCTTGGCCATCGCCCACAGCTATTCGGCCGGGGTACTCGGGTGGTTCGTCGAGCGTCTGGCCCGGCAGGGTCTGGTGGCCGTGATGTTCGCCAACTCGTCGCCGCTGATGGCGGCCTGGGGTGGCAAGCGCCCGTTCTTCGGTACCAACCCCATCGCCTGGGCTGCGCCACGCGCCACCGGCGACCCGGTGGTGGCCGACCTGTCGTCGTCGACCGTCGCCTGGGTCACGGTGAATGCGGCCGCGCAGCGCGGCGATGCGATTCCGCTGGGCTGGGCGCTCGACGTCGACGGGGTGCCCACCACCGACGCCCAGGCCGCGCTGGCCGGCACCATGGCTCCGGCAGGCGGGCACAAGGGGTCGGCATTGGCGCTGCTGGTCGATGTGATGGCGGGCGGGGTGGCCGGGTCGAACTTCTCGCACGAGGCTTCGGGCTTCGGCGGCAACGAGGGCGGCCCGCCCGATGTGGGCCAGGTCATTCTGGCCATCGACCCCTCGGCCACGATGGGCGCCGGGTTCGCCGACCGCATCGAGGCCGACCTGCAGGCGATGGTGGGCGAACCCG
>JBAXSU010000029.1:0-25150 GCA_037130535.1 Actinomycetota bacterium
GGGCGACGAGCCCGGCGAGCCCATCCGTGGCGCCGGCGTAGCCATCGCCGCCAACATGGAGCGCAGCCTGTCGGTGCCCACGGCCACCAGCTTCCGCAACGTGCCGGCGAAGTTGCTCGAGGTGAACCGCAAGGTCATCAACGGCTACCGCAGCCGTAGCGGCCAGGGCAAGGTGAGCTTCACCCACCTCATCGGCTACGCCATCGTGCGCGCTATTTCCGACGCGGTGCCCGCCATGAACAACAGCTACGCCGAGGGCAGCGACGGCAAACCGCGCCTCATCCGCAACGCCCACGTGAACATGGGTCTGGCGGTCGATGTGGCCAAGGCCGACGGCAGCCGCACCCTGGTGGTGCCTGTGCTGCGCGATGCCGACACGCTCGACTTCGCCGGGTATCTCGCGGCATACGAGGAACTGCTGCGCAAGGTGAAGAGCAACAAACTCGCTGTCAGCGACTTCCAGGGCGCCAATGTCTCGCTCACCAACCCCGGCACCATCGGCACGGTGCAGAGCGTGCCGCGTCTGATGCCCGGTCAGGGTGTCATCGTCGGCGTCGGCACCATCGACTACCCGGCCGAGTTCCAGGGCGCCGATGAGCACACGCTCGGCTCGCTCGGTATCAGCAAGGTCGTCACCGTCACCAGCACCTACGACCACCGCATCATCCAGGGCGCCGAGAGCGGCATGTTCCTGAAGCGGGTGCACGAACTGCTGCTCGGCGAGCACAACTTCTACGAAGACGTCTTCCACAGCCTCGGCGTGCCCTACAAGGCCGTCGAGTGGCGCTCGGACGTGAACCCGGTGGGTCGCGACGAGGCGATGCTGCACAAGCAGATGCAGGTGGCCACGCTCATCCGCGTGCACCGTGTGCGCGGTCACCTCATCGCCGACCTCGACCCGCTGCGGTGGCGCGAGCCCGAGATGCCGCCCGAACTCGACCCGGCCACCTACGGCCTCACCATCTGGGACCTCGACCGCGAGTTCCTCACCGGTGGTGTGGGCGGCGTCGACCGCCTCACCCTGGGCGAACTGCTGGGTGTGCTGCGCGACGCCTACTGCCGCACCATCGGCGTCGAGTACATGCACATCCAGAACACCGAAGAGCAGCGCTGGATCCAGGAACAGCTCGAGGGCGTGCACGTCGAGTTCAGCAAGGCCGAGAAACACCGCATCCTCGAATCGCTCAACTCGGCCGAGTCGTTCGAGAAGTTCCTGGCCACCAAGTACGTGGGCACCAAGCGCTTCGGCCTCGAAGGCTCCGAGTCGGCCATCACCATTCTCGACGAGGTGCTGTCGCAGGCCGCCGACGCCGGCGTACAGGCGGCGGTGCTGGGCATGGCCCATCGCGGCCGCCTGAACGTGCTCGCCAACATCATGGGCAAGAGCTTCGACCAGATCTTCAAAGAGTTCGAAGGCCATCTCGACCCCAGTTCGGTGCAGGGTTCGGGCGACGTGAAGTACCACCTCGGTGCCGCGGGCACCTACGAGTCGGCAGCCGGGAACACCATCGACATCGAGCTGGCCGCCAACCCCAGCCACCTCGAGACCGTCGACCCCATCGTGATGGGCATGGTGCGCGCCATGCAGGACCAGATCGACCCGCCTGGGTCGTTCCCGGCGCTGGCGCTGCTCATCCACGGCGACGCCGCGTTCGCTGGCCAGGGCATCGTCGCCGAGTGTCTGGCGATGAGCGACATCAGCGGCTACCGCGTGGGTGGCACCGTGCACCTCATCATCAACAACCAGATCGGCTTCACCACCTCGCCGCAGCATTCACGTTCGTCGCTGTACTGCAGCGATGTGGCCAAGACGGTGCAGGCACCCATCTTCCACGTGAACGGCGACGACCCCGAGGCATGCGCCCGTGTGGCCCGACTGGCGTTCGAGTACCGCCAACGGTTCCACAAAGACGTCGTCATCGACATGGTGTGCTACCGCCGCCACGGCCACAACGAGGGCGACGACCCCAGCTACACCCAGCCGCTCATGTACCGCGCCATCGCCGAGCGCCGCAGCGTGCGCAAGGTGTACGTCGAGTCGTTGGTGAAGCGCGGCGACATCTCGCTCGAAGAGGCCGAGCGGGCGCTCGACGACTTCCAGTCGAAGCTGCAGGCGGCGCTCGACGACACCCGCGCCCATGCGCCGGGTGCCATCAAGGCGGCCCGGCCGCCCCAACCGCGTGGCGTGCTGCCGCACATCGCCACCGGTGTCGACCGCAGTGTGCTCGACACCATCTTCACCAGCCTCACGGCGTACCCCGATGGCTTCACGCCGCACCCGAAGTTGCTGCGCCAGTTCGCGGCGCGGGCCAAGCAGTACGACGAGACCGGCCTCATCGACTGGGCCACGGCCGAAGCGATGGCCATCGGGTCGCTCGTGCTCGACGGCGTTCCGGTGCGCCTCGCGGGCGAAGACAGCCGCCGCGGTACGTTCAGCCATCGCCACGCCGCACTCATCGACTACGAGACCGAAGACGTCTTCATCCCGCTCGCCAGCCTTCCGGGCGCCCAGGCCCAGTTCTGGGTGTACGACTCGCTGCTCAGCGAGTACGCCGCGCTGGGATACGAGTACGGCTACGCGCACACCAACCCCGAGGCGTTGGTGCTGTGGGAGGCACAGTTCGGCGACTTCGTGAACGGCGCGCAGATCATCATCGACCAGTACCTCGTCGCAGCGGAAGACAAGTGGGGCCAGCAGAACGGCCTCGTGCTGCTGCTGCCGCACGGCTACGAGGGCCAGGGTCCCGAGCACAGTTCGGCCCGCATCGAGCGGTTCCTCACGATGTGCGCGGAAGACAACATCCAGGTGGTGAACGCCACGTCGGCCGCGCAGTACTTCCACCTGCTGCGTCGCCAGGTGCTGCGCGACGTGCGCAAGCCGCTGGTGGTGTTCGCGCCGAAGTCGCCGCTGCGCATGAAAGAGACGATGAGCCATGTCGACGCGCTCACGGCCGGATCGTTCGCCGAGGTGCTCGACGACCCGTTCGTCACCGACCGCGCCGCAGTGCAGCGAGTGGTGCTGTGCTCGGGCAAGGTGGCCTGGGACGCGTTCGCCGACCGCACCAAGCGCGGTGCCGCCGCGGCCATCGTGCGGGTCGAGCAGCTCTACCCGTTCCCCATCGAGCAGATCGTGCAGATCCTCGAGGGCTATCCCAACGCCCACGAACTCGTGTGGCTGCAGGAAGAGCCCGAGAACATGGGACCGTGGCGCTTCGTCGAGCACAACATCTGGCGTCTGAAGGACCGCGGCTACGACCTGCGGCATGCAGCGCGTGTCGAGAGCGGCAGCCCGGCCACCGGGTCGAAGGCCATCCACGACCAGGAATTGGCCGACCTGATGGACGAGGCGCTCGGCGCCTTCTGAGCCAGCGGATCGCGCCGGCGCAACCCGGCGGCCGGCTCAGCCGAGCGACAGGTTCAGGACCGCCGAGAGATCGGCCAGTGCCTGCGCGGCGCTGACCACCTTGATGGTGATCATGCCCATGGCCGCGGCCGGCTTCAGGTTGATGCCGAGGTCGTCGAGGAACACGCACTCATCGGGCCGCACACCGAGGGTGGCGCAGGCGATCTCGTAGAAGCGCGGCTCGGGCTTGCGCACCCCCACCTTGCTGCTCTCGATGACGGCGTCGAAGCGGGCCATGATGGCGGCGACGGTGTCGCTACGGTCGGCCGAGGCGTGCTCGCCCGAGATGTTGTTGGTGAGACAGGCCATGCGGTAGCCGGCCGCCTTCACGGTGTCGAGCGCGGCGACCATCTCGGGGCGCACATCGCCGCTGAGCAGAGCCAACACATCGCGGCCGGGAATGGTGTGGCCGTGGGCGGCAGCATCGGCGGCGAATGCGGCATCGAACTCGGCCGGCGTGATGTCGCTGCGCTCGAGCCGCGCCCACGCGTTGGTGTGCGGTTCGGTGGAGTTCACCGTTCGGATGATGTCGAGCGGCAGGCCGCGCTCGCGCTCGTAACGGTTGAAGGCATCGAACGGGCTCGACAGGATGACCCCACCGAAATCCCAGAGAACGGCGCTGACCATGTGTCGCACTGTACCCAGGGACACCTGCAACGGACCCTGTCCGTGGTTGACTAGCGGGGTTATGACTCGTCATGTCGTCGTCGACGGATCGAACCTGGCCACCGAGGGTCGTTCGCATCCCAGCCTTGTCCAACTGAACGAAGCGGTGCTCGCCTACATGGCCGAGCACCCCGGCGCGCTCGTCACCGTTGTGGTCGATGCCACCTTCGGTCACCGCATCGACCCGCGCGAGGTGCCCGAGTTCGACGAGGCGGTGGCCAACAACGAGTTGGTCGCTCCGCCCGCTGGTGCCATCGGCCGAGGCGACGCGTTCGTGCTGGCCGTGGCAAACCGGGTGAACGCAGTCGTGCTGTCGAACGATTCGTTCCAGGAGTTCCATGGCACCTACGCCTGGCTGTTCGACGAGGGCCGCCTCGTGGGTGGCAAGCCCGTACCGCACGTCGGCTGGGTGTTCGTGCCACGTCTGCCCGTGCGGGGCGCGGTCAGCCGCAGCGCGGTGAAGCAGTCGCGGCGCAAGCGCGACGAGGCGACGGCCGGCACCGTGCGTGTCGGTAGCCCCGAGGCCAGCCAGCCGATGCCGGTTCCCACGGCACCACCGCCCGGTCCCGCTGCGGTCGCGTCGGCCGAGAAGGCCACCGAGAAGGCCGCGGGCGGCAGCCGTCGCCGCGGCGGCCGTGGGGGCAAGGCGGCCGAGGTGGTTGTCGCACCCGTACCTGCACTCGCACCGAGTCCTGCGCCGGCTCCGGCCGGGGGCACGCGCACGGTGAACGAGGCCGATGTCTTCCTGGCGTTCGTGGCCGAGCACCCGCTCGGCACCAGCGTGAACGCCGTGGTCGAGAGCTACTCATCGCACGGCGCCTATGTGAACATCGGCGAGGTACGCGGCTACGTGCCCCTGCGCCTCATGGCCGACCCGGCGCCGCGGTCGGCCCGCGAGTTCATGAAGATTGGCGACGCCGTCACCCTGGTGGTCGAGAGCTACTCGCCCGAGCGGCGCAGCGTCGACCTCGCCCTGGCCGCGATGGCCACGCACCGTGCCCCGGCCGAGGTGGCCCCGGCCAAGCGCCCCCGTCGCACCAAGGCTGCGGTTGGGGCCGCGGCTGAGGCTGCGGCTGCAGCCGAGCAGGCGCCGGTCGTCGAGGTTCCTGTCGTCGAAGATCCGGTCGCCGAGGCGTCGGTCGTCGAGGTTCCGGCCAAGGCCGCAAAGCCGTCGCGTCGCAAGGCGAAGCCGGCCGAGCCCGTCGCCGAGCCCGTCACTGCGCCGGTCGAAGCCGTCGTCGAAGCAGCCCCGGCGAAGCAGCCGGCCCGTCGCAAGAAGGCAGCGGCACCGGCACCCGAGCCGGTGCCCGAGGTTCCGGCTGCGCCCGCACCCGCGCCGCGCACGCGCAAGAAGGCCGCCGCCCCGGTGGCGCCGGTCGAGCCCGTCGTCGAGCGCGCCGCCCGGGCCAAGCCTCGGCGTCGCACCAAGGCCTGATCGACGGATACGGTCGTCTGCGTGCGCATCGTCACCTGGAACGTCAACTCGCTGAAGGCTCGCCTGCCCCGCGTGGAGGAGTGGCTGGCCGAGGTGCAGCCCGATGTGCTGTGCATGCAGGAGACCAAGCTCAGCGACGACGCCTTCCCGGCGCTCGCCTTCCAGGCTCTCGGCTACGAGTCGGCCCATCACGGCCAGGGTCAGTGGAACGGCGTCGCCATCCTGTCGAAGGTCGGCCTCGACGACGTTGTCGCCAACTTCACGCCTGCCTCAGGTGACCGCGATCCCGATGCCCGCATCATCACGGCCCGGTGCGGCGGTGTGCTGGTGAGCAGCGTCTACGTTCCCAACGGTCGTTCGCTCGACCACGACCACTACCAGTACAAGCTCGGCTGGATGGCGCAATTGCGTCGGCACGTCGACTCGCTGGCCACACGCGACGATGCTGTGGTGATCACCGGCGATTTCAACATCGCACCCGACGACCGCGACGTGTTCGACCCTGCCAAGCTCGTCGGCTCCACCCACGTCAGCCAGGCCGAACGCGATCTGCTGGTCGACCTGTGCGACTGGGGCATGGTCGACCTGTTCAGGATGCGGTACGAACAACCCCGGCTGTACAGCTGGTGGGACTACCGCGCCGGCGACTTCCACCAGGGTCGCGGAATGCGCATCGACCTGGTGCTCGGCACGCGTTCGGTGGCCGACCGGTTGCAGTGGTCGGTCGTCGACCGCAACGCACGCAAGGGCCAGTCACCCTCCGACCACGCCCCCGTGCTGGTCGACCTGGTCGACGCCGTCAGCTGAGCCGGTGGGCCAGCGGCTCAGGCATGAGCCGATGCATCAGGCCGACTGAGGCCGGCCAACACAGCCAGCAGGCGCGGCGCAAGGCGTTCGGCCGCGGCCTGGCCGACGCCGAGGCGGGTGGCGAGTGCGGCGGCATCGGCCGGGGGACGTTCGAGCAGCGAGCGCAGCACCGTGGAGGAGCACACAGCCGCGTCGGCAACGCCGGCGGCCCGGGCCACGTCGGCCCGCCAGGCGCGCAGGGTGTCGAACGGGTCGACCGGTGTGGTGCGACGCTGTTCGGGCGGCGGACCGGTGGGTGTAGGCGCCACCAACGCATCGTTCACCGCCGCCAACCACGGGCTAGGGCCGGTGGTCTTGCCGCCTCGAGTGTCGGCCGAGGTGATGACCAGTTCGTCGGCGGCGCGTGTGAGGGCCACATGGAACAGGCGCGACTCCTCGGCCCGCTGGGCGGCCGAGCCCGATGACGAGTGCGGCACCAGGCCTGCCTCGACGCCCGTGACCACGACGGCGCCCCACTCGCGGCCCTTGGCGGCGTGGAACGTGAGCAGCGCGACCGCCGGCTGCCCGTCGTCGGTCTCGAGGTCTTCGAACGGCTGGCGTGCATCGAGCCATGACTGCAGGCCGCCTGAGTCGCCGCTGGTGAGGTAACGGTCGGCCTCCTCGGCCACACGCATCCGGATGGGGTCGACGTCGTCGCTGGCCCACACCGCGTCGATCCAGGCGGCGAGCTGTTCGCGTCCGCCGGTGCGCACCGCCTCGGCGACGCACCGTTCGAGCGGCGAGGCCCCGACCGTGCGCAGCACCGGCACTCCCACCCGCGCCAGCGCCCGAGACAGCACGGCGAGTTGGTCGTTGGTGCGGGCCAGCACCGCCACCTGCCGGGCGCCGTGGCGCACCATCAGCGGGCGCACCGAGTCGGCCACCCAACGAGCCTCGGCCTGCTCGTCGGCGAACGAGTGCACCGTCGGGATACGGCCGTCGTTGCGTTGCGACACGGTGTCGTCGGCGACCCCCATGGGCGCCAGTGCCGCGGCCCCGGCCCGAACCACCTGGGGCGTGCAGCGGTAGTTGCCCTGCAGACGCACGATGGTGACACCCGGCAGGTGGAGTTCGACCTCGTCGAGCAGTGTGGGGTCGGCGCCGTTCCAGCCGTAGATGGCCTGGCGCGGATCGCCCACCAGACAGATGTCGGCGCGTTCGCCACGGACGTGCTCGAGGAGCGCGAACTGCAGCGGGTTGAGGTCTTGGGCCTCATCGACGAACAGATGCCGGAAGCGCCAACGCACGATGTCGGTGAAGGTGGCGTCGCGGCGCATCGCATCGAGCAGGCCCTCGAGCAGGTCGTCGAAGTCGAGTACCCCCCGGCGGCGCTTCAACGCGGTGTACCGCTCGGCGAACCGCATGTGCTGCTCGGGAGTGAGGGCCAGTCGGCGTTTGGCCATTCGGCTCGCAGCGGCGATGTCGGCAGTAGCCACCATGCGGGCACGCGCCCAATCGAGGTCGGCCAGCGCCGCGGCCGGCTCGACGGCGATGCGCGTCTCGGTGAGCACCTCGCGGGCCAGCCTCATCCGGTCGGGCGCTACTGCCGGGGCGGTGGTTCCCGCTGCCGACGCCCGGTCGCGTAGAAGCCGCAGCGCCACCGAGTGGAACGTGCCGGATTCGATGCGCTCGCTGATGTCGAGACGGCGCAGGCGGCGGCGCAGTTCGCCGGCGGCATCGCGGGTGAACGTGAGCACGAGAACATGCCGCGGATCGGCTGAGCCGTTGCCGATGCGGTAGGCGATCCGCCGGGTGAGCACACGCGTCTTGCCGGAACCGGCCGAGGCGATGATGGCGAGCGGCGACGCGTCGGTGACGACCGCCTCACGCTGGCGGTCGTCGAGGCCGGCGACGATGTGATCCGTTCCCACGCCGTCACGATAGGGCTACGCTTCGGCCGTGCCGTACGCATCGAAGAACCTGAACCCCGGCGAGACCATCGCCGTCGACATGCACCCCCACTGGTGGTATTTCGCTGAGCCGGCGTTCGCTCTGCTGGGTTCCATCGTGTTGGGCATCATCGTGCTCACCAACGACAGCGACGGCACGATCAACAAGCTGCTCTCGTGGTTGTCGATCGCGCTGCTGGTGGGCACGGCCCTGTGGCTGCTCGGCCGCTACCTGAAGTGGGCCACCACCAACTTCGTCGTCACCAACCAGCGGGTCATCTACCGCTCGGGCTTGTTCGCCAAGCGTGGCGTCGAGATCCCCGTCGGGCGCGTCAACAACGTGAACTTCAGCCAGGGCATCTTCGAGCGCATGGTGGGTGCCGGCGACCTGCTCATCGAGTCGGGCGGCGAGGACGGACAGTCGCGCTTCACCGACATCCGCCACCCCGACAACGTGCAGCGCATGATCCATGTGCAGCAGCAGGCGGCGGTCGACCGCAGCAACGGCCGTCCCTCGGCCGAGCCGACGGCGTCGTCGGTCGATGTCGCCGATCAACTCGAGCGCCTCGAAGGAATGCTGCAGCGCGGCACCCTCACAGCCGAGGAGTTCGAGTTGCAGAAGCGCAAGTTGCTGGGCGGCTGAGCGGCGCACCCGGTGTGCGCACCGTTCCGGTCGATGTCGACGTGCGCTATCCCGAACTCGACGCTGAGGCAATGACCGCGCTGCTGCCCGATCTGGTCGTGCTGCCCTCGGAGCCGTACCCCTTCACCGAGCGCCATGTGGCCGAGGTGCAGCGACTGCTGCCATCGAGTCGGGTGGTGCTGGTCGACGGGCGCGACCTGCTGTGGTGGGGTGTGCGCACCCCGGTGGCGATCGAGCGGCTCAGGGCCGTCCTGCGTGCGCTGCCGGCGCCTCGCTGACGAGCACCCGCCCGCCCGTCCAGCGCAGCAGTTGCCGGTCGAGCATCGACACCGCCATGAGGTTGCCGTCTGGCAGCTAGCTGAGCCCGCTCGACTGCCCCTCGACCTGCACGCGCACGGTGACATGGCCGTCGAGATCGACCGACTTCACCGCATGGTCGTACATGTCGCTGAGCCACAGTTCGCCCGCGTGCCAGCGCGGTCCCTCGCCGAAACAGAGCCCGGTGGCGAGCACCTCGTAGGCAGTCGTCAGGCCTCCCGGTCGACGAGGTGCGCGCCCTCGACGGCGCGCACCACCCAACCGTCGCGCAGCGCGCCTGGCTCGGCAAGGGCCACGACACAACCGCCGAAGCCGCCACCTGTCATCCGGGCGCCGTACACACCGGGTGTGGCGGCGAGGCGCTCGACGGCGGTGTCCATGACGGCCGTCGAGGTGGCGTACCGGTCGCGCAGGCTGACGTGGCTCTCGACCATCAGCGCGCCGGCCGCGGCGAAGTCGCCGGCTTCGATCGCCGCACAGAAGTCGCGGACCCGCTGGTTCTCGGTCACCACGTGCACAGCGCGGTTGCGCACCACGGGGTCGGCGATGCTCTCGGCTGCATCGCGGTCGGCGAACCGCAGGGGGCCGATCTCGCGCTCGGCTGCGGCACACTCGGCCACGCGCTCGGCGTAGGGGCTGCCGACGAGTGTGCGGTGGGCGATGAACTGCACCACCACATCCAGCCCGGCGGGCACCGGTACCGGGGTGACCGTGAGTTCGCCGCAGTCGATGAGGGTGGCGTGGTCGCGTCGTCCGGAAGCGATGCACAGCTGGTCCATGATGCCGCTCGGCACACCAGAGGCCCGGTTCTCGGCTCGCTGGCAGAGCTGGGCGAGTTGCAGCGGCGTGCCGCGGTGCCCCAGCGCCAGGGCGACGGCCACCTCGAGCGCGGCGCTGCTCGACAGGCCTGCACCGATGGGGATGGTGGTGCGCACCTCGCCGCGGATGCCCTCGGTGGGGTGCAGTTCGGCGACGACTCCGGCGACGTAGCGACCCCACGCGGGCTCGATCGCGGCGGGGTCGTCGATCGACAACGGCAGATGCACGGCCTCGGGTTCGTCGACGGAGGTGAGCGCTACCCGGTCGGACATGGTGTAGCTGATCTCGGTCCAGCGATCGATGGTCATCGGCAGCACCAGACCGCCGGTGTAATCGGTGTGGTCGCCGATCAGATTCACTCGCCCGGGGGCGATGACGGTTCGCGTGGCTCCGGCCATGGCGTCGCGAGGACCGGATGGCTCAGTGCAGGCCGAGGGCGGTGCTGAATCGCGCGAGCGAGTCGAGGTCGAACGGCGCGCGCAGGGCGATGTTCACCTGGTCGGCACCTGCCTCGACGTACTGCCCGATGCGGTCGATGATCTCGTCGTCGCTGCCCGACAGCACGCCCGGCCGCACCATCGGCGCCAGGGCGCCGAACTGCCCCACCAGGCTCTCTTCGCTGTAGGCCAGGCCGAGATTGACGGCGCGCGTGATGTGGCTGGGGTCGCGGCCCACGGCGGCGCAGTGCTCGTTCAGTACCGCCTGCTTGTGGGCGAAGGCCTCGGGAGCGATGAACGGCACGTTCCAGCCGTCGGCGTACCGAGCGGCGATGCGCAGCGTGCGCTTCTCGCCACCGCCGCCGACCCAGATGGGCAGCTTCGCCTGCACGGGCCGGGGTTCGTTGCGGGCCTCGTGCAACGAGAAGTGCTTGCCTTCGAAGTTGGTGACATCGTCGTGCAACAGGCCGCGGAGGCACTGGATGCCTTCTTCGAGTTGGTCCATGCGGGTCTTCACATCGGGGAACTCGATGCCGTAGGCGTTGTACTCGACCACGGCCCAGCCGGCACCGATGCCCATGTCGGCGCGTCCCCCCGACAGCTGGTCGATGGCCGTGATCGCCTTGGCCAGCACGGCCGGATGGCGGTAGCCGATCGAGTAGACGAGCGAGCCGACCCGTACCTTGCTGGTGCTGCAGGCCAGCGCAGCATGCATTGCGACGGCCTCGAGGCACGCCGCGTCGTCGGCCTTGCCGGTGGCGCCGTAGAAGTGGTCCCAGATCGAGATCCATCCGAAGCCGAGGTCTTCGATGGTGCGCCACACGGAGCGCAATTCGTCGGCGGTGGTGTGCTGCAACCCGGTGTGAACTCCGAACACGGTCATGCTGCGACGGTAGTCTGCGGCCATGCCTCGCGCCCTCGTCTCCACCGGTATCGAACTCGAGTACGACACGTTCGGCTCGCCCGACGACCCGGCCCTGCTGCTGGTGATGGGCTTCACCGCGCAGATGATCTCGTGGGAGGAAGAGTTCTGCCGACTGTTGGCCGATGGCGGTCTGCACGTCATCCGCTTCGACAACCGCGACTGCGGGTTGTCGAGCAAGCTCGACGGGGTCGAGGTCGACAGCGGTGCGGCCATGGCAGCTGCGTTCGGCGGTGGCGAGATGCCGCCGGTGCCCTACACCCTCAGCGACATGGCGGCCGATGCCGTGGGTCTGCTCGACGTACTGGGAATCGAGAAGGCGCACATCATGGGCGCATCGATGGGCGGCATGATCGTGCAGACCATCGCCATCGAGCACCCGCACCGCTGCCACAGCATGACGTCGGTGATGAGCACGGTGGGCGACATCAACTACGGACAGGCTGCGCCCGAGGCCATGACGGCGCTGTTGGCGCCGCCGCCCGCATCGCGCGACGAGTACATCGCCTCTGCACCGAACTGGATGACCTGGCACTCGAGGAAGTACCGCGACGAGGTCCGCACCAAAGAGCAGGCGGCCATCGGCTACGACCGGTCGTTCTACCCCGAGGGCTCGCCGCGTCAGTTGGCCGCCATCATGGCCAGCGGCGACCGATCGGCCCGCCTTGCCGAACTCGCCGTGCCCACGCTCGTCATCCACGGCCGCGACGACACGCTCATCACGCCATCGGGCGGTCTGCGCACGGCCGAACTCATCCCCGGTGCGCACCTGCTGTTCATGGCCGACATGGGCCACGACATGCCGCAACCGCTGTGGCCGGTGCTCACCGACGCCATCATCTCGCACACTCGCGCTGCTGTCGCCTGAGCCCCGGCGGCGCGCCGTGTGCTAGGTATTCGGCCATGGCTGGACCGCTCACTGGATATCGGATCATCGAGATCGCCGGCATCGGCCCGGGCCCGTTCGCAGCGATGATGCTCGCCGACATGGGTGCCGAGGTCATCCGTGTCGAGCGGGCGCAGAGCGTGCGCGGTCCGGCACCCGACACGCCCCACTACGACGTCATGCTGCGTGGTCGGCGCAACATCGCTGTCGACCTCAAGCACCCCGACGGTGTCGCCACGCTGCTCGACCTCGTCGAACGGGCCGACGCCCTCATCGAGGGCTTCCGCCCCGGAGTGATGGAGCGCCTCGGCGTGGGGCCCGAGGTGTGCCTTGCCCGTAACCCGAAGCTGGTGTTCGGTCGGATGACCGGCTGGGGCCAGGAGGGGATGTACGCCCAGGCGGCTGGCCACGACATCAACTACATCGCTCTGGCCGGTGCACTGGCGCACTTCGGTCGCCGCGACGAGGCCCCCGTGCCGCCGCTCAACATGGTGGGCGACTTCGGAGGGGGCGGCATGTTCCTCGCCTACGGCGTGGTGTGCGCACTGCTCGAAGCCCAGCGCAGCGGCACCGGCCAGGTGGTCGACACCGCCATGGTCGACGGCGCGGCCGTGCTGATGAGCATGTTCTGGGCCTTCAAGTCGATCGGCATGTTCGACGAGAACGCGCGCGGCACCAACCTGCTCGACACCGGGGCCCACTTCTACGACGTGTTCCGCTGCTCCGACGGCCAGTACGTGTCGATCGGCTCGATCGAGCCGCAGTTCTATGCCGAACTGATGCGCCTCACCGGCCTCGACGCCGACCCCGAGTTCGCGAAGCAGATGGACAAGGCCTCGTGGCCGCACCTCAAGCAGCGTCTCGGCGACGTGTTCGCCACCAAGACGCGCGCCGAATGGTGCGCCATCATGGAAGCCACCGATGTGTGCTTCGCGCCGGTGCTCACCATGAGTGAAGCAGCCGAGCATCCGCACAACGTCGAGCGCGGCACGTTCATCGAGGTGGGCGGTATGCGCCAGCCCGCGCCGGCGCCCCGGTTCTCGCGCACAGTGCCCGCTGTCGAACGCCCGCCCGCCCACGCTGGCCAGCACACCCGCGAGGTGCTCGCCGACTGGGGTATCGCTACCGATCGGGTCGACGCCCTCGTGGCCAGCGGCGCCGTTGCCGACGCCTGATGGGCACGCTCGTCTGCTTCCATGCCCACCCCGACGACGAGTCGATCTCCACGGGCGGCAGCATTGCTCGGGCCAGCGCCGAGGGGCATCGCGTCGTGCTGGTGGTGGCCACCAACGGCGACCACGGCGAGGTGCCCGACGACCTGACGCCCGGTGAGACGCTCGTCGACCGGCGCAAGGCCGAGACCGCCCGTTCGGCCGAGGTGCTGGGCGTGCACCGCCTGGTGTGGCTCGGTTACGCCGACAGTGGCATGACCGGCTGGCCCCAGAACGAGCACCCCGATGCGTTCTGGCAGGCTCCGGTCGACGATGCTGCCGAGCGCTTGGCAGCGGTGCTTCGCGAGGAAGCGGCCGATGTGCTCACCGTGTACGACTGGCACGGCAACTACGGCCACCCCGACCACATCCAGGTGCACCGCGTGGGTCACCGGGCTGCCGAACTGGCGGGCACGCCCCGCGTGTTCGAGGCCACGATGAACCGCGACCACATCGTGCGGATGATGGCGATGGCTCGCGAGGGAGGTCTCGGCGACGGTGCTCCGGCACCTGAGACCGATTTCGATCCAGCCGGGCCGGCCGACGACGGCAACCCGTTCGGGATGAGCGAGGCCGAACTCACCCACGCCGTCGAGGTGGTCGAGTGGCTGCACCTGAAGCGGGCCTCGATGCGCTGCCACAGCAGCCAGATCAGCGACTCGTCGTTCTTCCTCGAGATGCCCGACGAGGCGTTCACCGGTTCGTTCGGCATCGAGTGGTTCATCGAGCGGGGTGCCGAACCCGGCGTGCGCAACGGTTGGTTGTTCGAGTGACCCGTCTGCACCTGGTGCGCCACGGCCGCGCTGCCGCCGGGTGGGACACCGATCCCGACCCCGGGCTCGACGACATCGGCCGTCGCCAAGCCGTCGAGGCAGCGGCCACCCTTGCGGTGCTGGCGCCGTGCGCGCTGGTGAGCAGTCCACTGCTGCGCTGTCAGGAGACAGCAGCTCCGCTGGCTGCTCACTGGGCGAGCACCGTGGCGATCGAGCCGCGGGTGGCCGAGATCCCGTCGCCTGAAGGGGTGCCGATGGGTGAGCGCGTCGACTGGTTGCGAGCGGCGATGCAAGGCACGTGGGCAGATCTCGGCGCGCGCTACACCACGTTCCGCGACGGCATCATCGCCACGCTCGCCGCGTTGCCCACCGACACGGTGGTGTTCAGTCACTTCGTGGCGATCAACGCCGTCATCGGTGCTGCACTCGGCGACGATCGCCTTGTCATCCGCAGCCTCGACAACTGCTCGATCACCGTCGTCGAGATGGTGCCCGGCGGCAGCGTCAACCTGGTGTCGGGCGGCGACGAGGCCGACACGCTCATCCGCTGAACTGGTCGGTTGCCCTGGGGTGCCTCCGGCAGCATCACGCCGGGTGACAGACTGACCGCATGACGGTGCGGACGGCGACGAGGTGGTGGGCAACGCCCAGGCGAGGTGCCAGCGTGGTCGCAGTGATCGTGGCGTTGGGTCTTGCTGCTGCAGCATGCGGCAGCGATTCCGACGATGCCGACATCACCTTGCCGCCGACGTCGGCCACCGCGCCCGTCACCACGGACGCTGCCAGCACGGTGCCGCCCACCACGGTGGCTGTCACCTCGACCTCGAGCACCACCACGTCGACGACGGAGGCGGCCACCACCACCTCCTCGACGGTGCCACCCGCTGCACAGTTGGTACTCGGCCAAGACCGCCTGGGCACAGCGATGTTCGGTGTCGAGCCCGAGGCGGTCATCAGCTACGTCACGGCCATCCTCGGGCCACCCACCGCCGACAGCGGATGGGCCGACCCGAACTCGGCGTTCGGTGTGTGCCCCGGCACCGAGGTCCGCGGCGTCACCTGGGGCGACCTGCTGTTGCTGTTCAGCGACGAGAGCGGAGTTGCCAGCGGTCGTCGGCACTTCTTTTCGTACACACTCGGCCCGGCATTCGGGGCCTCGATCACCCCGGCCGGGATGGCGACGCCCGAGGGCATCGCCGTGGGGTCCACCGTGGCCGCCCTGAAGAGCGCCTATCCGGGTGTGTACGTGTACGGCGGCGACGATGTGTTCGGCCCCTATTTCGTGGTGGGCGAGAGCCTCACCGGCTTTCTCACCGGCGACTCCGACGCCGACACCGTGCAGTCGGTCATCGGTGGCGTCACCTGCGGCGAGTAGCCGGCTGGCTCGCCGCCCCATGACGCGATCGCAGTTGGGGGCTGCGCCGACAGGCCCGGATGGGTACAGTTCCCATCCATGAAGCGCATGCTGCCCGTATCGGAACTTGCCCGCGATTCCCGCTTTCACCAGGTGAGCGCCGAAGTCACCCTCTTCGACCCGCGCAACCTCCACCCAGCGGCGCAGCAAAACCAACTGCTGCCGCATCTGCCGCGGTTCTCCGACAACGCCCGCGGTCTCATGCACGGCATCTTCGTCGGCGAGATCCAGGCGCTCGAGGGTGCGGGTCGCACCTGCTTCGACTTCACCACCGGCGACGGCCGCGACGAGGCACCGTTCGGGTTGAAGCTCGACATGGCCCGCCAGTGCTGGGACGAGGCCCGCCACGTCGAGATCAGCTGCAAGCTCAGCGAGCACATGGGCTCCGAGATCGGCGAGTTCGCCGAAGGCACCACCCTGTACGAGGCGGCATGCAACGCCGACCCGGTGCTGCGCCTCACCGGCGTCAACAGGGCGCTCGAGGGCCTGGCCATCGATGTGTTCAAGACGATGCGCGACTTCGGCACCACCTTGTCCGACCCTGTGTTGGCGTATTGCGAGGACTGGATGCTCGCCGATGAGGTGACGCACGTGAAGATGGGCAGCGACTGGCTGCGTCGTATCACGGCCAACGACCCGCAACGCCAGAAGGACGCGCTCGAGTTCCAAAAGGCAGTCGACAAGCTGTTCAGCTTCGGCGGGTTCCGCGGCGAACGCGCCGAGAACCCGGTTCATCTGGCTCGGCACTTCCGCACCCTGGCGGGGTTCAGCAGCGACGAGATCGACGAACTGGTCGTCATCTCCGCCGAGGCCTACGACGAGGCTGCTGCGCTCATCACCCAGGCGCAGGCGGCGATGGCGTCGGCCTCGCCCGCCTGACCCGGAGCACGCGCTGGACGGCCAGTCGCTCTACGACCTGTACCGCATCGGACTGTGGGTGCAGGTCGGTGTCACCGCGTTTGTCGGGGTATGGGCGCTCGGCGCGCACCGTGTCGAGCGTCTGCGTGGTCGGCTGCTGTGGGTCGCCACCGCCGCTGCCTACTTGGTGGTCGTGGTCAATGTGTGCGCCGCCTCGGTGCTGAAGGCCCGCTACGACTGGGAGTTCCCGAAGCTGCACATGCTGTACGAGTTCAGCGGCATCGTGGCCATCGGCATCGTCTACTCGTACGGCCTGCAGTTGAAGGGCCGCCGCTCTCTCATCTACGGGGTGGGCAGCCTGTTCCTGATGGGGCTCGCGCTGCGGGCCCTGTTCATGAGCTGAGGCGAGTGGGCCTCAGACCAGCGAGTTGTCGAGCTGGTCGAGGAACTCGGTCAGCCGTGCCGGCAGGTGCGAGCCGAACTGCTCATAGTGCGCCCGGATCTGCGGGATTGCCGACTTCCAGCCGTCGGTGTCGACCGACAGCAGCGTCTCGAGGTCGTCGTTGGCCACACCGAGCCCGGTGGTGTCGAGAGCACCCGGCGCGGGCAGCAGGCCGATCGGGGTGTCGACGGCGTCGGTGAGACCCGCCACCCGCTCGAACACCCACTTCAGCACGCGGCTGTTCTCGCCGTAGCCGGGCCACAGGAAACGACCGTTGTCGTCGCGGCGGAACCAGTTGACGAAGAAGATCTTCGGCAGTTTCGACTCGTCGCTGTGGTCGCCGATGGCCAGCCAGTGGGCGAAGTAGTCGGCCATGTTGTAGCCGCAGAACGGCAGCATGGCCATCGGGTCGAAGCGCAGGTTGCCGACGGCACCCTGCTGGGCGGCCGTGGTCTCGCTGGCCATGATGGAGCCGAGGAACACGCCGTGGTCCCAGCTGGTGGCCTGGGTGACCAGGGGCACCGTGGTGCGGCGGCGACCGCCGAACAAGATGGCCGAAATGGGCACACCCGCCGGGTCTTCCCACTCCGATGCCACCGAGGGACACTGCGAGGCCGGGGCGGTGAAACGGGCGTTGGGGTGGGCAGCCGGCGTGTCGACCTCGGGGGTCCACGCGTTGCCACGCCAGTCGGTGGCACGAGCGGGGGCGTCGTCGCTCATGCCCTCCCACCACACGTCGCCCTCGCTGGTGAGCGCAGTGTTGGTGAAGATCGAGTTGCCCCACAGGGTTTCCATCGCATTGGCGTTGGTGTCGTAGCCGGTGCCCGGGGCCACGCCGAAGAAACCTGCCTCGGGGTTGATGGCGTACAGGCGGCCGTCGGTGCCGAACTTCATCCAGCAGATGTCGTCGCCGATGGTCTCGGCCTTCCAGCCCGCGATGGTGGGCACCAGCATGGCCAGGTTGGTCTTGCCGCAGGCCGACGGGAAGGCGGCGGCGATGTACTGCACCTCACCCGACGGGTTGGTGAGCTTCAAGATGAGCATGTGTTCGGCCAGCCAGCCGTCGTCGCGGGCCATCACCGAAGCGATGCGCAGCGCGAAGCACTTCTTGCCCAGCAGGGCGTTGCCGCCGTAGCCCGAACCGAAGCTCATGATCTCGCGGGTCTCGGGGAAGTGGACGATGTACTTGTTGTCGGGGTTGCACGGCCAGGCCACATCGGCCTGGCCGGCGGTGAGGGGAGCGCCGACGGAATGCACGCAGGGCACCCACTGGCTGTCGCCGAGTACGTCGAGCGCGCCCTGGCCCATGCGGGTCATGATGCGCATGTTCACGGCCACATAGGCCGAGTCGGTGAGCTGCACGCCGATGTGGGCGATGGGCGAGCCGAGCGGGCCCATGCTGAACGGCACGACGTACATGGTGCGGCCACGCATGGCACCGGCGTAGAGCTCCATCAACTCGGCGCGCATCGTGGAGGGGTCGCGCCAGTTGTTGTTCGGGCCGGCGTCGGCCGGGTCGACCGAGCAGATGAAGGTGCGGTCTTCGACGCGGGCGACGTCGCCCGGGTCGCTGTGGGCCCAGTAGCTGTTGGGGCGCTTGGCTTCGTCGAGCTTGGTGAACGTGCCGGCGTCGACTAGCACCTGGCACAGTTGCTCGTACTCGTCGGCACTGCCATCGCACCAGTAGATGCGCTCGGGCTGCAGCACGGCCGCCCACTCGTCGACCCACTCCTGCAACCTGGAGTTCATCGTGGTGGCGCTCATGGGGCTCCTTTGCGGTCGACACGTCGTCGTGTCGCCGGGACGGGGGTGGAGTGGGGTGAGACGAACAAACGCCCGGCCTACTGGCCGGGCGTTTTCATGTCGCGCTCGCTGCCGAGGCGCAAAGTGGTGGCGTGTCCGTCGCCGTCGAGGTCGAACACGACCCGCTGGCCCTGGCGCAGCATCCGGAAGATCGAACCCTCGAGCGCGTCGGCCGCGAGGTCGAACTCGCCCAGATCGGTGTCGCGCATCACGACGCCGGTACCCGTGGAGGGGTCGTACGACTTGATGACGCCCTGCACGGCTGCCTCAGCCGGCCTTGACGATCTTGCCGCTCTTGATGCAGCTGGTGCAGACGTACATCCGCTTGGGGGTGCCCTTCACCAGGGCGCGCACTCGCTGCACGTTGGGGTTCCAGCGGCGCTTGGTGCGCCGATGCGAGGGCGAAACCGACATGCCCCACGAGGGGCCCTTGCCGCACACTTCACATACTGATGCCATGACTCGCCTTCTTTCCTGCGACCGAACTACACGGGGCCGGGGCGAAGAAGACGCGACGGCTGGCCGTAAAGCCAGAGAACTGTACCAGCGCCGTCGCGATCTTCCCCAAGCCAGCACCGGCATCGTGTGATCGTTTCCGCCGATGGAGCCATTCCCTACAGTGAAGCCGTGGTCGATCCCACCGTGCAGTCCCTTCCTCACGCGCTCGCCGGGCCCCTCACATTGCGCGATCTCGATGCGATCTCAGTGGGCCGCCTGCGTGGCGTGACCGAGCGCAAGGTGGCTGCACTGGCACAGGTGGGCATCACCAGCGTGCTCGACCTGCTCACCTTCTATCCGCGGCGCTGGGTCGATCGCACCGACGAGGCGCACATCGGCGACCTCCAGCCTGGTCGTGAGGCGCTGGTGCTGGTCACCGTTCGCAGCCTGACCAAACGGGTCACCCGCAACCGCAAGACGATGATCAACGTCGTGGTGGGCGACGGCAGCGGGCGGATGACGGTGTCGTTCTTCAACCAGCCGTGGCGCGAGCGGCAGTTCGTCGAGGGCCTGAACGTGGCGCTGTTCGGCAAGGCCGAGGTGTTCCGCGGTGGCCTGCAGATGACCAACCCGATCGTCGACCTCATCGGCGACCGCACCGGCCGCATCGTGCCCATCTACCCACAGAGCGAGAAGGTGGCCCTCACCACGTGGGAGGTGGCGGGGTACATCGAGAACGCGCTCGAGCGGTGCTCGGCACGTGGGATCGCCGACCCGGTGCCGCGGGAGGTGCGCCGCGAACTCGGCCTGCTCGACCGCACCGACGCGCTGCGGCTCATCCACCTGCCCGAGTCGATGGCCGACCAGGCCAGGGCTCGGCGGCGACTGGCGTTCGACGAACTGCTGCGCGTGCAGACCGTGCTGGTGGCGCGGAAGCGGGCGCTCGAGCACGAGGCGAAGGGCATCGTGCACACGGTGGAGGGCGAACTGGTCGGCCGACTGCGCAGCGCGCTGCCGTACTCGCTCACCGGCGCCCAGGAACGGGTGATCGCCGAGATCGAGCACGACCTCGTCAAGCCGTCGCCCATGCACCGACTGCTGCAGGGCGACGTGGGCGCGGGCAAGACGCTGGTAGCGGTCAGCGCCATGCTCGTCGCCGTGCAGGGCGGTCACCAGGCCGCACTGATGGCACCCACCGAGGTGCTGGCCGAACAGCATGCTGCCGGGGTGCGTCGGCTGCTCGACGGGGTCACCGTGCCCGACCCCGGCAACCTGTTCGGCGACCGGCCGCTGCGGGTGGAACTGCTCACCAACCGCATCACCGGCGCCGACCGGCGCGAGGTGCTGGGAGGCATCGCCGACGGGTCGGTCGACATCGCCATCGGTACCCATGCGCTCATCCAGGACAAGGTGGCGTTCCACAGTCTCGGTCTGGTGGTGGTCGACGAGCAGCACCGGTTCGGCGTCGAGCAGCGTGCCGCGCTGCGCGACAAGGCCGTTGGCGGCTCGGTGCCCGATGTGCTGGTGATGACGGCCACGCCCATTCCGCGCACCGCGGCGATGACGGTGTACGGCGACCTCGATGTGAGCGTGCTCGACGAGCTGCCACCCGGGCGCACACCCATCACCACGAAGTGGGCGAACGGTCCGCTCGACGAGGCCTCGGTGTGGGCCGATGTGCGCGCCGAGGTGGAGGCCGGCCGTCAGGCCTACGTGGTGTGCCCGCTCATCGGCGAGAGCGAGAAGCTCGAGCTCGCCAGCGCCGAGGAGACGTTCGAGCAGTTGCAGGGTGGCGAGTTGTACGGCCTGCGCATCGCGTTGTTGCACGGCCGCATGCCGGCGGTGGAGAAGGAATCGGTGATGGACCGGTTCCGCCGCCACGAACTCGACGTGCTCGTGGCCACCACCGTCATCGAGGTGGGGGTCGACGTGCCCAACGCCACCATCATGGTCATTCTCGACGCCGACCGGTTCGGCATCGCCCAGTTGCACCAGCTGCGCGGTCGAGTGGGGCGCGGGGTGCACGCGTCGCGGTGCTGGCTGGTCACCCAACCGCCCGACGAGGGCGCAGCCGAGGGCAACCCGCGTGTCGAGGCGTTGGTGGCGACCACCGACGGGTTCGAACTCGCCGAGGTCGACCTCGACCTGCGTGGCGAGGGCACCATCATGAGCACGGCCCAGAAGGGTCGTAGCGACCTGCGGCTGGCGTCGCTACGGCGCGACCGCGAGTTGGTGGGTCACGCGCGAGCCGCGGCGTTCGATCTGGTGGGCGACGATCCGTCGTTGGCCCGCCAGCCGGTGCTCGCCGACGAACTGGCGCTGCTGTTCAGCAGCGAGGACGAGGAGTTCCTCTTCAAGAGTTGATATTCACAGCACGTGGGGTTGATGTTCGATCGTGGCGAGCTTGTCCGGGTTGAGGAACGACCAGTAGCGACTGATCCGGCCGTGGTCGAGGTCGACGGAGACCACCATCGATGGCACGCCACCTGATCGCAGAAGGAAGCCAGGACTGCCATTCACCCAGACCAGTTCGGCGTCGGACGGATCCTGCAGACGTTTGCCGAGGTTAACGACGAATCGGGCCACCCGATCGCGTCCGACCACGGGGCGTCGAGCCGCGTGGCGATCCTTGCCTCCGTCGCTCATCAGCACAACGTCGTCCGTGAGGAGCAAGCGGACCTGCATCACGTCGCCTGCGAGCACCGCACCGACGAACTGCGTTGCAATCGCAAGGAGCTCACCGGACGCCGGTTGCATGGTCGCGGGTTGTTCGCCGAGGTCGCGCAGCTTGCGGCGCGCTCGCACGGCGAGCTGCCGGGTCGCGTCCTCGGAGCGGCCGACGCTCGCGGCGGCCGTTCGGAACGATTCGCCGAACACATCGACCAGGAGCAGCACGAGTCGCTCTTCCGGGGCGAGGCGATCGAGCAGCACCAGGAACGCGGTCGTCAACGAATCCGCTAGCACTGCGGCTCGTTCGGGCTGCTCGCGATCGAACGGCTCCACCAGCGGTTCGGGAAGCCAAGGTCCTACGTAATCGACCCGCGCCCGGCGCTGCGCTCGCAGGCGATCGAGTCCGAGGCGGCTGACGACCGTCGTCAGCCATGCCGTCGGACGATCGATCGCGGGCTGATCGGCGGACGACCAACGGAACCACGCCTCCTGCACCACGTCTTCCGCGTCCGACACGCTGCCGAGCAAGCGGTACGCGAGGCCCACGAGCCGAGCGCGCTCGCCCTCGAACACGTCGGCGCCCCGGTCGTCGTTCATGCTGCGATGTTCGCGCGGGCGAAGGCCGCCGCTGCCTGTCCAGCCTGTTCGCCGCTGGTGGCGCTTGCGTCGGCCAGCAGACCGTGCGCCCCCACCCAGTCGCCTGCGAGGTACACGCCGGGGATTCCGAGCGCGTCGATCGGCGGTCGCCCTGCGAGCCCACCGCCAGCAGCCGTCGGCGCTCCGTGCGACACGACGACGCGGTGCAGCGCTCGCTCCATCATCACATCGTCGTCGGCGACACCAGCGATGCGCGAGAAGTCTCGGAGGAGCGCATATTCGACGGCAGGCGACGCGGGCGTCTCACCTGGTGCGAGGTACCGCATTGCGGAGATGAGGCCGTGCCCTTCGGGTGCGAGATCTGCCAAGGGTGCGTGCGGCGACACGTACAGCGCTCGATCCATCGCGAATGCCGGCCGGGCCAACGAGCGGCGAACGCCGAGGTCGAGGCAGCTCGCCATGATCGGCTCGGTCAGCCCAGCACGGTGTCGGACGGTCGTGCCGGTGAGGCGTTCTGCCGTGGCGGGCCCGCCGGCCGCCACCACGACAGAGGTCGCGCTCACCGAATCGTCACCGCAGTGCACGACGGCGCGTTCGCGGCCCCGGTCGACAGTGATGGAGGTGACCGTCTGGTGGTCGATCATCTTCACCCCGATCGACTCGGCGAGCGAGCGGAGGTGACCGACGAGCGTCCCCCATCCTCCGTGGAGATACACCACGCCGGCCGTCGACAACCGGAGTTGTTCTGCCGCAGCGCCCGCATCGAAGCGTGCCGGCGCATCGACATAGGTGGCGAGCCGCAGGAAGATCTGCAGGAAGGCACGAACGTCGTCCGGCTCGCCGCCGAGCCAGTCGTCGACAGAGCGCCCGACGAGTGCGCCCGTGTCCATCCGATTCAGTCGAACGAACATGCTGGCAAGGCGCAGCCGACTCCGCCGTCCGAGTACCGGGATTCGCATCACGCCCATCGGCGTCATCGACACCTCGTGCACTCGATCACCGAGCACCACGCCGATCGAGGTCGTTGCCACGACGCCGCCCGGCGGATGCACACCGCGGGCCGCAAGGAACGCGGCGAGGTGGCCCCCGCGAAAGAGCGCATGGGGGCCGACGTTCAATGACCATCCATCGCGGATGGTGGTTCGGGCGCGACCCCCGGGCTGATGAGCCTCGAGCACCACCACCGACGCACCCTGCTCCGCCGCCGAAATGGCAGCGACGAGACCGGCGATGCCCGCTCCGACGACAACTGTGTCCGTGTTCATGTCGAACCTCCTGCGAGTACGACGTCGGTCAGCGCGTGTTTGTGACAACGCGTGCTTCGTGCTCTTGGCGCCATCGGCTACGCAGTCATGGCCTTCAAGGCTGGGGACTACGTCGAGTACGACTGCGGATCACCTGTTGTCGACGCCTTCCGTACACCGTCGACTGACCGCACCGTCACGCCGATAGCTGACGCCGTGATCTCGTTCTCTCCCGCGGAGCTCGACGCTGGCAAAGCCGCCTGCAAGGAGGATGGCGCAGACCGGCTAGATGGGCCCGGCATCGCACTTGGACTCACGGCGGTCGGTGCGGCGACAGGACGGCGAGCGCCGCAGTCCGCAATCAGTCCGCATTTGTCCGAGAAACGTCCGATATCGGATGAGTAGCAACAAGCAGCAGTTTCCCAGGCCAGAGCCCCTTTCGACCCATCGCCCCAGGTCAGCGGGGGCAGTTCGGACGGTTCCTCTTCAAGAGCTGAGCGATGGCACCGGAGCGGTCGGCGGCATTACCGAGTCGGTACCGTCGTGGTCGCTACTCTGCCCCCGATGGGTGCTCGACCGGCGACTCGACCGACGACCCGACCGGCGACCCGGCTGGCGTCTCGCCGATCCGTGCCCGGCACGCTGCCCGCAGCGGCCAGGCACCTGCTGATGGTGCTGCCGGTGGGCGGGGACTGGTGCGGGGCCACGGGCAGTGACCTGGCGGCGGCGGCGCTGACGCGCCGCGGCAAGCAGGCTGCCGATCTGGCCACCACCGTCACCACCGTGCAGCTCGCCGGTGGGGCGCTGGCGTCGTGGGTGCGCATTGACCCGGCCGCACCCACGTTCGAGCGCCACACTGCCTTGCGCAAGGCGCTCGCACCGCTGCTGGCTGAGAGCCCTACCCGTCTCGACGTGGTGCTGTGGGGCGACGAGCAGTGGCGGCGATCGGTAGCGCCCGACGCCGCGTATGTCGCCGCAGTCAATGCGCCCGCCATGCCCAGCCGCAAGCGCAGCGACGGCCCGGTCACTGTCGAGCAGGTGGTGGTTCACGGCGCGCCCGATGCAACTGCGGTGGCGACTTCCGGCCATGTGGCAGCGGGCAACGTGCTCTGCCGTCAGCTGACGGTCGAGCCCGCCAACGTGGTCACGCCCGCCGCCTACCGCGCTGAGCTGCGCGAACTGGCCGCAGCGAACGGCTGGTCGCTGCGCGAGTGGAATCGGGCCCGACTCGAACGGATGGGTGCCGGCGCGTTCACCGCGGTGGCACGCGGCAGCGACCACGGCGATGCCGCCGTGGTGCGCCTCACCTACGACGGCCGGCCGCGTGGTCGGGGCCCGGCGGTGGCGCTGGTGGGTAAGGGCCTGTGCTTCGACACGGGCGGGCACACGCTGAAGACGGGCACGTCGATGTTCGACATGCACCACGACATGAACGG
>JBAXSU010000290.1:0-2928 GCA_037130535.1 Actinomycetota bacterium
AAGTTGGTCTCGTTCATCAGGTCGTAGACGACGCTCATCAGCCGATCGCTCGACGCCACCCGAGCTGCTGCGAACCCCAACGCTGATCGGAGCGCCCTGTTTGCAGCCTGGCCCACACGAGTGCTCATCGGAGTGAGGCTACGGGGAGCGGCGCGGTCGTGCCCCGGTACCCGTGCGAACCGAGCACGCCGGTCTCCCCGTTCTGGAACGCGATCGGCACCACACACCAAGGCAACGCGTCCGTCCCTCAGACTCGTTCGAACATCGACACTTCGGCGTTGAAGGCATCGAGCATCTGCGGTGTGATCGAGGGCCTGGTCCTGGCGATCGCGGCGGCGAGATCGGCACTCGTCACCATTGCGGGTTGCGTCGTGGACCGTGCCCGGGCGAACGCCTCGGCAGCGGCCCGCTGCGCAGCAAGGTCCACGTCGCCCGGGGTGAAGCCCGAGCACTGCTCCGCGAGAACGGATGGGTCGACGCCTGTCGCCAGAGTCATGCTGGCCAGTGCCTGAGTCCACAGCATGGTCAGGGCGGTCATGTCTGGCGGGCCGATGCCGATCAGGAGGTCGAACCGTCCCGGCCGCAATACGGCGGGGTCGATGGTTTCGACGAAGTTCGTCGCACAGATCAACAGCTTTCCGGGTCGACGCCGAAGGTCTGGAATGGATTTCAGCAACTCGTTGACCACGCCTGCGGATGCGGGACGACTTTCACGGGCCGGTGCAATCTCGTCGAACTCGTCGATGAAGATCACCACGTGATCGAGTCGGCCGAGCTCGAGGAAGGCTTCACGGAGTTCGTTTGCGAGAGTCCCCTCACCGCTCGACAACTTCGAGGGCAGCAGCTCGACGAAGGGCCATCCGAGCCGACCTGCTGTGGCTTTGGCAAAGGTGGTCTTGCCGGTGCCGGGCGGACCGAACATGAGCGCTGTGGCAGGTGGACGCAGACCGATCTGCGCCGCGAGCGCCGGATCCGCCAGCGGTGCCACGATCCGGTGATCGATCAGCGCTTTCTCGCGTTCCATGCCGGCGGCGCGGTCCCACAGGTCGCCGTCGAGGATTTGGCCACCCCACTTGTCGATGAGGCGAACGTCGCCCGGTTCCAGCGACAGGAACTTCTCGTACAACACCATGCCGTTGGTGGCGGTGAACCCCCGATTCAAGAGTGCTTGTTCACCGACCTCGCCAGGGCCGAGCAGCGCGGAGATCTTGCGCACGCCCACATGCAGCAATCGATCCTCGAGACCTCGGGCGAGCGCTGAACCGATTCCTCGGTGGCGCCATTCGGGAGAGATCGCCACCAGCTGAGTCCACGCGCGATCGCCGGCTACGCGAGCACTCGCAAGACCGACGAGTACACCGTTGGCCAACGCCACGACAGCAACAGCACCGCTGTTCACATCGGAGATGAACTGGGCGATCTCCATCGGCGCGCTATCGGGGAGCGCCCGCAGCGCCTCGAGGAGTCGCACTGCGGCTCCGAGGTCGGACGGTGCGAGGTCGCAGATCTGAAAGTCCATGAATTGATACTCGCCGCCCTTTTCATGGGGACCAGCACTTGACTCGACATTTCTTGAAGATCAGACGGCGTCAGCGCACGCCGCAGTGTTCGTGTGAGTCAGCTGATGCGGGTGACTCCGTCGGCGATGGCGGCGGCCGATACAGCCGGGGCCACGCGCTGGACGATCGATCGATCGAACACCGACGGCACGACGAAGGTGGGCGACAGTTCGGCATCGGTGACCGACTCGGCGATCGCGATGGCGGCGGCGAGCTTCATGTTCTCGGTGATGTCGGTGGCGTTCACGTCGAGCGCACCGCGGAACAGGCCCGGGAACGCGAGCACGTTGTTGATCTGGTTCGGGTAGTCGCTGCGGCCGGTGGCCATGACGGCGGCGAGGCCGTCGGCCTGCTCGGGCCTGATCTCGGGGTCGGGGTTGGCCATGGCGAACACGATCGGGGCCTTGGCCATGTTGCGCAGGTCGGCGGCGGTGATGAGGCCGGGCCCGCTGACACCCACGAACACGTCGGCACCGTGCATCACGTCGCTGATCGAGCCCATCTTGCGCGACGGGTTGGTGTTCTCGGCGAACCACTGCTTGGCGGCGTTGAGGTCGCTGCGGCCGGCGTAGATGGCGCCGGTGCGGTCGCAGCCGACGATCTCGCCGACGCCGGCGTTGATGAGGATCTTGCCGATCGCAACGCCGGCCGCGCCCATGCCGGCGATGACGACCGACAGGTCCTCCATCTTCTTGCCGGTGATCTTCAGCGAGTTCCACAGCGCCGCCAGGGTGACGACCGCGGTGCCGTGCTGGTCGTCGTGGAAGACGGGGATGTCGAGGCTGGCCTTCAGCCGCTCCTCGATCTCGAAGCATTCGGGCGCCTTGATGTCTTCGAGGTTGATGCCGCCGAACGTGGGGGCCAGGCGCTCGACGAAGTCGACGACCTCGTCGGCCGTGCGGGCGTTGATGCAGATGGGGAAGCCGTCGACGCCGCCGAACTCCTTGAACAGCAGGGCCTTGCCCTCCATCACCGGCATCGCTGCCTCGGGGCCGATGTCGCCGAGGCCGAGCACGGCGGTGCCGTTGCTGACGATCGCGACGGTGTTCTTGCGGATCGTGTACCGGTGCGAGAGCGACGGGTCGTTGTGGATCGCCATGCACACCCGGGCCACGCCCGGCGTGTACGCCATCGACAGGTCGTCGCGGTCGTTCACCGGTGCGCTGGTGAGGACGTGGATCTTGCCGGCCTCGTGCATGCGGAACGTGCGGTCCCACCAGTCGACGAGGGTGACGCCCTTCAACGAACGCACCGCCTCGACCACCTTCTGCTGGTGCGCTTCGTCGCGGCAGTGCACCACGATGCAGCGGCGCAGTTCGGGGCCGCGCACGTCGAAGCCGTCGAGGGCGCCGATGTTGCCGCCGGCCTC
>JBAXSU010000291.1:0-2793 GCA_037130535.1 Actinomycetota bacterium
ACCCGGGGACAGACTCCAGCCCCGAGGGCAGCACAGGCAGTCTCACTCAACTTCGCTACACCCCTCGGGCAGGATGGTGGCATGTCGATCGGTGCCATTCTCGCCCAGGTGCGCAACGCTGTTGATGCGTTGGCGGGTCTCGATGCTGGCGCGCTCGCGGATGGTGAGTTGGACGAGCTGGTGGTCGGGCTGGAGCGTGAGCGGCAGCGTCTCACCGGTGTGACGCGTGGTGTGTTTGCCGAGTGGGACGAGCGTCGGGTGTGGGAGTCGAACGGGTCGCGTTCGGATGGGCACCGTCTGGCGCACGTGCATCGTTCGTCGGTGGATCACGCGAAGTCCGAGATCGCCCGGGCCCGTGCGGGTCGGCGTTGTCCGCTCACTGCGGCGGCTGTGGTGGATGGCAGGTTGTCGGTCGATCAGTTCCAGGTCATCACTGCTGCGAACACTCCTGCGCGTGCTGCGCTGTTCGCGGAGGCCGAGCAGATGCTGGTCGATGAATGTGCCCGGCTCGATCTGCGCGGCACTCGGGTCGTGGTTCAACGCTGGACCGAAATGGTCGACGAACTCTGCGACACCGAACGCACCCTGGAACGGGAACGTTGTCTGGCTGATGGGACTGATCCCGACCCTCGCCATACACCGGTAGCGCATCTCGATGCCCGCGTGTTCGCGTCGCGGTCGTTCGAAGGACGACTTGTGATCGACGGTGAGCTCGACCCGATCGGTGCCGAGATCATCGACAACGAGCTCCGCCGTCTCACCGAACAACTGCGGCGCAGCGACAAGGCCGCCGGCATCACCCGTAGCCCTGCGCAGCGTCGCGCTCGGGCGTTGATCGAGATGGCTACCCGTTCGGCTACTGCGCCGGCGAACGGGCGACGACCGCGACCGTTGTTCACGGTCACCGTCGGTAACGACACCATGGCCCGCCTGTGCAGCCTCGCGAGCGGCACCCTGCTCTCGTCGGGCGACCTGGTGCCCTATCTCGACACAGCGATGCTCGAGACAGTCGTCTTCGCCGACCGCACCACCCTCGTGTCGGTCTCGCGGCAACGCACCTTTCGCGGTGTCATCCGCCGTGCCATCCAGGTCCGCGATCAGCACTGCCAACACCCTTCCGGCTGCGATATCCCCGCTGATCAATGCGATATCGACCACATCGTGCCCTACTCGCAAGGTGGGCGTACCAGCCAGTTCGGGGGCACGCTCGGCTGCAACGCCCACAACCGCGTTGCCCGCCTGCGCTGCCACGGCCACCACACCCCACAACCCGAACGCAGCATCGACATCCTCGACGAACTCCGCACCCTCATCCGCTGGCGCGTCGAACAGTACGAACGAACACACCCACCTCCCCCCGACAACGGCTGACACGCGGCGGGCGGGGCCTGCGGTGATGCCGGGCGCGCCCGTTCATTGGAGGTGCCAGGCGATGGTGTCGGCGCCGGCGTCGAGTCCGTTGGTGGTGAGTTGTCGGCGGAGCGCGAGGACCAGGGCAACGGTGTCTGGGGGTGTGGCGTCGGGTCGGGTGCGTGGCCGCCGGGAGCGTGGTTCGAACGCCGTGTCGCCTTCGCTGCGGTAGCGGGCAACGAGACGCGAGACCCACGCCTGTGAGACGCGGTAGTCGCGTGCGACCTGGGCCTGTGAGCGGCCCTCCAACACGACAGCGGTGATGATCAGGCGGGCTTTCGACACCGCGTCGACCCTTGCCTATGACGCGCGACATCCCTTGCCTATGTCGTGATACAACACACTGCCGGGGGCGCTTTGTGTTGTCGGTGGCGAGCGCGCCGTCGAACGGCGTCAGATGAAGGCCTCGTTCGACCTCAACGAAACCGTGTAGGCCGCACACGCCGAACTGCGTCACACCCGTTCGTCAGAATCGGTGTCAGCGAGATCGAGGTGACAGTGAGTTTGCGACCTCGCGGCTACGAATCGGTGAACTTCACCCTCTCCACCTGCGTCCGCGTAACGCCGGTCGACGAACCGAGGCGTCGGCTCCCTCGGGGGAATCCCGGCGTGGGCACGATCCAGAGAGCGAAGCACGAACAGTGAGCGATGATCGGGAAGAACTAAGGCGCCGAGTGCGTGACGAGCTGCCGCCGCGCACTGCATCGGTGGTCTTGCGCGGAGGCCCTGAGACGTTGTCTCTCAGACGAGCCCACGCCCGGCGTCTCAATCGCCTCTACACCCTCGACGGTGGCCCAGTGTTTGGTGTCTCAGTCTTCGTTGCACTCGGTGACCTCGGCCCAGCGTCGGAGCGAACGATCCTCTCGAAGAAGCTCGACAGCTACCCGACCATGTATCGCACTACGGTCGGCAGTCTGCTCGACGCTGGGTTTCATCTGTTGCCCAATTTCGCCGACCCCCATCACACCGTTCTGATCCCCAACCTCGATACCGTCGCCGCCCTGGCGGCCGCGTTCGGCGAGATGGTCCACGTCACCGAGGCCGGTGGGAGCGCTCAGTACGTCGGCGTCACCGAATGCCTTGGCGATGGCGTTCTGCTCACCCTGGCCGCAGGCTCGCCCGAACCATTCCACTGGTCAACGAGGGAAGCTCAGCCGTACCTCCAGCATGCGCGCCCACCATTCGCGCAGGGTGATCGATTCGTCCCAGTGCTGCGCAATCCACGTTCGTGTTTCTCGTACATCGATGCCCCCGGGCCACAGTGTCGCGCACGCTGCCGGGGTGCGTTGGGGCAACGCTGTGAGACTGGCTGGACGTGGCGTGCGGTCTCAGGCGCGCAGGACGGGCATGAGCGTCGCCGGCGGAATGTCGGACCTCAGGAAT
>JBAXSU010000292.1:0-2780 GCA_037130535.1 Actinomycetota bacterium
GCGGCGTTTGTGAGCAGACCCGGGTTGTAGCGGGCTGCGCTCACAAACGCAGAGGTAGGACGACACCCAGCGCGCGGCGTTTGTGAGCAGACCCGGGTTGTAGCGGGCTGCGCTCACAAACGCCGGGGGAGGACAGGGGTGGCAGGGAGGGGGTGGAGCGTGGGAGGTAGCGTTGCCTGGGTCATGGATGCTCCTCGATTTCGTTTCGCACCGTCGCCCACCGGCTCGTTCCACATCGGTGGGGCCCGCACCGCGCTGATGAACTGGGCGCTCGCCAAGCGACTCGGTGGCACGTTCATCCTGCGCATCGAAGACACCGACGAGGCCCGCAACCGGCCGGAGTGGACCGAGGGAATCATCGAGGCACTCGCCTGGCTGGGCATCAGCAGCGACGACCCCGCGTTCGAGGGTCCGTACTTCCAGAGCAACTACGCGCAGCAGCATGTCGACGCAGCGCAGCGCCTGTTCGAGATCGGCCACGCCTACTACTGCGACATGACCCCCGACCAGATCCAGGAGCGGGCGAAAGCCGAGGGCACCCAGGGGTACGGCGGTTGGTCGCGCGATGCAGGCCTCGGGCCCGGGCCGGGCCGGGTGCTGCGCTTCCGGGTGCCAGCCGGTACCACCACCGTGAACGATGCCGTGCGCGGCGAGGTGCAGTTCGACAACGCCACCATCGAAGACTTCGTCCTGCTGCGCGGCAACGGCAGCCCCATGTTCCTGCTCGCCAACGTGGTCGACGACCTGACGATGCGCGTGAGCCATGTCATCCGCGCCGAAGAGCACCTGCCCAACACGCCGAAGCAGCAGATGATCTGGGAAGCCCTCGGCCACGCCGCGCCCACCTGGGCGCATGTGCCGGTGCTGGTGAACGAACAGCGCAAGAAGATCTCCAAGCGCCGCGACAAGGTGGCCCTCGAGAGTTACCGCGACGAGGGCTACCTGGCCCCGGCGATGGTGAACTACCTGATGACCCTCGGCTGGTCGCCGCGGGGAGGCACCGAGATCGTGCCGTGGCAGGTGATCGAGGACGAGTTCCGCCTCGAGGACGTGAACCATTCGCCGGCGTTCTTCGACCTGAAGAAGTTGGCGGCATTCAACGGCGAGTATCTCCGGGCGATGTCGCCTGGCGAGTTCGCCGCCGCCGCCGAGCCGTGGCTGGCGCAGTGGCGGGCCGCGCACCCCACGGCGGTGTGGAACCAGCAGCGGTTCGTGGCAATGGCCCCGTTCGTGCAGCCCCGCGCCACCACGCTGTCGGAGGCGCCGGGGGTGGTCGACTTCCTGTTCCTGACCGAGCCCGAGTTCGACGAGGCGAGCCTCGCCAAGGCGCTCGCGACCGACGGCGCTGCCGTGCTGGTGGCCGACAGCATCGAGGCGTTCAGCACCTGCCCGTGGCAGGCCGAGGCCATCAACGCTGCCTTCACCGCCGTGGCCGAGCGCCATGGGTTGAAGATGGGCAAGGCCCAGGCACCTGTGCGCGTGGCAGTGACCGGCCGCACCGTTGGCCCACCGCTGTTCGAATCGCTCGAACTGCTGGGCCGCGACGAGACCCTGCGGCGCCTTCGGGCGCTGCCTGAAGGTGTGCACGTGCCGTGAGCGAGTGGCTCGCCGACGATGCTGCGGTCGCCGCCGACCATGCCCCGGTCACCGATGCCACGCCGGTCGGGGGAATCCCGATCGTTCGCCCGCCACGCCGATGGCTGCGGCGACTCGTCGTCGGCTCGCTGCTCGCGGTGTTGCTGCTCACCGGGTACTACGGCGTCTCGCTGTATCAGGTGCACCACACCGGCCGTACCGACCAGGCACGTGCGGTCGATGCGATCGTCGTGATGGGCGCCGCCCAGTACGACGGCCGCCCCTCGGCGCAACTCGGGGCACGGCTCGATCACGCCGCCGATCTGTGGCGGTTCGGGCTGGCATCGATCGTCGTCGTAACCGGGGGCAAGCAGCCCGGCGATCGCTTCACCGAGGCCGATGCATCCACCGCCTACCTCATCGAGCGCGGCGTACCGGCCGATGTGATCGTCGCCGAGAACACGTCGCGCACCACCTACGACTCGCTCGTCGGGGTGCACAGCCTCCTCGCCGAGCGGGGTTTCACCACGGTGTTGATCGTCAGCGACCCGTTCCACCTCTTGCGCAGCCGATTGATCGCCGAGGAGGTGGGCCTCACTGCCTACACCTCGCCCACCCCCACGACAGTGATCACCGGTGGGCGTGCGTGGCGGCGCGAGTTCGGTGAGGCAGCGGGCGTGGCGCTCGGTCGGATCATCGGCTTCGACCGGCTGGTCGCCCTCACCGGGTGATCTCGCGACCAGTGGTGTCCCGCTACGGTGGGCGCCATGATCATCCTCGGCATCATCGGTTTCGGCATCCTCATCGGCGCGGCAGCGCAGCTCATCGTCGGTCGTTCGTCTCAGGGAGTCGACTGGGGCATGGCCCTGGCGGCAGGCCTGGTCGGCTCGTTCGTTGGCGGGTTGCTGATCAGCCTGATCGCAGGTGACGGGCTGGCGTTCAAGCCGAGTGGTGTGATCGGTTCGATCGCGGGGGCCGTGATCGTGACAGGCGTCTGGCAGTGGAAGCGCAACAAGGACGCCGCCGCCCAACGTGCCGCCACGAAGCAGGCAGCACGTTCGGCTCGCCACCGCTGACCTCACCCGGGTGGGGAGCAACCGACGTGGTTGGTACACTCGCCGGTCGATACCTCCGGGGTTTCCGGTGGGGTGTGGTGTAACTGGCAACACAGCAGATTCTGGTTCTGTTATTCAGGGTTCGATTCC
>JBAXSU010000293.1:0-2760 GCA_037130535.1 Actinomycetota bacterium
GTGACGGCTTCGGCAAGAACGCCGGTGCCATCGCCATCAGCACCGGCATGCTGCTCGGATTCATCATGATGCTGCATGTATGGGGCGTCATCTGGCGCAACCAGAAGGTGGTGCTCGCCAACGCCGCCAACGTGCTGGCCGGCGGCGAGCCCGACCCGAACGCAGCTGCTGCGGGTCGCCGGGCCGTGATGGCCTCGCGCCAGAACGCCATCTTCTCGGTGAGCATGCTGTTCTTCATGGTGTACAAGGGCCACGCCATCACCAGTGGCGCCACCCTCACCAGTGCTCAGATGGGCACCTTCTGGGCGATCACGCTCGTCATCATCGCCGTGCTCGAGGTGAACGCCCTCGGTCTGTTGCCGTGGAAGACGGCCCCCAACAAGGGTCTCAACGTGCTGTACGACGGCAAGGGTGTGCGCAACCCGATCATCGCCGCCTTCGGCCTGTGGCTGGTCTTCCTCATCCTCACCGAGGTCTTCTTCAAGCTCTGATCCGTACCGATCGATCTGCCAACGGGCCGCCCTCCGGGGCGGCCCGTTGCGCGTGCGGGGTCGGGTGCGCGGTACGGTGCGCAGCGGGGACACGAGCCATCGGGAGGGGTCGATGACGGTCGAGACACGGCGGTCGTTCTGCCGGTTCTGCCATGCGGGGTGCGCGATCGACGTAGACGTCGACGTCGCGGCCAACCGCGTGGTGGCGGTGCACGGAGTGAACGACGACCCGATGTACGGCGGCTACACGTGCGTGAAGGGTCGCCACCTCGGCGACCAGCACCACCACCCGGGGCGCCTGGCCACCAGCCTGATGCGCGGCGCCGGTGGCTTCGAGCCCATCGCCACCGACCTCGCCTTCGACCAGATCGCCGATCGCCTCGCCGGCATTCTCGAACGCCACGGGCCGCGCAGCCTGGCCACCTACTGCGGCACCGCCGCCTACCAGAACGCCACCGGGCTGCCCGTGGCCAAGGCCTTCCACCAGGCCATCGGCTCGCCCAGCTTCTACACGTCCAGCTCCATCGACCAGCCGGCGAAGATGATCGCGCCGATGCGTCACGGCGCCTGGCAGGCAGGGGTACACGACTTCGAGACCAGCCGCGCAGCCATGGTGATCGGCTGCAACACGCTGGTGAGCACCTACTCGTTCCCCGGCGGCCTACCGAGTTACAACCCGCTGGTGCGCCTGCGCGCCGCCAAGGCGAAGGGTCTGTACCTCATCGTGGTCGACCCGCGCCGCACCGAGATGGCGGGCTACGCCGACCTGCACCTGCAGGTGCGACCGGGCGAAGACCCCACGCTGCTCGCCGGCATCATCCGACAACTGTTCGTCGACGATCTGCTGGACCACGAGTTCTGCGAGCGGTGGGTCACCGGCGCCGACGCGCTGGCCGCCGCGGTCGACCCGTTCACCCCCGAGTACGTCGAGGCCCGTGCCGGGGTGCCCGCCGCGCAGGTGATCGAGGCTGCCCGGCAGTTCGGCCGCCGTGGCACCGGTGCGGTCAGCACCGGCACCGGGCCCAACATGGCCCCGCACAGCACGCTCACCGAGCACCTGGCCATCAGCATCAACACCATGCTCGGCCGCTACAAGCGGGCGGGCGACACGCTGGCCAACCCCGGTGGTGCGCTCACGCCCCCAGGGCCGGTGCGTGCCCAGCCGTCGCCGCCCGTGCCGCATGTGCTCACCAAAGGGGTGCAGTCGCGCATCCGCGGCCTGCACTCGTTCCGTGGTGAGGCACCCACCAGCACCCTGGCCGACGAGATGCTGCTGGAGGGCGAGGGCCAGATCCGCGCCCTGTTCACCCTGGGCGGCAACCCGGTGGTGGCCTGGCCCGACCAGCACAAGACCGTCGCCGCGCTGCAGACACTCGACCTGCACGTGGCGGTCGATGCCAACCTGTCGGCCACGGCCGAACTGGCGCACTACGTCATCGCCAGCACGCTGAGCCTCGAACGTCCCGACGTGCCCACCACCATCGACCGCTGGTTCCCCGAGGCGTACACCAACTACACCCCGGCCATCATCGAGCCCGCACCCGAGATGCGCCAGGAGTGGCAGCTCTACACCGAGGTGGCCGCCCGCCTGGGTGTCACCATCACGCTGCCCGGAGGCGCCATCGACCCCGGCGCCCCGGTCGATGCCGACGACGTGCTCGATCTCATCTACGCCACGTCGAAGGTGCCGCTGGCCCGGGTGCGCGCCGACGGCGCCACGTTGCGCCCCGAGCTTGCCACCGTGGTGGTCGCCGCCGACGACTCGGTCACCGCCCGACTCGACCTGGCACCCGAGGGCATCGCCGAAGAACTGGCCGAAGTGCTGCGCGAGACCTCGTCGGCCCAGGTGGTGCAGGGCTTCGACCCGGCTCGGCACACGTTCCGCCTCACGTCGCGCCGGCTGAAGAGCGTGTTCAACTCGTCGGGTCGCGAAGTCGACGTACTGCGCCGGCGCGAGGGCACGAACTTCGCGCACATGCACCCCGACGACCTCGCCGCGCTGGGCGCCACCGACGGTGGCCAGGTGGAGGTGTCGTCGCCCCGTGGCACCATCCGCGCCGTCGTGAAGGCGGCCGCCGATGTGCGGCCCGGTTCGGTGAGCATGGCCCACGCCTGGGGCGGCCTGCCCGACGACCCGTCGCCGCTCAGCGAGTTCGGTTCCACCACCGCTGCGCTGATCGATGCCGACAGCGGCTACGACCGCTTCACCGGCATGCCCGTGATGAGCGCCATCCCCGTGGCAGTGCGCGCCGTCGGCTGACGGCGACTC
>JBAXSU010000294.1:0-2739 GCA_037130535.1 Actinomycetota bacterium
CGGTAAGGCGCTCGCAGCGACAGGTCATCGGGATCGGCAATTTTGAGCGGGTCGATCCTTGGCCAGCACGTCCCCTACCGGCACTTATGGGACAGTCTGACGCGCACAGAGGTTGCCGGATTGGTGTGCGTTCCGAGGAGCGGCCAGCCAGTCGCGAAGGGCCATCGCTCCCCAGTGCTGTCGCCCGGTCGCGTTTGCTTTGTCTGAGCAACGCGGCGCGCCGGGACGAGATCGACGCCGCGACGGGATCACTGGTGGCGGATGGAGTTCCAGAGATCCTCGACGGTGACGTCGAGTGCGACCGACACCCTGAGTGCGAGGAAGACGGAGGGTGCGTAGTTGCCCTGCTCCATGGCGATGATGGTCTGGCGGCTCACGTCGGTGGCGGCTGCGAGCGCCTGCTGGCTGATGCCGAGCTCGTTCCTTCGGGCCTTGATGCGTTCACCGGAGAGGTCGGCGCCAGCGTCGGGACGGACGGGCCCACTCGATCGCGCCACCGTCACGCCTCGTCGCTGGCGGCGTCCACACCGTGGCGTCGGCACCACGCATTCACGGCCATCGCGACGAGCGCGATCACGAGGCCGACAACGGCGCCTTTCGCCATCCCGCTCTGGAAGCCCGACTTGCTGCTGCCACGGACTGCAATGGCGCTGACGAGGGCGAGCCATGAGCACGCGCAAACGATCAGGTAGCCCCGATTTCGCTTGCTCATGGCGATGGACTCCGCCCGCACGTGATGCCGCTTGAGGTGAGCCAGCCCGATCAGGATCGCGACGAACGCCGCTGCCAGCATGATCAGCACGGGGCCTGTCGCCGAGCGACCGGCAACAGCGATGATCGCTGCGCCGGCAACTGGCAGACCGATGAGTTGCAGATGCACTGCGACGGCGTACGTCTCGTAGTACCGAAGGCGTTCCTGCTCGTCTCCGTAGTCGAGGCCGAGAACCAGATCGGTGATACGTCTCTGCGTTTCCATTCGATGTGCCATGGCCACATGGTAGTCAAGTTCTCTTGTCTGTCAAGATGTGTTTACTACTGGATCAGATCGAGCGTCGGCCACGGTGGTTCCAAACGCAACGCAGCGAGGAACGCGTGCCCGGATCGTCTGCCGCTCGGGTGGTGGTCGTCACGGGTCCAGCGGTGTGCGGCAATGATCGCCAGCACGAGCGCGCGGCGGTCGGCCAGCAACACCGGGTCGAGTCCCGGGTCGGCGAGTTCGGGGGTCGCGTCTCGGTCCGCCACGAACTTGAGCGTCGCCACGATCCGGTCCGTCGTCCGGGGCGCGAGGACGTCGACACCCCGAAGCCCTGTGCAGTCGAAGCCGTGCGACATCGTCGCCGGAGTGGCTGGGTCCGGGCACTTCGAACTGACGATGCCCAACAACGACCTGACCTTCCATCTCGACCAGGCCAGCACCCCGCTTGCGCGAGCGTCATTCGACCTCGGCGCCGACGTGACCGGGCGGGTCACGCTCGACGACGCCGACGCACGGGGTGGAGACGACCCGATGGGGATCCCCAGCTTCATCGTCACCCACCAAGTGCCCGACGAGTGGCGAGACCGTAGCGGCCCCTTCACCTTGGTGGCCGATGGCGTCGAGAGCGCGATCGCTAAGGCCAGAACCGTGGGAGGCGACAAACCGATCGGAGTCGCCGGCGGGAACATCGCCATGCAATGCCTCCGCCTCGGACTGCTCGACGAATTGTGGATCCACCTCATCCAGGTGCTGCTCGGCAACGGCATCCGCATGTTCGACGAACTCGATGGATCTCCCGCGAAACTCACACCGCACCGCGTGGTCGCAGCCAAAGGTGTCGTCCACCTCGTGTACAGGGTCGCCGACAGCCTGCCTCGATGACAACCACCACCCGATGCAATGGGAAGCGAGAGGTGACCGGCCACTCGAGGCCAACTCAACGCGCGTCGGTCGCGCGGCAACCAACACAGGGCGCGTTCTCGGAGGCGATCGCCTAGACCGCCGGTGGCTGACCAGGGTTCGTCACCGGCGCAGCGGGACGAACCGCTCGATCGTCGACTCGTGACTGAATGGAAAGCTCCACGACCCACAGCCTGACACCTGCCTGCGGTGACGGACGTCTTGCCCACCATCTTCCCCGCTAACAAACGCCGGAAGCGGGTCCTGACGCGCTCGGCGCAACAATGGCCTGATGACAGCGATCCCGTCGATCAAGTGGACGACACTGACCATCGACTGCGTCGACGCCGAAGCGCTCGGCGCGTGCTACACGCAGGTGCCTGACTGGGAGGTCACCGCCCGTGACGGCGCTGGCTGGTTGCAACTCGGTAATCCTGAAGGCGGCATCGGCCTGAACATCCAAGCCGAGGGCGGCTACCAGCCGCCGGTCTGGCCCGACCGGCCCGGCCAGCAGGCAAAGATGATGCACTTCGAGATTCTCGTCGACGACCTCGACGCAGCCGTGCGACGCGTTCTGTAGTGGGGCGACAAGGAGGCACCGCACCAACCGAGGGATCGCGATTGCACGCATCTCCGCATCATGCTCGATCCAGCAGGCCACCCTTTCTGTCTGTTCATCGACGGCGAGTAGCGGCGCTGACTCGAAACCCGAGCGGGCAACGAAAGCGTCCCAAACCGCCGGGACAGCGCGTAGGTCATCGTTCGTGCGGCCTGAAATCGCTGTGGCGTTGGCGAGCACGGACCTACAGTGCGGACCATGGTGACGATTCGTACTGCCGAGACCCGCGACCTCGATGAGCTGG
>JBAXSU010000295.1:0-2708 GCA_037130535.1 Actinomycetota bacterium
GGGTGGAGGGCCGCCCGGTCGGCGTCATCGCCAACAACCCCAACCACCTCGCCGGGGCCATCGACAGCCCGGGGGCCGACAAGGCGGCCCGCTTCATGCAGCTGTGCGACGCGTTCGACATTCCCGTCGTCACGCTCGTCGACACGCCCGGGATGATGGTGGGGCCCGAGGTCGAGCGGACGGCACTGGTGCGGCACTGCACCCGCTTGTTCGTCACCGGCGCCAACGTGACGGTGCCGATGGTGAGCATCGTGCTGCGCAAGAGCTATGGCCTCGGCGCGCAGGCGATGATGGGCGGCAGCACCAAGCGACCGCTCGCCTGCGTGGCCTGGCCCACCGGCGAGTTCGGAGGCATGGGCCTGGAGGGTGCGGTGCGCCTGGGCTACCGCCACGAACTCGAGGCCATCGCCGACCCGGTGGAGCGCGAGGCCACGTTCCAGCAGATGGTCGACCGCATGTACGAACACGGCAAGGCGGTGAACGCCGCGTCGCACTTCGAGATCGACGATGTGATCGATCCTGTCGACAGCCGACGTTGGATCGCTACTCTGCTGGCGGCAACGCCACCCCCCACGCCGCGCGCCACCAAGAAGCGGCCCAACATCGACACCTGGTGAACCCCATGCGCATCGACGCCATCGAACTCCGAGACATCGACCTGCCCTTTGTCTCGCCGTTCAAGACCTCGTTCGGTTCGCAGGAGACGAAGACCTCCATCATCGTCACCGTGCGCAGCGAGGGTGTGGAGGGCTACGGCGAGAGCACGATGGACCCGCTGCCCACGTACCGCGAAGAGACCATCGAGGGCGCGCTCACCGTGCTGCGTGGCCGGATGGTGCCGTGGCTGCTGGCCAACGATGTGGAGCACCCGGCGGTGCTGCTCGACACGTGGGCCGACACGCGCGGCAACCCGATGGCCAAGGCGTGCATCGAACAGGCGGTGTGGGACTGCTGGGCGCGCCAACAGGGCCTGCCGCTGCGTGAGGTGTTGGGCGGCGACCGCACCGAGATCCCCGTGGGTGCGAGCCTGGGCATGGCCAGCCTGGCCGGCACGCTCGACAGTGTGGAACGCCACGTGGCCCAGGGCTACAAGCGCGTCAAGCTGAAGATCGAGCCGGGCTGGGACGTCGAGCTGCTCACCGCGGTGCGCGACCGGTTCCCCGACATCGAACTCACCGTCGACGCCAACTCGGCGTACACCCTCGACGATGTCGACCTGCTGCGCAGCCTCGACCAGTTCGGGCTGCACTACATCGAGCAGCCGCTGAACTACGACGACCTCACCGATCATGCCGCGCTGGCGAAGCAGATCGAGACGCCGCTGTGTCTCGACGAGTCGCTCACGTCGGTGGCGCGTATCAAGGCTGCGCTCGACCTCGGTGCGTGCAGCGTGGTGAACGTGAAGGTGGGTCGTGTCGGCGGTCTCGAGTCGGTGAGGCGCATCCACGCCCTGTGCGCCGACCGCGGGGTGCCGATGTGGTGCGGCGGCATGCTCGAGACCGGCATCGGCCGCGCCCACAACATCCACCTGGCCACGATGCCCGGCTTCGTCTACCCGGGCGACACCGCCTCGGCCAGCCGCACCTACGCCCGCGACATCGTCGAACAGCGGCTCGAGACCACCGACGGCATCATGCCGGTGCCCGCGGGTGCGGGCATCGGGGTCACCCTCGACCGCCCGTTCCTCGACAGCGTCACACTGTCCACCGAGGTGCACCAGCGGTGAGCGACGAGACCGATCCGCTGGGCGGTCTCGAGTTCCGCGAACTGCGCCACGCCGACGAGTTGGCGGCACTGCCACCATTCGAGCGACGCATCTGGGGTGCCGACAGCGACCTCGTGTCGGTGAACATGCTCGTTGCCGTGGTGTCGGAGGGCGGGGTTGCGCTCGCTGCGTTCGACCGGGGAGCGATCGTGGGCGCCGTGTTCGGCTTCCCCACCCACAAGCCAGCGGTACTGCACTCGCACTACATGGCGGTCGACCCCGCCTACCGACGCAGGGGCCTGGGCATCGCGCTGAAGCAGCAGCAGCGTCAGTGGTGCCTCGACCGAGGCATCACTGCGATGCGCTGGACATACGACCCGCTGCAGTTGGCCAACGCCCACCTCAACCTGCAGGCCTTGGGTGCAGCGGGCGTGGCGTATCACGTGAACCATTACGGCACGCTCGGCGGCATCAACGGCGAGTTGCCGAGCGACCGGGTGACGGTGTCGTGGGACCTCGTCACCCAGGGCGCGGACCGGCCGCCAGCGACCCTCTCGATCGATGTGCCGCCGGCCACCGCCGACGACATCGCCGCATCGAACCAGGCGGCCCTCACTGCGCGGCTCGCGGTGCGCGCCGAACTCGTCGAGCGCCTCGGCAACGGGTGGCAACTCGTCGGTGTCGACCGCGAGGCCCGCCGGTACCACCTCGCCGCACTGGGCTGACCAGGGCTGAACGAACCCCCAAGGGCGATCGGCCCCGGCCTCGGTTTCTCAGCGGAGAAATGCGGTTTGGACTCGGCCTCGGTCTCTCAGTGGAGAAGCGGGGCGGGTGTCGTGGTCGGTTTCTCAGCGGAGAAATCGAGGTGGGGTCGGCGGTAGCCGATGGCCAGGAGGCAGTCGTCGACGTGGAGGGGATCGCCCGCCCAGTTGCCGATCTTGCCGGGTTCGGTTGGCGGAGGCGCGCTGTGGATGGTGGGGGGAATGGGGCGGTCGGTGGGGGG
>JBAXSU010000296.1:0-2670 GCA_037130535.1 Actinomycetota bacterium
AGCCGGAAGCCCGACTTGCACGCCACCCGGCCGAGGCGCGGCACGTGCAGTTCCTGCTCGCTCATCACCGTGATGAGCACGTTGAGGGTCTCTTCCGGGATGCGGTTGATCTCCTCGACGTACAGCAGCGACCCCTCCACCATCGCTGTCACGAGCGGGCCGTTCACGAACACGTCGGGCGCATAGCCGTCGGTGAGTACCCGCGCCGGGTCGAAGTGGCCCACCAGGCGGGCCGGGGTGAGTTCGGCGTTGCCCTCGACGAACTCGAAGCCGATACCGAGTTCGTGCGCGACGGCGCGCAGCAACGTGCTCTTGCCGGTGCCCGGAGGGCCTTCGAGCACGATGTGCCGATCGGCCATCAGCGCGGCGACGACGAGTTCGAGCTCGCGCCGCCGCCCGACGACCGCGCCGTGGAGGCGCTCGACGAGGGAGTCCACTGGCCGGGTACCGGTCAGTCGTACTTCAGGACGCCGCGGATGTTGGTGCCCGCACGCATCGCGTCGTAGCCCTCGTTCACGCCTTCGAGCGGGTACTCGTTGGTGACGAGGCCGTCGAGGTCGAGCTGACCCTCGCGGTACAGGCCGATCAGCTTCGGGATGTCGGCGCGGGGGTTGCCCGAACCGAACAGCGAGCCGACGAGCTGCTTCTCCATCAGGGTGAGGTCGAGCAGGCTCATCGAGGCGCTGTACTCGAGCGCCGGGTGGATGTTGGTGACGACCACGCGGCCACGCTTCGCGGCGAGCGCCATGGCCGAGCCGATCACTTCGCCCGAGCCGACACCCATGGTCATGATGACCTTGTTGGCCATCGTGCCCCAGGTGAGTTCCTGGATACCGGGCAGCGCCTCTTCCATCGACGAGAACGTGTGCGTGGCGCCGAACTCCATCGCCTTCTCACGCTTGAACTCCACCGGGTCGATGGCGATGATGCGCTTCGCGCCGGCCAACTTCGCGCCCTGGATGGCGTTGGCGCCGATACCGCCCACACCCACCACGGCCACGGTGTCGCCGGGCTTCACCTCGGCGGCGTACACGCTCGAGCCCCAGCCGGTGACCACACCGCACCCGAGCAGGCAGGCCCGGTCGAGCGGCACGTCCTTGTCGATCTTGATGCAGCTGGCCTCGTTCACCACCGTGTGGTGGGCGAAGGTGCCGAGGATGCACATCAGCCCCAGGTCCTGCCCGCGGGCGTGGTGGCGGCTGCCGCCATCGGTGATCTGCCGGCCGAGGCCCATCAGCGCACCGAGGTCGCACAGGTTCTGGTGGCCGGTCGAGCAGCTCGCGCAGCGTCCACACGACGGGATGAAACCGAACACGACGTGGTCGCCTGGGGAGAGCCAACTGACACCCTCGCCCACTTCTTGCACCACACCGGCGCCCTCGTGGCCACCGATGATGGGCAGACCGAACGGCAGGTCGCCGGTGACGAGGTGCTCGTCGCTGTGGCACATGCCGCTGGCGGCGAGCTTCACCAGCACTTCACCCGGGCCGGGGGGATCGAGATCGATCTCCTCCACGCTCCACGGTGTGTTGACTTCCCAGAGAACAGCAGCCTTGGTCTTCACGACGAAACCCCCATGTATCGGTACGTGGGGCGATCCTAGGCACAGCGACACCCATGGGTGCCAGCGGAACGACCGCCGGCCGTCAGACTCGGCGGGCGACCACTTCCATGCAGGCACGGTACCGCTCGCTGATGCCGTACGCGACCGGCTCGAACCCGGTCTCCTCGAGCAACTCGTACAGCCGGGTACGGCTGAAGTTGTGGAAGTGCTCGACCTCGCTCCAGTACGGGTTGGCCTCATTCATGTCGAGCATTCGCCACAGCATGCTCTCGAAGTTGGGCATCGACACGAGCACGACCCCGCCGGGCTCGAGCAGACGATGGGTCGTCTCGAGAGCAGCTTTCGGGTAGGGGATGTGCTCGAGCACGTCACACATGCTGACCACGCTCACGGCCTGGTCGAGAACGAGCTCGCTCACATCGGCGCAGTAGGCCTCGATCCCCAGCTGCTGGATTGCCTCGACGCCCTTGGTGCGCAGGTCGCAACCGATCGGGTAGAACCCGAACTCGGCAGCGGTGAACAGCAGGCTGCCGTTGCCGAAGCCGATGTCGAGCCACGAGCCACGGCGACGGTAGGGCACCACACGCTCGATCATCCGCGCCGAGATGTTCCGCCACGTCTCGATGTCCTGCCCGACCTCGAGCGCCGGGAGGTCCTGGGTGAAGACCTGCGCTGCCGCCTCGTCGGTGAAGTATCCGTTGCGGAAGACGTGACCGCACCGGTCGCACGTCTGCCAGTGCACCTCGGGCACCATGCCGGCCCGGTAACTCGGGTGGTGGCCGCACGGCATCGACAACAGGAACGACATGTCCTCGCAATCGCAGAGGGGGCACGCCCGGTAGAGCACCAGTTCGTCGAAGGCCAATTCCTGGAGGGTCATGGACAGAATCGTCCGCGCCCTGGCTGATCCGTCAAGCCACTCCGGGCACCCGGGTGGCGGGGGCCGCGCGGTGCGGGTACGATCCGCCGGATGGAGCACGAGTCGATCGACGCACCCGCCACCACCACCAGCACCACCACCAGCACCACCAGCAGCGCCACCACCTTCGCGAGCACCGACGTGCGGGTCGCCGAACCGGCCGCCACGCTGGTCGACGACGAACTCC
>JBAXSU010000297.1:0-2643 GCA_037130535.1 Actinomycetota bacterium
CAAGGCGCACCGATGGCAGCCAGCTTGTTGATTCCGATGAACTGGCCTTGTGCATCAAGTTCGGAACAAAGTTGCTGTGCGTAGGCACCGAGCAACTCCTGGGCGGTGACGGCGCGGGGGTGTTCCTGGAATGCCTCCGCAAGGAGCGCCTGGAAGGTCAGGCGGTCGACAAGCGTCGTCGACTTGGCCGGTGACTTTGGTATGCACAGCAACGCCTCGATGTACTCGGTGCGCCGGTTGCCTCGACCGACTCGTTGCGCGAGCGACTGCCAGTTCGCGGGCACCCCGTAGAGGACGACGAGGTCGATGGACCCGATGTCGATGCCCAGCTCGAGCGTCGGTGTCGCGACGCACACACCCGAGGTGATCGCTGAGAAGGTCTCCTCGACGTGGAGGCGAAGGTCGTTGGCGAGTGATGAGTGATGGGCGAACACTCGTGTGGGGTCGATGCCGCTGCGCCGCACGAGATCGGTGATTGCCTCGCATTCCTTGCGTGAGTTCACGAACACGAGCAGCTTCTTGTCGGCGAAGGACTTCACCACGTCGACCAGTTCGCTGGTGGACACATCGAGATGGATCCGGTACTCCAGAGGTCGGCCGCCGGGCACAGCAACATCGACGACGGAACGACCGGGCCGAAAGAACCTCCACACCTCAGCGGCAGAGCCAATGGTGGCGGAGAGGCCCACGGTCTGCAGTTCGGCTTCGAGCCACATCTCCAGCCGGTGGAGCGTGATGCCGACCTGCAGGCCGCGTTGAGTGTTGAAGAGCAGGTGGGCTTCGTCGAGGACGACTGCCTTCACGCCTTGCAGGGCCGGGTCCCGGCGCCCGACGAGCCCGTCGAGCGACTCTGGTGTGGTGAGCAGCACGTGTGGCTTGTCAACAAGGGCAAGGTGGTCGCGCTCGCCGTGGCGGACTCCCACTCGGACGCCGAGCCGAGCGAGGGGCTCCTCGAGCCGCCGGCAGAGGTCGTTGACCAACGCCCGGGTAGGCGAGACGACGACGATGGTGACGCCGGTCGCAGCTCGAATCGTCGGTAGGAGCCGGTCCGCCAGCGGCGCGATCGCCGCCTCCGTCTTTCCCGACGCAGTTGCAGACCGGACGAGCACATCACATCCAGCGAGGATGGGTGGAATTGCTGCCATCTGGATCGGCCGCAGTTCTTTGAACGAGCCGAAGAAGGCCTGGCCGACGATTCGGCTCAGTTCGGCTGACACGTCAAGCCTCGAGCGCGATGTCGAGTGCCTTGACCAAACCGACCATCGCCTGTCGAACCTGATCAGCGGAAGATTTGGAGTACAGCTTGCTGACGAGCGCCCCAAGCTTCCGATCAGGGAAACCCCCTTCGGCGTCCCAGTCGTAGGCGATGCCGTGCACCTCACGGACCTTCTTGCCCAGTTCGAGGAACTCCTGTTCACCGACTGGTGTCATTTTGATGCGTTCCAGGTCGTCGAACATCGAGACCGGGAAGTCGTACTGACCCTTCTCCAGGAGACGTGACCGGCATCGGGCCGCGAACTCCGGTGTCACGGCGAAGTACATCCACCCGGTGAATCGTTCATGGCTCATCAGGTCGATGAGGTTGGCGAATGCGGTGCGCTGGTAGTCGATACGCACCAGGTTCTGGATGACATCCTCGAACTCGTCGAACAGCAGCACAAGGCCGCGGAGGCCAGAGAGAACTGCAAGGGTCTGCAAGTCCTGGAGAGCAAGCCATGCGTTCTCGTGGCCGGCGACATCGAACCTGAACGCTCCAGTGCGGTACAGCTCGGCTTCGCTCTGGAAGCTGTGGATCGAAGCCGGTAGTTGCCCGATGAGGTGCGAGTAGAGGTACTGCCTCTGAGAGTTGAAGTCCCACGTTGATGACAACCAACCCTTCACAACCTCCTTGGCATCCTTGCTGCGCGACAAGTGCCAGCCGCGAAGGGCGATCCACAGCGGCATCGAGCGGACCTCCCGCGCCTTCGACCATTTGCCATCCATAGAGAGGTAGCGGCGGCGGCCCGAGATACGTAAGGGAAGCTCGTCTTCGTCAGCGCCGAAGTAGTGATCGAACAGGCAACCGATGCCTTTGCCAGCGCGACCTGGCACCTCGATCTCACGCATCACGGCGCTGCACACCTGATCCATCCGATTGAAGCGGACACCGGACCGGGAGTCGACCGTGACGAGCGCAACGGCGAAGCCTTCATCGAGCGCGACCTCGCGAATGAGCCGGAGCAAGTGGGTCTTGCCGGCGCCGTAGTTGGCTTGAACTAGAAGCGCTGCCGGCTCGTGGTCCTCGCGATCCTGAATCGTTGAGGCCAACTGTTTCAGCTGAGCCCTCCGGCCAACGGTGAAATGCTGCAGGTGTCCGGTCGGAGGGATTCCCTTCCGCAATGACTCGATCGCGAGTTCGGCTTCGTCGACGTCGAGGTCGAGATCAGTCATCGCCGAACCGGTCGAGCAACTTCTTCGTCTCTCGGTAAGAGGCCTTCGGATCGAGCGGAGTGCCGCCCTCCAGCGTGAGATCGAGCAGCTTCACGCACTCCTGCACGACCGCTCGCCACTTGCTGACTCTCTCATACTGCCCGTGCTCAGCAATGACGACGTCCACTCGCAACAGCAGTTCCGGGGTCGACATCAGGCTCACAGCGTCCTCCG
>JBAXSU010000298.1:0-2607 GCA_037130535.1 Actinomycetota bacterium
GGCACATCCATCATGGAAGCCGTCGAGGTGGTGCGCGCGTTCGGCGCCCACCCGGTGCTCATCACCGTCATCGTCGATCGTGGCGGCACCTGCGGTGCGATGGCCGAAGCCGCAGGTGTCCCGTTCCGCCCGATGCTCACCGCTCCCGATCTCGGCTTCGGCTACGGCACCTGATCGAGCAGCGCGTCGCTCACCCAGCACTCGGTGAGATGCAGGGTGCTGCGGATGCGCACCACGCGCTTGGGTTCGTCGAGCCCGCGCCCACACATGCTGAGCGCCGCTTTGATGCAGTCGTCGTCGGTGGGCAGCACCATCGGCATCCTGCTGCGCCGCACCCCGGCGGCGCCGGCCGTGAAGCAGTTGATGTAGGTCTTGTTCCAGTCGATGCCTCGGGCCACCGACACCGGGATGAAGTCGGCGAAGCCGATGCCCAGCACGTTGCCGCCCGACACCGGGGTGATGCCGAGCAGGACGATGTTGGCCACCTTCGGTCGGTCGCCGTCGGCCAGGCCGTTCACCCAGAAGCGACCGGTGACGTTCGGGTCCATCGTGGTGCCGCTGATGTCCTTGCCGCCCCGTTCGATGATGAGTACGTCGATCTCGTCGAACGGCAGCTCCGGCACGAGTGCGCGGGCCTCGTCGGTGAGGTCGCGTTCGGCGTCGCCGCCCACCTCGTCGGCGGTGAGCGCACGCACGGTCACCACATCGCCGCTCGTCGACTCGAGCGACGACACGCCACCGAGTAGGCGACCGGTCGAGCGCAGTGCGTCGATACCGGCCAGCAGTCGGTCGCGCATCTCGGTGGGGCCGCAGGCATGGATCTGCGCGGCGCCGGGCTGCTTGCCGAAGCCGACCACGGCCATCTTCGTACAGCCGCTCTCGATGGGCCCCTTGAAACATGTGTGCGGCTTGATGCGGTTCACCGGCAGGATGCGATCGGCACTCGCCGCATGCTGGTCGAGATAGATGGGCATCCCTGCCGGGGTGCGGGCCACCTCGAGGGTGTCCATCGTGGCGCGGATCTCGGCGCCGAGCGCCTCTTCGGTCATGCCCAGCGACGCGAGCATCGCCCGTTGCCCTTCGGCGGTGGCGCCCCCGTGGCTGCCCATCGCCGGCACCACGAACGGGTCGGCGCCCAGGGCACGTAACCCGTCGATCGTGCCGCGCAGCAGGTCGACTCGGTCGGTGAGGCCTCGGCTTCCGGCACCGACGGCCACGGTCATCCCCGGCGTCACCGCTGCGCCGAGAACCGCCACCACCTGCTGCCTCGCTGCGGCAGCGACGTCGGCCAACGCCGCGGGCTGAGGCACAGGCAGGGCGACTCGGTGCAACTCGGGCACGCGCAGGTCGGGGTGGAATGGGAGGTGCACACCCTCCAACAGTTGCTGCCACGGGTCGTGATCGGGGGCGAGCTCACCAGCCATCACGCCCACCGTATCCCCAGCGCGATGAGCACCCTGCGCAGCGGGTGCGCACCTTGCTCATCGCCGGGCGGGTGACGCCGACCGCGATGAGCACTCTGCGCAGTGGGTGCGCACCTTGCTCATCTCGGGTGTGGCGGGCGGCCGGTTGCCAGTCGGGTCCCGTATGCCTCGACGATGGGGGCCAGCTCCCGCGGTGCAGCGCCGTGCAGGATCACACCGTCGGCGCCGAGTTCCATCTGCCGGGCCACCGCTGCCGCACACTGCTCGGGGGTGCCGTAGCCGGCGGGTGCGAGCCATTCCTCGGGGATGAGGGTGGCCACGTGCTCGAGCTGCTCGGTGGTGGCCTTGCCATCGAGCGCACCGCGGAACGATGCAACGAACGAGTCGGCGCGGAACGCGGCGAGCACGGCAGGGTCCCAGTTGTTGGTGCGCACCATCAGGTCGCCGTAGGCCTGTAGGTAGGTGGCCAGGCGGCCGACGGTCTTCTTCAGCCGCACGTCGTGGGGCAGCCAGTCGCCGATAGTGGCGTAGCAGCTCCACACCTTCACCGCGTCGGGGTCGCGGCCGGCCCGTTCGGCCGCCTGCTTCACCGTGGCGACGCAGCGCTGCAGGGTCTCGTCGGTGAAAAAGGTGTGCAGCAACACCTCGTCGAAGCACCGGCCCGCCAACTCCAGGCTGTGTGGGCCGAAGGCGCTGAGCAGCAGCGGGATGTCTTCGCGGAACTCGGGGTCGAGGGCCAGCACCGGCCACTTCCCGGCGGGGCCGTCGTGGCCCATCACCACCTCGCCGTGCCACAGGCGGCGCATCAGCGCGGCGAAGTCCTCCATCTGCGCGGTGGTGATGCGCGGCAGGCCGAAGGCGTCGAACATGCGATCCATGCCGCGCCCGAGGCCCAGCACGAAGCGTCCACCGGTGAGGCGGTGCATCGTGGTGGCGTAACTGGCCGTCACGATCGGGTGACGGGTGTTGTGATTGGTCACCCCGGTGGCGATGCGCATGTCGGTGGTGACCGCTCCGGCCACACCGCTGATGGCGGCGATCTCTTTGATGTTGAACCGCTCGCTCAGGAACACGGTGCCGAGGCCGAGCGCCTCGCCCTCGCGGCATTCGTCGATGAGGTCGGCGGGCGACTTCGGGGCGCCGGCCAAGCCGTAGAACCCGAGTTCGGGAAATCTGGTGCCCA
>JBAXSU010000299.1:0-2582 GCA_037130535.1 Actinomycetota bacterium
TTTTCCTGGATGGATCCGCAACCATGAAGAAGGTGACCCATGTTGGTATTGACCAGAAAGAACCGCGAAAGTGTTGTGATCGGAAGGCCTGATGATCAGGAAGTGGTGATGGTGATCACGATCCTGGCGGTCGAGGGGGGGAGAGTGCGTCTCGGGTTCGAAGCCGATAGCACGATGCCGATCCATCGCCGCGAGGTGTGGGACCGAATCCAAGGCGAACACGCAGCTGCGCTCGGAGGCGCTGCGATCGATCGCGACCCGCGGAGTGGTGGGGCCGTGAGCGGAGCCGTCACCGTCGTGCACTAAGCGAGTGGAACCCCGACGGCAGTGAACCGTGGGCGGAGGAGTGGCGTGGGGGCGGGCAACGGCCCGCCCCCACACAACATTCCTGGCTCCGCCCCGCGGAACCCGCGAAGTGTCCACTCTTCCGGTCGTGGGCGCACCCCACCTCACAACGCGGAAACGTCGGCACCAACTGTCGCGCGGTGATGGGGCGGCGGGGCGGCCGCTTCGACTGGTTGCCCGTTCTGTCCGGGACGCCTAGAAATTCATCGTCTGGCGCGAGGCGGAGGGCGGCGATTCGCCCGCCGACGCTCTGGACGATACATCTCGGAACATGGGTTGACTGGCGCGCGTCTCATCTGCGTGCCGGGCGCGACGTGGGCCGATGCGGAGGAGTGCCTTAGCGGCACGAGGCAGGGCTGCCCGCATCATTGCGCCGATTGATCGAACGACCCGAAACGCGTGCCCCACGAACCATCCGCTCTCGAGCCCGTCATGTGGGATGGTGCACGGGGCGACAGAGGAAGCCCCACATGCGATCGCTCTTTGGCCCGCTACTGTCGAATCGTGGAACGCACCGACCAAGACGCTTGAAATCCGGAGCGGGTGGCGCCCGTCGCTGGGCCCTCCAAACGGAGCGGCTCGAGCACCGAGACATGCTCTCGATCTCGTCGATCACGCACACCAGCAGCGACCACTTCTTCATCGACACGACTCAGGGGGACGTGGCCACCTGCAACTATGCGTCGTTTCGAATCACCAACGACGCGACTCCGGACGCCGACCTCTGGGTGAAGGTCGATACTTTCACCGGGGGAGTCGTCGGGAATGCACCGGGAGCCGACGGGATCTACCACCTCGGGCCGCTCGTCGCGGGAGCCTCTGGCGCCGCATTTTTCTACCTTCAGGCTCTGACGTCGACGAACGCCGCCCAGGGGTATCGGATCGCCGTCTATGCGAGCGATCCCAGCATCGGTGCGCCGCCGGTCGTGCTCCAGCAGAACTTCAGCTTCGTCGACGTGCTCGAAACCCTGACGGCCAGCGACAGCAAGGTGTTCACGACCTCCTACTCCCCGGCCACGCCCGTGCTCGGCGGGAAGGTGACGATCACGGTTACCGGTCAGCTCGGGCAGGTGAGCGCGGCCGGCGAGGCGGCGTTCACGCCGGCCTGCTACGCGTCGTGGCTGTGCGACGTTTACGAACTGGAGTCAACGACCATCTCGATCACCGCCGGTGCGAATACGCAGACTCGGACGGACGCGCTGCTCTTCGACGGCTTTGTGCAGGACTCGGGCGGAAACCCCTACACCGCCGTCTACACGTTCCGCGTCGTGGGCATGACGGCCTCGTCCGTGCCGACGAGCCCCACGCAGTTCGTGGGCAAGAACAAAAACTTCAAGCACCACAACTTCGACGAAACCCCGATCGTCCCGCTCCCGCCGACCGTCAATGCGACCACGCTAGCGAAGGTCGCCACTCCGACCCTTCTGCCTGCCATCGGCGGCACCGTCGACTTCACGCTGCGGCTCACCAACGTCAGCGCCCAGCCCGTGACGCTCGACAAGCTGATCGATACACTGCCGCTCGTGCCCGCAGCAGAGACCTACAAGGCTGGCACGTCGAAGTTCAACGGCATCCCGATCGGCGATCCGCTCATCGTGGCCAACGTGCTTACCTGGTCCGGCCTGTTCACAGTGCCGGCGAACTCCTCGATCGACCTCACGTTTCAGGGGCTGCTGCCGGCGGTCGTCGGCAGCTACACCAACAGCGCCATCGGGCTGATCAACAACACGCAGATCGACACGTCGCTCGACACCACGGTCAACTCGCCCGCTACGGCCACGGTGGACGTGAGCGGCGTGGCCGACCTGGCGATCGTCAAGACGAGCGGCACCACGACGTACACGCCAGGGACTGCCCAGACCTACACGATCACCGTGACCAACGTGGGCCCGAATGCCGTCACTGGCGCCCGCGTGCAGGACACGATTCCGGCACTCGTGTCAGGCGCCTCCTGGACGGCCGTCTTCGCCAACGGCAGCGGGATGGCGAGCGGGTCGGGCAACATCAACGAGCTGATCAATCTCGGCGTGGGAGGCACCGCGGTCTACACGGTGATCATGAACATCCCGTCCACCGCGACCGCGGTGCTGACCAACACCGCGACAGTCACTCCGCCACCCAATCGCACCGACCCGAACCCATCCAACAACACCTCGACCGACGTGGACACCGCGGCCCTGCAAGCAGATCTGGCGATCACGAAGAACGACAGTTCGCCGACGTACGTCCCTGGTGGC
>JBAXSU010000003.1:0-45134 GCA_037130535.1 Actinomycetota bacterium
CACCACCACCGCCACCACCGCCCGACACGGTTTCGGAGGGGACGTGGTGAGCGCGCTCGACACCCACTGCCCTACCACGACAGTGCACTTCTGCTGTCGTGCAATGAGCACGACCGCCGATCTCACCGTGGTCGTGCCCGTCAGCGACACGGGTGATGCCTTGCTGGCGTGGGCAGTGGGCCGCCTGGAGCAACTCGAACAACGCTGGAGCAGATTCCGGCCCGAGTCGGAGATCAGCCGACTGAACTCCGCCTCCGGGGATGCCCTGCCGGTGTCGCTCGACACACTGTTGGCGGTGCACACGGCACGGGCAGCGTGGTCGCACACCGAGGGCCGCTTCGACCCGACGGTGCACGATGCGCTCCTTCACCTCGGCTACAACCGCACGATCGACGAGTTACGTACCGGCATTCCGGCCGAACGGGCCGACGAGCTCGGCGCACCGTTACCGGCACCGGGATGCGCCGACATCGAGATCGACCCGTACACCTCGTCGGTCCGGCTTCCGTCGGGCACGCACATCGACCTCGGAGGCATCGGTAAGGGCCTTGCTGCCGACCTCGTCGCCCGCGGCCTGATCGAACGCGGCGCGCTCGGTGCGCTCGTGAACATCGGTGGAGATGTGCGCGTGACCGGCACCCCGCCCGATGGCGACGCCTGGCACGTCGACGTGCTCGACCCGCGCACCGAGCAACGCTTCACCTCGCTCGACCTGCGCGACGGTGGTGTGGCCACGAGCACCACGCTGCGCCGTCACTGGCGCCACGGCGACCACGCCCATCACCACCTCGTCGACCCGGCCACCGGTGGCTCGACCCGTTCGCCCGTGGTGGGTGTCACCGTGGTGGCAGGGACGGCAGCCTGGGCCGACGCCCTGTCGAAGGTGCCCTTCGTCGATCCCGCCTGCACCCTCGGATTCGAACCCGCCGCGGCCTTCGTGTTGTTCGCTGACGGTTCGCACCGCACCGTCGGCCCGATCGACCGGTTCGAGCGGAAGGGGCACGATGATGCTGGCGGCAAGTGAGAAGTTGAGCTGGTTCATCTCGCGTTCGAGCGGATGGGTGGCCGCCGCGCTGCTCGCCCTCAGCGTGATCTGGGGTGTGCTCGGTTCGTCGAGGCTGATCGAGCGGCGCGGTGTGCCGCGCTGGCTCCACGATCTGCACCGCTATCTGGCGTTGCTCACGGTGATCTTCATCGCCGTGCACATGCTCGCTCTGGTGGGCGACAACTACATGCACATCGGCTGGCGTGAACTGTTCGTTCCGTACGCGCTGCGGTGGAAGCCCGGCGCAGTGGCATGGGGTGTGGTGGCGCTCTACTGCATCGCGGTCGTGCAGGTGTCGTCGTGGCTACGGCCCTGGTTGCCCCGGGCACTGTGGCGCCGCGTGCACTACTTGTCGTATCCCGCGTTGTGGATGGCGGTGGTGCACGGCCTCAAGGCTGGCACCGATGCAAGCAACATCGGCATCCGTCTCGGTGTCATCGTGCTCGTGGCCATCACCGCTTTCACCACGGCGGTGCGCATCCTCGGCACCCGTCCGCGCCGCAACCCGATGACAGCCCTTCGCCCGGTGGCGCCCTCCCTGCCGGTGTCGCCGTTGCCACCACCTCCTGCTGAGGCGATCCCGCTCGACGCGCCTACGCTCGTCGACCGTGCCGCCTCGTCCCGCTGACCCCCGAGTGCCCCGTTCGATGCCGGTCCGGCGGATGGCGTTCGTGGTCGCTACAGCGTTCGCGAGCATCGGCACGACCGGGTGCATGGTGGGCGAGCGCCCCTCGTTCGAACAGGCACCCACTGCGGCAGGGGCGCTGACGGGCGACCCCAGCATCGACTCGGTTCTGAGCCTGCTCGACAGTGTCGACAGTGCAGTGTTCAGCGCGTCGTACCAGGCGCTGGTCGTCTTCAACGGGGTGGCGTCGTCGGTCACTGCAGCGCAGGCGAGTTCGACCCAGCGGTCGATGACGATCGGCGATGTGCGCTACGTGACCGATCAGAACGGTACCCGGACCTGCTCGGTGGCGGCCGGTAGTTGCACACCCGTGCTGAATGCAGCCGCGGTGAGCGATACCGGGGTGACGCCCGAGTTCGTGTTCGGCGATGTCGCAAGACGGCTCCGCCGCGACGCGAACGCCCGGATCGGTCCGTCGGTGGCCAGCACCCGCGAGGTTGCGGGTGAACAGGCCACCTGCGTCGACGTGCCGTTGAGCGGCGGCACCAAGCAGTACTGCGCGCTGTCGAACGGCGTGCTGGCCCGGTTCGTGGGTGCCGACGTGACCGTGGACATGACGTCGTATCAGCGCATCGTCGACCCGACGCTGTTCACCCCGTAGCCGGCTACTCGGCGCGCACCGCCACGGTGGTGGTGTCGCGGCCGCTGCGCAGCAACGTGCCGGGGCGGGCTGCGAGCAGCTCGCCCCGCTCGACGCAACGCACCCCGTTGACGATGACGTGCTCGATGCCGACGGCCTCGCCGTACACGCGGCCAGCGCCCCCGGGCAGGTCGAAGCGCATGCCCACTGGCCCGGGGCCCACGGTGGCGGGGTCGAACACGGTGATGTCGGCGTGCGCGCCCTCGACGAGCACCCCGCGGTCGACCAGGCCGTAGATCTCGGCGGGGCGGCCGGTGAGATGGTGCACCGCCTCTTCGAGCGGCATGAGCGGCCGTTCGCGCACCGCCCGGGCCAGCATCGTGGTGGCGTAGCTGAAGCTGTCGATCATGTCGAGGTGCGCGCCCGCATCGCTGGCACCGACGATGGCCCGCGGATCGCGCCACACCTCCACCCGGCGCTCCCACGTGTCGTCGCCCTGCCCCTTGTCCTGGCTGGCGATCACCGTGCGCAGGCCATCGTCGATGACGATGTCGGCCAGCGTGTCCCATGCCGACTTGCCGAGGTCGCGGGCGATGTCGGAGAGGATGCGCCCTTCATGCTGCTTCCACTGTGGACTGAACGTCTCGAGCAGCCAGTAGGCGCCCCAGTTGCCGATGGACCGGGTGGACCCCTCGGTCGACTGGGCAAGGCGATCCCACTCGGCGCGCAGCGCCGGGTCGCGCAGTTGGCGCAGCTTCTCGTCGACCGGCAACGCCATGAGCGCATCCCACCCCTGGAGGATGTCGAGGATGAAGCCGCTGGTGAAGTTCAGCCGGAGGCGGAACGTGTCGGGCAGCGTGAGCGCCAGTACCCGTCCACCGGCCTCGGCGGCCAGGTCGCTGCCGCGCAACTGGTGCTGCACCAGATCCCAGTTCTGGGCGTACACCTGCAGCAGGTTCCAGTTCAGCGGCCGGTTGGCGGCGGCGCTCATCTCGCCCATGAGGATGAACGTGTCGTCGCTGAACTGGCCGACGGCGGGGATGAACTCGAGCGTGGTGCCCGGGAACTCGCTGACCACGCTGCACAGTGCGATGAGTTCGTCGCGGCTGGCGCAGCGCGACGGCACCGCGTGGCCGAGGTGGTCGTTGTGGCTGGGCGACCAGGTGCTGGAGAACCCGAGGCCACCGGCGGCTAGGCCGTCGCGCAGCAACTGCTGCATCTGGGCCACCTCGTCGGCCGTGGCCTCACGTTCGGTGGCCGCGGCGCCCATCACCACCCGGCGCAGCGCCGAGTGACCGACGAGGAAGCCGGCGTTCGGCATGAGCGTGCCGTCGAGCCGGTCGAGGAAGCTGCCCGTGGTGGTCCAGTCCCACGGCAGGCCGAGCTGCAGGCTCTCGAGCGGCATTCCTTCCACCCGGGCGAGCATGCGCATGAGGTAGTCGGCGTCGTCGGCCCGCACCGCGGTGTCGTTGGTGGGCGCGAGCGGGGCGATGGTGAACCCGCAGTTGCCGCCGATGACGGTGGTGACACCGTGCAGCGGCGAAGGGCTGAGGGTGGTGTCCCAGAACGCCTGCGCGTCGTAGTGCGTGTGCAGGTCGATGAAGCCGGGCGCCACCACGAGACCACGCGCATCGACCTCGTCGACTGCGGCCTCGGTGAGGTCGCCGATGGCCACGATGCGACCGTCGCGGACACCGACATCGGCCACGCGGCCGGGCGCACCCGTGCCGTCGACGACCGTTCCCCCGGAGATCTTCAGATCGAACATGTCCGGACTGTATCCGCGGGGTGCGCGGCCGTGTTCAGCCGACGACGGCCAGACCGTGGTCGGCGATGTTCATCGGCGACGGGCCGTCGGCGGTAGCCACGACGATGTCTTCCAATCGCATGCCCCACTTGCCCGCCACGTAGATGCCCGGCTCGACGCTGAACGCGTGCCCGGACGCCAGCGGCAGGTCGTTGCCCTCCACCATGTACGGGTCTTCGTGCGCCTCCATGCCGATGCCGTGGCCGGTGCGGTGGATGAAGAACTCGCCGTACCCGGCGTCGGCGATCACCCGCCGCGCAGCCCGGTCGACCTCCTGGCACGGCGCGCCCACCACACCGGCGGCCACGCCCGCAGCCTGCGCGGCGTGCAGCACGGCGTAGGCCTCGGCCACCTCGGCCGTGGGCTCGCCCAGGAACACACAGCGGGTGATGTCGCTGCAATAGCCGGCCATCGTGCCGCCGAAGTCGCACAGCACGATCTCGCCCGCACGGATCACGCGGTCGCCCGGGTGGTGGTGCGGCGAGGCCGCGTTCTCGCCGGCGGCGACGATGGCGAAGTTCACCAGCTCGTGCCCTTCGGCCAGGATGCGTGCGCCCAGATCGGCCGACACCTCGGCCTCGGTGCGGCCCTCCAGCGGGATGCGGCCCGCCTGCAGTTCAGCGGCGATGCGGTCGACTGCTGCGCCGGCGGCGGCGAGGGCGGCGATCTCGGCCGCGTCCTTGCGCGTGCGCAGTTCGTTCATCACCGTGGTGGAGCGCACGTAGCGGGTGCGGTCGCTACCCCAGTGGCCCAGCAGGTCGACCAGGAAGCGGGCCCACATCGTGTCGCCCACCGCGGCCACCGCGGGGCGCGGCACCAGGCCCGCCACCAGCGCCACCGGGTCGTCGGTCTCGTTCCAGGGCAGCAGGCTGAACACGCCCGGCTGCGGCGCCACACGCGGCGCCTCGAGTCGGGGGATGACCAGCGTGGCGTCACCGTTGCGAGGCACCACCAGCATGGTGAGCCGTTCGAGCGGCATGGCCGTGTAGCCGGTGAGGTACGGCAGGTCGCTGCCCACGCTGAGCAACAGCACGTCGACACCCGTGGCATCCATCGTGGCCCGGGCACGGGCGATGCGGTCGAGGAACGGGCCGGACACGGGCGATGTGCTCATGACACCATTCTGTCGCGCCCAGCCGCAGGCCTCACGGCCGGGTGCCGATGACCACCGGGGTGACCTGGTCGGCGGCCTGCTTGGCGTGATAGCTCGAGCGGGTGAGCGGGCTGGCTTCCACATGACCGATGCCTGCGGCCTCGCCGATGCGCTTCCACTCGACGAACTCGTGCGGCTCGACCCAGCGCGCCACCGGCAGGTGATGGGTGGTGGGCCGCAGGTACTGGCCGATGGTGACGATGTCGACACCGATCGAGGCCAGATCGACCAGGCAGCCGACCACCTCGTCGTGGGTCTCGCCCATGCCCACGATGAGGCCCGACTTCACCGTCAGGCCCGCCGCCTTGGCGCGGGCCAGCACACTGAGCGACCGGGCGTAGCCGGCCGAGGGACGCACGGCGCGCTGCAGTCGGGCGACGGTCTCGGTGTTGTGGTTGAACACATCGGGCCGTGCCGTGAACAACAGCTCGAGCGATGCCGGGTCGCCCTTGGCGTCGCTGACGAGCGTCTCGATGCGGGTGGCGGGCATGGCCGCACGGATGGCCTCGACGCACACTGCGACGTGCGCCATACCGCCGTCGGCCAGGTCGTCACGGGCCACCATCGTGAGCACAGCGTGCTCGAGGCGCATCCGAGCGACGGCCTCGGCCACCCGGGCGGGCTCGTCGGCTGCGGGCAGGTCGGGCTTGCGGGTGTCGACCAGGCAGAATCCGCACGCACGGGTGCACCGCTCGCCCAGCACCATGAACGTGGCCGTGCCGTCGCTCCAGCAGTCGCTGAGGTTCGGGCAGCCGGCCTCTTCGCACACCGTCACCAGGCCGAGGTCGCGCACTGTCTGCTTCAGGCCCAGCACCTCGGGGCCGTGCACCACCTTCGGGCGCAACCACTCGGGCTTACGGCTGGCGATCTCGAGACCACCGGTCACCCCCGCCTGGCCGAGGCGACCGAGCAGGCGCACCGACTCGGCCGCGGGTGCCGTCGCCACACCGTGATCGGCCGCGGTGCGCACCGGTGCACCAGCGCCTTCTCCGCGGGAAAACGCGGACAGGTCGTCGGGGCGGTGACGCCAGGCGATGTCTTGCCGCTCGATCGCTCCGTCGCTCCACATGGCTGCGGCATGGTGGGCCAGCACGTCGACCACCTCGCGCATCGTCGCGTCGATACCCTCCTCGGCCAGCGAGGTGACGGGCTTGTCGGCGATACCGCACGGCACGATGTGCTCGCGCATGTAGGCGAGGTCGGTGCCTACGTTGAGGGCGAAGCCGTGCATGGTGCGCCCGTGCGACAGCCGCACACCGACGGCGCAGATCTTGCGCGGGTTCGGGCCACTGACCCCCACCCACACGCCCGGGTACTCGGGCAGCACGCCCACATCGGCGAGGCCGAGGCCGACGAGCGTGCGCACCACCACGGCCTGCACGGAGGCGACATGGTCGGCGGCGCCGAGCGAGTTGGAGACGCTGAGGATGGGATAGCCCACCAGTTGGCCGGGGCCGTGGTAGGTGACGTCGCCGCCACGCTTCACGGGAACCAGTTCGGCTCCGACAGCAGCCGGCTCGCACCGCAGGTTGGTGGCCAGGTCGGTGCGCGGTCCGTAGGTGAACACGTGCGGGTGCTCGAGCAGCAACAGGTGCTGTTCGCGCCCGTGGCGGAACAGACCCTCCTGCAGCGCGAGCGCTTCGCCGTAGGGCACGGTGCCGAGCCACCGCACCCGGAGGGGCGCAGCGGCAGGCAGAGTGTTCAGCTCAGAGTTCGCTGTCCCAGTCACGGGTCTCGAGGATCTGCTTCACCTTCACCAGGAACCCGGCCGCGTAGGCACCGTCGAACGCACGATGGTCCCAGCTCATCGCCAGGTTGCCCACCGGGTGGATGACGATGGCCTCGCCACCGTCGGGCAGCGTGGCCACGACCGGCTTGCGGACAATGGCGTCGGTGGACATGATCGCCACCTGCGGCTGGTTGATGATGGCCATCGTGAGCACGCTGCCGGCCGAGCCGTTGTTCGAGATGGTGAACGTGCCACCCTGGATCTCGTCGGGGCTCAGCTTGCGGCTGCGGGCGCGGTTGGCGAGGTCGTTGATCTCGCGGGCGATGGCGCGCAGGCGCTTGGTCTCGGCCGAGCGCACCACCGGAACGAGCAGGCCCTGATAGTCGAGGTCGACAGCCACACCGATGTCGATGAAGTTGTGCACCACCAGCTCGGTGTCGCTGATGCTGGCGTTGAGGTGCGGGAACTCGCCCAGCGCGTCGACGATGGCCCGGGTGATGAACGGCAGGTAGGTGAGGCTGAAGCCCTCGGTCTGCTTCCAGCTCTGCTTCACCCGGCCGCGGGTGGCGTCGACGTTGGCGTAGTCGACCTCGACCACGCTGAACGCGTGCGGGCTGACCGACTTGCTCATCACCATGTGGCTACCGGTGAGCTTGCGGATCTTGCTGAGCTTCACAGCGCTGTCGCGATCGCCGGAGGCAACCGCAGGGGCGGGGGCCGGAGCAGGAGCCGGCGCGGGAGCCGGAGCGGCCTCGACCACCGGAGCCGGGGCAGGAGCAGGAGCCGGGGCGGCGCTGAGACGGTCGATGTGGTCGTTCACATCGTCGCGAGTGATACGGCCGCCGGGGCCGGTGCCGGTGATGTCGTCGGGGTTCAGGCCGTGCTCGGCGATGAGGCGACGCACCACGGGCGACAGCAGACGGTTGTCGCCACCGGCGCCCTCGGCCACAGGTGCCGGGGCGGGCACCGGGGCCTCGACCACCGGGGCCGGGGCTGGGGCAGGTTGGGGCGCAGCCTCCACCACCGGGGCGGGCGCAGGAGCCGGAGCAGGCTCGGGGGCTGGATCCGGGGCCGGGGCTGGTGCTGGGGCCGGCGCAGGCATGGCGTCGCTGGCACTGCCGACGACGGCGATGACGGCACCTACGGGCACGGTGTCGCCCTCCTGGGCAAGGATCTGCAGCACGGTGCCCGCAATGGGCGACGGCACCTCGGTGTCGACCTTGTCGGTGCTCACCTCGAACAGCGGTTCATCGGCAGCGACTGTGTCGCCGACCTTCTTGAACCAGCGGGTGATCGTGCCCTCGGTGACGGTCTCGCCCAACTGGGGCAGGGTCACATCGGCCATGGTGTTCTCCTCGGGTGTGTCGGCTCAGGCGTTCAGGCTGCGGCCGGTGAGAGACAATACGGTCTCACCGAACAGTTCGGTGAGGCTGGGGTGGGGTTGGATGAACTCGGCGACCTCGGCTGCGGTGGCCTCCCAGTTCACGGCCAGGTAGCCGCCGCTCAACTGTTCGGTCACCCAGGGGCCCACCATGTGCACGCCGAGGATCTGTCCGGCGGTGCCATCGGCGTTCTTCTTGGCGATCACCTTCACCAGGCCGTCGACCTCGCCCAGGATCTGGGCCCGGCTGTTGGCGCGGAACTGGTGCTTGGCCACCACGACGTCGTGACCGGCGGCCTTGGCGGCTTCTTCGCTGGGGCCGGCCCACGCCACCTCGGGGTGGCAGTAGATGGCCCACGGCACACGGTCGTAGTTGATGGGCGCGGGCCGCTCGCCGAGCAGGTGCTTGGTGATGAGGATGGCCTCGGCGTAGCCGACGTGCGCAAGTTGCGGCGTGTTGATGAGGTCGCCGATGGCGTACACACCGGGCTCGCCGGTGCGGCAGTACTCGTCGACCGTGACGAAGCCACGCTGGTCGACCTTCACGGCGGTGTCCTGCAGGCCGAGTTCGTCGGCGTAGGGACGGCGGCCGACGCTGACCACCACGGCGTCGACCTCGATGCTCTCGCCTTCACCGAAGTGCACCACGGTGCTGCCGCTACCGGTGGGCGTATGGCCGGTGACCTTCACCCCGGTGCGGATGTCGATGTTCTTCTTCTTGAAGCTGCGTACCACGACATTGGCGAGGTCGGCGTCGAGGCCGGGCAGCACCTTCGGCATCCCCTCGAGGATGGTGACCGCGGCGCCGAGGTCGGCGAAGGTGCTGGCGAACTCGCACCCGATGGCGCCGCCACCGATGACCACCATGCGGGCCGGCACATGGTCGAGCATGAGCACTTCGTCGCTGGTCATCACAGGGCCGCCGGGCACCACGTCGAAGCCGGGGATGGTGCGTGGCACCGAGCCTGCGGCCAGCAGCACGTGCCGGCCGGTGAGGGTGGTGCTGCCGCCTTCGTTCAGACGCACGGTCACGGTGCGGTTGGCGCCGAGCGAAGCGGTGCCGCCGATGATCTCGATGTGCTTCGACTTCATGAACCCGCCGAGGCTCTTCACGATGCCGTCGACGATCTTCTGCTTGCGGGCCTGCGATACAGCGAAGTTCACCGTGGGGGCACTCGACTCGATGCCGAACTCGGCGGCGTGGGCCACGTGGCGCTGCACGGCGGCGGTTTCGAGGAAGGCCTTCGCGGGGATGCAGCCACGGTTCAGGCAGGTGCCTCCGATGGCGCCCTTTTCCACCACGGCCACCTTCAGGCCTGCCGATGTTGCGTAGAGCGCCGCGCCGTATCCACCTGGGCCGCCGCCGATGACGACCAGGTCGAACTCGTGGTCACCCAGGGCAGCAGTGTTCATCGGTGAGGCTCCTCGTGGGGCAGCGCAGGATCGGCTCGGGCCGTCGGGGGGTTACGGTACCGCCATTCGGTGGCATCATCGGCTGACTGTGTGGTGCTGGCACCACCCTGCCAGGAGCCGGCACCTCCTCGCAGGAGCCGGCACGGGCCGTCAGGCGGGCCTACGGGCGCGCAGGTGGGTGGGGCAGTGCTCGCCGGTGTCGAGCACGCCGATCATCCGCGTCCACAGGTCGATGTTGTGGTCGACAAAGGCCTCGCCCAGTGCCGCGACCGCCTGGGCGCGCAGCGGGCCGCTCATCTGGGCGAGTTCGTGGCGTGCGGTCTGCGCGTACCACTCGTGCCGACTGACGATGCCGACGTCGATGAACCCGGCCGCCTCCAGCGCCGCCGCATAGCGCGAGGGCGAGGCCATCCCGAAGTCGAGGCCCTCGGCGGCGATGTACTCGCGCATCGCCGGCGACGGCTCGCCGTCGTGGCCGATCAACCAGTCGGAGGCAACGAACCAGCCGCCCGGACGAAGGAGGCGGAACACGTCGCGGGCGAGCGACTCCTTGTCGGGGATGTGCACGATCGAGTCCTTCGAGAACACGATGTCGAACGTGCCGGGCGGGAAGGGCAGCGGGCCGAGCGCCACCTTGGCCACACCGATGCGATCGCTCAGACCGTGGCGCTCCACCCGAGCCCGGGCCCCGGCCAGCACCGTGTCCTCCACGTCGACACCGGTCACGTAGCCAGCCCCGAAACGCTCCACCAGCAGCACGTCGATACCGCCCACGCCGCAACCGATGTCGAGCACACTGCGGCCCTCCAGGCCGATGCCCTCCAGCACACGGGCCACCTCGTCGGGTCCGCCGGGCGACAGGAACCCGTCACCCCACACCAACTCCAGCAGGCCGATCAACGTGGGGTCGTACAACTCGCCGTGGCTGTGCTCCATTACGTCCTCCCAGGTACCGCCGTGCGCTGCCAGTCAGCCGAGTTCCCAGCGGCGCTGGTCCTCACCCCGGCGCAGCAACAGTACGCGGGCGCCGTCGCGGCTGGCGCCCGAGGTGTCGTAGGTGAGGGTGCACGACTGCTCGGCCACCGTCAGTTCGGTGCAGGCCTCGACGTCGTCGCTGCCCATCGCAGGCAGGCGCACCGGGGGTGCCAGCAGTTCGAACGCGTCGAACCCGAGCGGGTCGTCGACACCGCTGGTGCGCACCACCACCCGCATCCGTCCGTCGGTCTCCTCGGCGCTCAGCACCGTGACGGTGAGGTCGCCCGCCTGGGCGGTGTCGCCCACCCGGAGGTCGGGGGTGGCGTCGGAGGAGTCGGTGAGGCGGAGCAATTGCAGGCTGCCCGCGACGAGGATGATGAGACCGCAGGCGACGGCGAGGATCAGCAACGTTCGGGTCCGCATGGAGCGCTCAGCCTAGAGCGGGTACCCTGGCGGCATGTCGCCCCGCAGCCTCCGGATCGCCGCACTGTGCTGTGCCGCGGGTCTCGTCCTCGTGGCGTGCGGCGACGACACCGCCTCCGAAGCCGCAACAGTCAGCACTTCGGCCGACACGACTGCGCCCGCCACCGCGCCGCAGGCACCCAGCTCGGCCGCTGCCGACTCGACGGCCGTCGACACGGCGGTCGCCACCACCGATGGCGTGGGCGAACCGGCAGCAGTGGTTCCGGCCTCGTTGCAGTTCACCGCGCCACTCGTGGGCGGCGGCACGTTCGACGGCGCCTCCGTGGCCGGGGCGCCGGTGGTCTTCTGGTTCTGGGCGCCCGGTTGAGGCACCTGTAACCGGGAAGCCCCCTCGGTCGAGGAGGCAGCACAGCGGTGGGCCGGTAGGGCCTCGTTCGTCGGCGTCGCGTGGTACGGCAGCGACGAGTCGTTCCAGGGCTTCATCGACAAGCACTCACTCACGTTCCTGCAGATCAGCGACGATCCGGGCGAGGTGTTCGAGCGGTTCGGTGTGTCGGGTCAGCCCGCAGCAGCGGTGGTGAGCCCCGACGGTGAGGTCGAGTTGCTGCTCGGCGCCGTCGAGCCCGACGAACTCGACGCAGCCATCGACACCGCGCTCGGCTCCTGAGCCGAGCCCACTACGGACCAACCGCCGTCAGAGCCCGCTGCGCACATCCTCGGCGCATTGGAACACTCGATCGTTGTAGGCCTGCTCGTCGGTCGTGTACCAGTTCCTGCCCTCCATGCACTGCGGCGCGATCAGTTCGTACGGCACCTCGTACGAGTCGATTGCCCCGCTGGCGATGAGTTCGAGGAAGCACGGCGAGGCCGCTGCGGCCATGGCCGTGAACTCCTCGTCGGTCATCGAGTACACATCGTTCCAGTACACCTCGCTGACACCGCACTCGGGGAAGCGCATCGTTGCCGACACGAGCGTGGGGTCGATCGATCCATCGGCGAGACCAGCCTGGATACAGGCGAGCGCCTCGGTGGCCTCCATCATCGAGTAGCAGAGGTTGATGCCGTCGGTGGGCAGGTCGCCCCCACCGGTGAGGATCCCACCGTCGTCGATCATGTCGCTCCCGAACAGGTCGAGGCTGTCGAGGAAGGCGCCACCGGCATCGATGATGTCGACGATCTCCTGCTTGTCGAGCGTGGCGAGGATGCCGTTGTAGACATCGAAGCCGCTGCGGATAGGGCTCACGTACCACTGCCCGTCGACCTCGTGCACTGCGATGCCCTGCGGCGAGTAGCCCTCGAAGGCACGTTCAACGGCGTCGGCCAGGTTCTGAGTGGCCTCCTCGTCGGCGATGCCTGCATCGCCGATCAGCGCGCCGAACTGGCCGCCGTCGCCCTCACAGGTCGAAGTCGTCTCGCCGTCGAGCTCGAACGAGGCGCAACCGTCGGCGTACTGCAGCGACAGGCTGCTGTCGTCGTTGCCCGACGACGCCTGGAACGTGAACGACTCGACGTCGACGTTGCGACGGCTGCCCGAACCCTCCACCGTGTACGTGCGGTCGGTGATCGACCAGGTGATCTCGGCGTCGCGGAAGGCCTGCTGCGCCTGGTCGAGGAACAGAGGCGCATAGCGCTGCAGGGCCTCGGCCTCGGTGGGGTCGAGCGTGGCGATGATGCCTGCGAGGTCTTGCCCCTCGAGGGCCGACAGCAATTGGTCGACGGCTCCGTCGGGGCTGTCGGCACCGTTGGCCTGCACGCCGCTGGCGGGCACGTCGCTGTCACCGCGAGCACTCTCGGCAACGGTGTAGAACAGGCTGAGGTACCAGCGGCCGTCGCGTTCCACGGTGGCGAACGTGGCCGCGCCGACCTCGTCGGTCTGAGTCTCCATCGTCATGTCGGGCCGCTCGCCATCGAACGCCTCATCGATGAGCAGACTGCCGATGGGCACCTTCGCGCCGTCGACGCTGCTGGAAACGGAGCCGTCGACGACGACCTTCACGATGTCGTCGGCGCCCGTGCTCTCGGTGTTCACCTGGAGGTCGGAGAACTCGAGGTCGACACCGCCCACCTTGCCCAGCGAGGCCGAGGGGTCGATCACCTCGATGCGGCGCAGGTTGTCGAACAGGTCGATGACCGGCTGCCGGAACGTCTCGCGCTCGCCGGGCAGCAGTAGGTCGATCACGCCGAGCACGTCTTCGTTGCCGAGTGCCTCGAACAACTGGAGGCCCACGGCCTCGGGGCTCGATGCACCACCGTCGCTGTCGTTGCCGGCGATGCTGACCACGGCGAACGTACCCGCAGCCAGCAGCGCGCCCACACCGGCGACTGCGCCGATCACCTTGCCGCGGCTGCGGCGTGGCGTCGGCGAGTTCACCACCGGCACCGATGCGGTGACGACTGGCGGCAGCGGCACCGTGGGGTTCGGCCCTGCTGGACTCGGCGCGGCCGAGCCGATGGCCGGCAGCGAGGGAGGCGGCAGCGAGGGACGGGGCAGATCGGGACCGAGACCACCGGGCGAGTCGCTCATGCCGAAACCCTAGTGGTGCATCAGGGCCGAATGTGACGCGACTGACGACATGTCGATCACGCACGATTTCCGGAATGGCCGTAGCGTCAGCAGGGTGAACATTGTCATCTCCGGCTCATCCGGCCTCATCGGTACAGCACTCGTCGAGCACCTGCGCGGCCAGGGCCATTCAGTCGTCCGTCTCGTCCGTCGCTCGGGTGTGCTCGCCGCGAACGAAGCGCTGTGGGACCCGGCCGCAGGCACGCTCGACCCGACCGTCATCGACGGTGCCGACGCAGTCATCAACCTGTCGGGTGCCGGCATCGGCGACCACCGCTGGACCGACGAGTACAAGCGCGAACTGCTGTCGAGCCGCACGCTCACCACCGGCCTGCTGGCCCGCACCGTTGCGCAGGTCGACCGCAAGCCGTCGGTGTTCCTGTCGGGCTCGGCCATCGGCTGGTACGGGCCATGCGGCGACGAGGTGCTCGACGAGTCGTCCACCACGCCAGGCGCCACGTTCCTCGCCGACATCTGCGTGCAGTGGGAGCAGGCCGCCGGGCCCGCCGCCGACGCCGGTGTGCGCACCGCGCTGTTGCGCACGGGCATCGTGCTCACCCCGCAGGGTGGCGCGCTGAAGAAGCAACTTCCGCTGTTCAAGCTGGCGCTCGGCGGCAAGTTCGCCAAGGGGTCGCAGTGGCAGAGCTGGATCTCGCTGCCCGACGAGGTGGGTGCCATCGAGCACCTCCTCACCGCCGATGTGTCGGGCCCGGTGAACCTCACGGCGCCGAACCCGGTCACCAACGCCGAGTTCACCAAGGTGCTCGGCAAGGTGCTCGGCCGGCCCACCGTGCTGCCCATTCCGTCGTTCGGCCCGAAGTTGCTGCTCGGTGGCGAACTGGCCGACGCCCTGTTGTTCACCGGTCAGCGGGTGGTGCCACGGGCGCTGCAGGCCAGCGGCTACACGTTCCAGCACCCCACGCTCGAGGTGGCGCTGCGGGCCCTGCTGGGTCGATGAGCGAGACGGGGTTCGACGCAGTCGTCGTCGGGGCGGGTCTGGCAGGTCTCACGGCAGCGCGCACGCTGCAACGTGCGGGGCGATCGGTGTGCGTACTGGAGGCGAGCGACGGACTTGGCGGCCGGGTGCGCACCGATGTGGTCGACGGCTTCCTGCTCGACCGAGGTTTCCAGGTGTTGCTCACCGCGTACCCCGAGGCGGCTCGCCAGCTCGACTACGCCGCGCTGCAGTTGCAGGCGTTCGACCCTGGGGCGCTGGTGTGGCGCGGCACCAAGGGGCAGGTGGTGGGCGACCCGTTCCGCAAGCCGGCAACGCTGGCGTCCACGGCACTTGCGGGTATCGGCTCACCGTTCGACAAGGCGCGCATTCTGCGCCTGCGCCAGCGGGTTCGACGGGGCCCAGCCGCCCAACTGCTGCGCGGCGCCGACCGGCCCACCATCGACGCACTGCACGAGCAGGGCTTCTCGCCCACCGTCATCGACCGCTTCTTCCGGCCGCTGTTCGGCGGCATCCAACTCGATCCGGCGCTCAGCACCTCGGCGCGCATGTTCGACGTCATCTTCCGCATGCTCAGCGAGGGTGATTCGGCCGTGCCCGCCGCGGGCATGGGTGCCATCCCGCAGCAACTCGCCGCCGGCCTGGCGCCCGGCACGGTGCGCCTGAATTCGCCGGTCGCTGCGGTCGATGGCACCTCGGTGCGGCTGGTCACCGGTGAGGTGGTCACTGGCCGCTCGGTCGTGGTGGCCACCGAAGGACCGGTCGCCTCACGTCTGCTCGGCCTGCCCGAAGTTCGGTCGCGCTCGGTGGGCTGCGTCTACTTCGCGGCGCCAAAGGCACCGATCGACAGCCGCCTGGTGGTGCTCGACGGCACGGGCCGCGGCCCGGTGCTGAACGCCGCCGTGATGAGCAACGTCGCGCCTTCGTACGCGCCCGAGGGGCAGCACCTCATCGCCGCCGCGATGCCCGGCCTGCCGATCGACCCGGCCACCGGCGAGCCCGACGAGCACGCCGACCTGGTGTCGATCGCTCGCACCCATCTCGGTCAGTGGTGGGGTATTCAGGTTGGCGCCTGGCGGCATCTCGCCACGTATCGCATCGCCCACGGTCAGCCCGACCAGAGCACACCGTTCCACCCGAAGCGGAAGGTGGCGCTGGGCGGCGGGCTGTTCGTGTGCGGCGACCATCGTGACACCGGCTCGATCCAGGGTGCCCTCTACTCGGGTCGCCGCTGCGCCGAAGCCGTCGCCGCCACCTCCGCCTGACCCGACCGCCTGACCCAGACCGCCCGGTCACCCGTCCGTGAGCGTGGACCGGCGCGAAGCCGGTCTCCGCTCACCGACCGCAGTCCTTCGTGCGCGTCGACCGTCATGGGGTCGGTGCACGCTCACGAAGGGGTGGGGCGGGTCAGGCCCGAACGGCTTGGATGTCGAGTTGGATCTTGATCTTCTCGCCCACCAGCACGCCGCCGGCCTCGAGGGCGACGTTCCACTCGAGGCCCCACTCCTTGCGGTTGATCTCGGCCTCGGCGCTGAAGCCGGCCTTGGTGTTGCCCCACGGGTCGGTGGCCACACCCTCGAACTCGAGCTCGAACGTGACGGGGCGGGTGACGCCCTTGATGGTGAGGTCGCCGTGCAGCAGGTAGTCGTCGTCGTCGGCCTCGAGCGAGGTGGTGGTGAACGTCATCGTCGGGAACTGGGCGACGTCGAAGAAGTCGGGGCTCTGCAGGTGGCCGTCGCGGTTGGCGTCGCCGGTGTTCACCGACGCCATGTCGACGCTGGCCGACACGGTCGACTCGAGCGGGTTCTCGGCGACGACCACGGCGCCGCTGAACGAGGTGAACGTGCCACGCACCTTCGACACCATCAGGTGTCGTGCGGTGAAGCCCACCGACGAGTGCGACGGGTCGACGTTCCAGGTGCCGACGGTGAGCGGGGTGAGGGCGGTGCCCATGGGATTCCTCCTGTGCGTGGCCGACCGGTGTCGACCAGTTAGTTGCGGTAGCAACGATTGTAGTGGCAATTACTTGTGGTCGCAACTGTTGCGCGCCAAACGGGTTAGCCTGACGTCGTGACCAGCAGTTCCTCCCGCCCCCGGCCCACCTCGGCCCGCGCACCGCGCTGGCTGACCGCGGCCGAGATGGAGGCGTGGCGCGGCTACATCGACACGGTCGGCCCATTGGCTGCGGCGCTCGAAGCCGACCTCGCCGAGTTCGGTCTCACCAACGGCGACTACGAGGTGCTGGCCTGGCTGTCGGAGGCCGACGACGAGCAGATGCGGATGTGCGATCTGGCCGAGCGGCTACGACTGTCGCCCTCTGGACTCACCCGCCGCCTCGACGGTCTCGTGTCGGGCGGCCTGGTCGAGCGAGCCTCTTCGTCGGCCGACCGACGGGTGATGATGGCTCAGCTCACCCGCAAGGGCAGGCGCCTCATCGAGAACACCGCACCCGACCACGTCGAGAGCGTGCGCCGACATCTCATCGACCTCCTCACCCCGGCCGAAATCGCTGCACTTGCCAGCGCGTTCACCAAAGTGCGTGCACACCTTCGCAACGAGCAGAATGACCCCTTGTGACGGCGGCGCTCCCCCTCCCCCTCGGTTTCCGTGCCCATGTGGCGAACATCGGTATCAAGGACACCACCGACGATTTCGTCGTGGTCGCCGCCGACGCGCCCTGCGCCGCAGCCGGGGTGTTCACCCAGAGCAGCTTCGCCGGGCCCAGCGTTCTGGTGAGCCGGCGGCATGTGGCCGACCACCGGGCCAGGGCAATGGTGGTCATCAGCAAGAACGCCAACGTTGCCACCGGACCGGAAGGTCTGGCCAACGCGGAGGAAGTCGTGCGCGGTGTGGCCGCTGCGCTGGGGGCCGACCCCGGTGATGTGCTCATCGCCTCGACCGGGGTGATCGGGCGCCAGTACCCGATGGAGCGTGTGCGCGCCGGGCTGGCCGCACTGCCCGCCGACCTGCCTGGCACCGATGCCGCCGCGGTGGCCCGCGGCATCATGACAACCGACACGGTGCCGAAGACCCACGCCGCCACGGTGGCCGGCAGCACCGCCCGCGTGGTGGGTGTGGCGAAGGGTGTCGGGATGATCGAACCGAACATGGCCACGCTGATCACCTTGTTCTTCACCGACGCGGCGATCGAGCCCGCTGCACTCGACGCCACCTTCCGGCGGGTGATCGACCGCACCTTCAACTGCGTGTCGGTCGATACCGACACCTCCACCAGCGACACGGCCATCGTCCTCGCCAGCGGTGCCGCTGGTGCCGTGGATGCCACGTCGTTCGAGGTGGCCCTGCACGAGGTGGCCCTGTCGCTCACCCAGCAGGTGGCACGCGACGGTGAGGGCGCCGAGAAGCTCATCGAGGTGCACGTCGACAGCGCCGCCGACGGCGTGCAGGCCAAGCGGGTGGCCAAGGCCATCGTGAACTCACCGCTGGTGAAGACCGCGGTGCACGGCGCCGATCCCAACTGGGGCCGGGTGGCCATGGCCGTCGGCAAGAGCACCACGGCCGACGAGGTCGACCAGACCCGGGTGACCATCCGCTTCGGCACCCAGGAGGTGTACCCGGCCGCGGTCGACGCGGCTGGCCTCGATGCCCTGGCCGCCTACATGCGTGGCGACACAGTGCGCATCCACGTCAGCCTGCACGTGGGCGATGCCGACGCAACCGTGTGGGGCTGCGACCTCACCGACGGCTACGTCCGCATCAACGCCGACTACACGACGTGACTCTGCGGCCTCGTCGTCCGCTGCGCTTCCTCCTCGCGCTGCGTGCGGCTCAGTCGAGGCCGAGGACAGCGACGATCGCGTCGTCGACTGCCCAGAGTTCTTCGGCGCTGAGACGACCGATCCGACGCCCGAGACGCTGCACGTCGACGGCGCCGAGTTGTTCGACCAGCACTCTCGAGGTATCGCCGGCGATGTCCACCACCGGGCGAATCGATGCGGGCCTGGCACTTCGCGACGTCGGCGCGACCAGTACCACCGAGCGAGGCAGCAGCGCGTCGGCCTGCACGACCACGCCGTAGCGCTCGCCCTGCTGTTCGTGCCCGAGCCCCAAGGGGACCTTGAATCGGTAGACGTCACCCCGCTGCACGCATCGACTCCATGAGTGCCGCGACGCGGATCATCTCGGATCGATCATCGCTGTCGGCTTCGAGTGCAGCCATCTCCGCAGCGAGTTCCTGTCGGCGGCGGATTCGATCCGCTGAGGCCAGCAACGACGATCGCACAGCCTCGGAAGCGCTGAGACCGGTCGCTTCGAGCATCCGGAGTGCCCGTTCTGCTTCGCCGTCCAGCCGGACCGAGATCACCTTTGCCATGCACTGAGTATGACGTTCTGTCACACCAAGGACAACACACCGCGCAGCGTGGTCTCCCGGCCCGGCCCGAATTCAGCCGACCTGGACGCCTTTCCAGAAGGCGATGTGGCCGGTGATCTCCTTCGCCGCATCCTTCGGCTCGGGGTAGTACCAGGCGGCGTCGGCGTTGGTGTTGCCGTCGACGACGATGTCGAAATAGCTGGCCGTACCCTTCCACGAGCACACGGTCTGCTTGGCCGACTCGACGAAGTACTCGCAGTTGATCGACGACTTCGGGAAGTAATGGTTGCCCTCGACGACGACGGTGTCGTCGCTCTCGGCCAGTACGACCCCGTTCCAGGTGGCTTTCATCGCAGCGATCAGCCGATCACTTCGGTGGCATACGGATGCCGCCATCCACGCGGATGGTCTCGGCATTCATGTAGCTGTTGGTGACGCACTCGACGACCATCGACGCCAGCTCTTCCTGGAAGCCGAGGCGCTGAGGGAACAGCACGCCCTTCTGCAGGTTCGACTTGAACGCCTCGCTGGCGTCGCCCTGACCGTAGATGGGGGTGTCGATCAGGCCCGGGGCAACGGTGTTGACGCGCACGCCCACAGCGGCGAGGTCGCGGGCGATGGGCAGGGTCATGCCCACGACGCCACCCTTCGACGCCGAGTAACTCGCCTGGCCGATCTGGCCGTCGAACGCAGCCACCGACGCGATGTTGACGATGGCGCCACGCTCGCCGTACTCGAGCGGCTCGGTGGTGCTCATCGCCGTGGCGGCGATGCGGATGCAGTCGAACGAGCCGACGAGGTTGATGGCGATGACCTTCTTGAAGGCATCGATGTTGGCGGCCGACTCGTAGCTGCCGTCCTTGCCGACGGTGCGCTGCGCCCAGCCGATACCGGCCGAGTTCACCAGCACGCGCAGCGGGCCCATGCTCTTGGCCATCTCGACGGCGTTGATGATGTCGTCGGTGTTGGTGACGTCGACCTTGCAGAACGCGCCGCCGATCTCGTCGGCGAGGGCGCGACCCTTGTCTTCCTGCAGGTCGGCGACGACGACCTTGGCTCCCTTCGAGGCGAGAAGGCGGGCCGAGGCCGCACCGATACCCGATGCCCCACCCGTGACGATTGCGCTTGCACCTGTGATGTCCATGCCGACGACGTTAGGCCGCAGCACCGCCATGCAGCCAAGCGGAGCCGAGCCCTGCCGATTGGGTACGGTGCCTCTATGCCCGGACCGCTCGAAGGATTCACCGTCGTCGAGGCCTGCCAGATGGTGGCAGGGCCGCTCGCCGGCACGCTGCTCGCCGACCTCGGCGCCGAGGTGATCAAGATCGAGGCACCCAACGGCGGCGACCGCATGCGCTACCAGGGACACCGGGTGGGCAGCATCGGCGCGTTGTGGGCCGGCGTGAACCGCGGCAAGCGTTCGGTGGTGCTCGACCTGCAGCAACCCGAGGGTGTGCAGGCGTTCCGCGACCTCATCGCCCGCAGCGATGTGTTCATCCAGAACTTCCGGCCGGGCGTGGTCGAGCGCCTCGGCATCGACGAGCCAGCGCTGCGCACCCTGCGGCCCGACCTCGTCTACGTGTCGGTGAGCGGGTTTGGCGAGACCGGCCCCTACATCGACCAGAAGAGCTACGACTACGTCATCCAGGCGCTGTCGGGGATGGCGGCGCTGCAGGCCGACCGGGTCGACGGCAGCCCCACCCTCATCCGCAACATCGTCATCGACAAGGTCACCGCCTACACCGCCGCACAGAGCGTGACGGCCGCCCTCATCGCCCGCCTCCGCGGCCACGGCGGCCAGCACGTGCGGCTGTCGATGATCGACACCGCACTCGCGTTCTTGTGGCCCGACGGGATGATGCAGCACACCCTGCTCGACGAGGGTCGCTACACCCCCGGGCCGCACATGGCCGACGGCTACCGGGTGCGGCGCACGAGCGACGGCCACCTCGCCCTGATGGCCACCTCCGACCGGCAATTCCCCGGGCTGTGCGCAGCGCTGGGAACCGAGGCGTGGATGGCCGACCCGCGCTTTGCCACGATGGCCGCACGCGAGGCCAACGCCGCCGCGCTCGACGAGTTGATCGAACACGAGGTGGCCAAGCACGACAGTGTCTCGCTGGTGGCACGACTGCACGCACACGACGTGCCGTGCGCCGTGGCGAACCCCATCGACCGGGTGCACCTCGACCCGCAGGTGGTGCACAACCAGATCTTGGTCGAGCACGAGCGGCCGTGGTTGGGCAACGTGCGCGAGCCCCGCCCACCGGCGCGCTACTCGGCCACGCCTACGGCGCTGGGCCGGCACGCACCGAAGCTCGACGAGCACACCGACGAGGTGCTGGCCGAACTGGGACGCTCCCCCGAGCAGATCGACGACCTGCGCGCCCGCGGCGTCATCGGCCTGCGCCGCTGACCTGCTCCCGGCCCCCTTCTTCCCCTGCGTTTGTGAGCGCAACCCGGCTCGGAGACGCCGCAGCTCACAAACGGTCGAGGATCGGGCTCAGAACAGCGAGTCCTGGGCGGATGCCCCGGCAGCGGGCGACCCGGCGGGCGACCCGGCGGCGTGCGGTGCGGCAGCGGGGCGGGAGGTGGCTGCGACAGCGGCGGCGACGGCGAGGCGGTCGACGAGATCGTTCATCCGGTCGCCCGAGTGGCCCTTCACCCAACGGAACTCGGGCTGACGCTGCTGCACCAGCTCGATGAGCGGCTTCCAGAGGTCTGCGTTGGCCACCGGCTCCTTTTTCGCATTCCGCCAGCCGTTGGCCTGCCACCGCACCCACCAGCGGTCGCGGAAGCAGTTCACCACGTAGGTCGAGTCGCTGACGATGGTTACGGGGCCGTCGGTGGCGCGCAGCGCCTCGAGCACCGCCATGATCTCCATCCGCTGGTTGGTGGTGTGCGCCTCACTGCCCGAACCGTTCGGCGCACCCTCCGGAGCCTCGGCCCACGCCCAGCCCCCTGGCCCCGGGTTCCCCGAACACGCACCGTCGGTATAGATCGTGCGGGTCGAACTCATTGCGATCACTGTACGTAGTCCCACTGTTACTCAGCGGTAATCATGCGAGAATGCAGGCCATGATCTTCGACGGTTACGTCAACCAACTTCCCGACACCGATCCGGGGGAAACCGCCGAGTGGCTCGACAGCCTCGATGCGGTCATCGACACCCACGGCAAGACCCGCGCTCGGTTCCTGCTGTCGAAGTTGCTCGAGCGTGCCCGCTCGAGCGAGGTCAGCTTCCCTGCCACCGTCAGCACGCCCTACGTGAACACGATCCCCCATGAGGCCGAGCCGTGGTTCCCGGGTGACGAACACATCGAGCGCCGCATCCGCGCCTACGTGCGCTGGAACGCAGCGATGATGGTGGTGAAGGCCAACAAGCACGCCGAGGGCATCGGCGGCCACCTCGCCACGTTCGCCAGTTCGGCCAGCCTGTACGAGATCGGCTTCAACCACTTCTTCCGCGGGAAAGACGACGGGAACGCGGGCGACCATGTGTACTTCCAGGGTCACGCCGCGCCGGGCATCTACGCCCGCGCGTTCCTCGAGCGCCGTCTGCAGGAAGACGATCTCGACGCGTTCCGTCGCGAGATCGCCCGCCCCGGCCGGGGCCTGTCGAGCTACCCGCACCCCCGCCTGATGCCCGAGTTCTGGGAGTTCCCCACGGTGTCGATGGGTCTCGGCCCGCTCACCGCCCTCTACCAGGCGCGCTTCAACCGCTACCTGCTGAACCGCCAGCTCGACGACACCAGCCAGAGCCGAGTGTGGGCCTTCCTCGGCGACGGTGAGTGCGACGAGCCCGAGACGTTGGGCGCCATCTCGCTGGCCAGTCGCGAGAAGCTCGACAACCTCGTCTTCGTGGTGAACTGCAACCTCCAGCGCCTCGACGGCCCAGTGCGTGGCAACGGCAAGATCATCCAAGAGCTCGAGGCCGTGTTCCGTGGCGCGGGCTGGAATGTCATCAAGGTCATCCTCGGCTCGAAGTGGGACGGACTGTTGGCGCAGGACAACGATGGCGTACTGCTGAACAAGCTGAACACCACCGTCGACGGCCAGTTCCAGCGGTACACGATCGAAGACGGCGCCTACATCCGCGACCACTTCTTCGGTCCCGATCCGCGCCTGCGGGCGATGGTGAGCCACCTCACCGACGCCGACCTGGTGAACCTGCCGCGCGGCGGCCACGACTACCGCAAGCTCTACGCCGCCTACAAAGCAGCAACCGACAACCTGGGCTCCGGCGCCCCCACCGTCATCTTGTGCAAGACGGTGAAGGGCTGGACGCTCGGCCCACAGATCGAGGGCCGCAACGCCACCCATCAGATCAAGAAGATGAACGCCGAGCAGTTGCTCGCTCTGCGCGACCGCCTGTATCTGCACGACGAGATCCCCGACGACGCGATCGACGACGAGAACCCGCCCTACTTCCGGCCTCGCGAAGACAGCGTCGAGTTCCAGTACATGATGGAACGCCGTCGTCGCCTCGGTGGCTCGATCCCGAAGCGCCGCACAGCCCCCATACGGCCGGTCACCCTGCCCACCGACGACGTGTTCGACGAACTGCGCAAGGGCTCGGGCACGGCAGCCGTCAGCACGACGATGGGGTTCACCCGCCTGCTGCGCAACCTGGCCCGCGACGACCACTTCGGCCGCCATGTGGTGCCCATCGTGCCCGACGAGGCGCGCACGTTCGGTATGGACGCGTTGTTCCGCGAACTGAAGATCTACGCCTCGCAGGGCCAGAAGTACGAGCCGGTCGACCACGACCTGCTGCTCAGCTACACCGAGGCCAGCGACGGCCAGATCCTGGAAGAGGGCATCACCGAGGCCGGTTCGATGGCCAGCTTCATCGCCGCCGGCACGGCATATGCCACACGCGGCATCACCACCGTGCCCTTCTACACGTTCTATTCGATGTTCGGGTTCCAGCGGGTGGGCGACCTCATCTGGCAGGCGGCCGATGCCCGCACCCGCGGCTTCCTGATGGGCGCCACCGCTGGGCGAACCACACTGCTCGGCGAGGGCCTGCAGCATCAGGACGGACACTCGCTGGTGCTGGCTTCGGCCGTGCCGCCGGTGCAGGCGTACGACCCGGCCTTCGCCTACGAGGTGGCCGAGATCGTGCGCGCCGGCCTCGAGCGGATGTACGGCGACAACCCGGCCAACGGCGACCCCGACGTCTTCTATTACCTCACTCTGTACAACGAGAACTACCCGATGCCGGTCATGCCCGACAGCCCCGAGGTGCGGGCGGGCATCGTGCGCGGCCTCTACCACTTCGAGGCTGCGCCAGCGGCGCGCACCCGGGCCACGGTGCTGTTCAGCGGGTCGGCACATTCGGCCGCTCGGGCAGCGGCCACGGCCCTGCGCGACCGGTACGACGTGGGTGTCGACCTGTGGTCGGCCACCTCGTACAAGGCGCTCCGCGACGACGCTCTCGCTGCCGAACGCTGGAACCGGTTGCACCCAGCCAAGGCTCCGCGCGTACCACTGGTGGCCCAACTGCTCGCCGGCACGCCGGGGCCGGTGGTTGCTGTCACCGACTTCATGAAGATCGTGCCCGAGCAGGTGGCCCGCTGGCTGCCCGATCGCCAGTTCACCCCGCTCGGCACCGACGGGATGGGGCGCTCCGACACACGTGGCGCACTGCGCCGTTTCTTCGAGGTCGACGAGGGCCATGTGGTGGTCGCCGTGCTGTCGGCGCTCGCTGCCCGGGGCGAGGTCGATGCCGAGCTGATCGTGAAGGCGATCGGCGACTACGACATCGATCCCGACGCGATCGACCCGACGTTCTGCTGAACCGACAGCCCACCCAACTCAGGAAGGGGACTCAGCTCCACCAGCCGTTCACGTCGATGACGACGTGCGTGGCGTCCTGGGCGAACAGACACAGGGTTCCCGTCGGCGACAACGGCAACTGAGCCGCGTTCGAGACGGCGTTGTCGCTGCGCATGTTGGCGATCGAGGCGACAGGCCGCTCGTTGCACGGCCAGGCGGTGATGTAGCCGTCGCCGCTCGATGCGGTGGTGGTGATGTTGACCGAGACGGCGCCCGCCTCCGCTGGCACGCCGCGCTGGCCGGCGATCTGCAGGGTCACGATCTGGCCGGCAGCGAGCCGCTGGCCGGGGGCCGCGACGTTCATCGCGGCCCGCAGCCGGTCGCGGGTGTCGACGAGGCGGAACGGGGTGGAGGGTGTGAACGTGCGGCCGTCGGACTCGCTGTAGTAGCCCGTCACGTCGGCGGCGAGGTCGACGGGGTTGAGGCTGTAGAGACACACCCGCCCATCGGCCGACAGCGGGACGGTCACCATGTTGGGCCGCACCCGGCCCGGCTGGGGGTTGAGGTTCGACACGACGGGCCTGGCGGCGCCGCACGGATAGGCGGTGACGTAGCCGGGCAGGGCGGCATCGACACTGGTGAGGTTGAGCGTGACCGCCGTTGCGGTGACGGGCACCCCGGCGATACCGGCGATCTGCAGGGCGACGGTCTGGTCACCACCGAGTCGGGTTGCCCCGAAGCCCGTGCGGGTGTCCATCACTCGCTGCGGGGTGACCGAGGTGAAGCGGCTGGTGGCGGTGGAGGTCATCGCCCCGGTGACGTCGACCACGAGGTGGGCGTTGGTCGAGGCGAACACGCAGAGCCCACCACCGGCGTCGAGGCCGACGGTGCCGGCGTTGGCAGTCGCCTCGCTGTCGGCGTAGCTGATGGTGGTGACGAGCGGTCGCTCGGAGGCGCAGTTCCAGGCGGTGAGGGAGCCCGAAGCGGTGGCGCCGACCACGGTGATGTTGGCGACGACCGCCGAGGCACCGCCAGGAACTCCGGCCCATCCGCTCACCTGGATGCGCTTGGTGACACCGGCCTGCAGCGCTGTGGCGCCGCGGCCCTCACGGGTGTCGACGAGGCGAGCCGGGGCCAGCGGGGTGAAGCCGACGCTCGGGCCGACGGGCTGGGCGGATGCAGGCGCCGGCATCACACCCGTGGCGGCAGCCGGGTCGACGGTGAAGCTCCACGACACCGTGCGGCTGGCGGCGGCGATGGTGACGGTGTAGGTGCCGGGGGTCAGTTCGGTGCGAGGCATCGCCACGACGGCGTTGTCGCCACCGAGGATCGAAGCTGCCGATCCATCGGTGTTCTGCTTCCACAGCGGGCAGGTCTCGATCGGTCCGTTGGGGCCGGTGATCGAGGCGCTCACCGGACCCACAACCGGCTCGGGCATCATCGCGAAGGTCGGCAACCCGGCGCCGCCGCTCCATCCGCAGTAGGTGAGCGGGTTGGGGGTCTCGGTCACGAACTTGCTGAGGCTGGTGGTGGTGCCGTCGCCGGGGAACGTCACGGGTGCGCCAGGACGGCGGGCGGAGTAGTCGAGACCGCGCAAGACGTCGAGGGTGGCGGCCGATTGCCAGGGGCTGGTCGTCTGGTCGGCGCACTTGCCGAACCCGACGGTGCGCAGCGCGGGCCGCACGACGCCGATGGCGTGGAACGGACCGGTCATCCAGAGGTCGACGTGGTTGCGGTCGGTGGCGCCATAGGCGCTCGAGACGGCGACGTTGCCGTTGTTGCCGGCCTTGCGGCCCTCGGTGGTGGCACCGGGCTTCGACATGTCCTCGTCGTGCGAGATGCCGTTGCGCAGCATGTAGCACGAGTGCTGGTACGAACCGACCGACAGCGCCGGGTCCTCGGTCACCGGGGCCACGCCCACCATGGCGCGGTAGTAGTTGACGGTGGTGAGCCAGTCGGCCGACGGCGGGATGAAGGTGGGCTGCGGGTCGGTGTCGGTCGCTGCGGCTGACGGCACAGCGAGGCCGACGCCGACGCCGACCGCAGTGAGCGCTGCCAGGGCCACGACGCGACGCAGGTGTACGAACCGGGTCCGCGGGCCATTGGCCCCGGGCCGCTGATTGTGCGTCTGTGTCGTTGTGGCATCCATCGTCGCATCGCTCCTGCTGGCATGTGCTCAGCGAGGACATCGGTGCAATCCGACTGCCGCTTGATAGGTCTTGAGACTTTCTGTACCCCGATTGGGGGACTTTGTGACAGTGGCCAGGGTCGACCACACGGAGCGCGGTGGCGACTCCTCCCGCGTCCGCTCTCAGCGGTGGCGTCGTCGCTCGACGAGCAGACGCGGCGCCGCGAGCACAGCAGCCCACAGCGCACGGGCATGCACCCGACGTGGCCGATATCGCAAGCGACGCACCGCAAGCCACAGTCCGCGGGCAACATCTCCCCAGGGTCGGTGGCGGATCAGCACCCACAACCGGTTGCGCTCGCGGTAGAACGCGGCGATCTCGGGCACTGCCGTCGTCGACGCACTGCCGATGTGCGTCACCTGCACCGTGGGCACACAGCGATAGCGCCACCCGTGTTCGGCACCGCGCAGGGCGAGGTCGACATCTTCGTAGTAGAGGAAGAACCGCGGATCGAAGCCACCCGCATCGGCGAGGAACGCTGCACTCAGCATCACGGCGCCGCCGGTGAACATGGCGAGGTCGTGGGCGGTGGCGCTCGGGTCGGGCGGCACGGGCAGCGGCATGCCACGGCCGATGTCGACCCCGGCGCCGTCGCGCCCGAGTTCGACACCGAGGCTGTTCACGGTCGGCGGGTCGGTGGGGAACACGAGCATCGGCTGCACGGCACCGAGGCGTTCGCCAGGTCGCGTCGACCACTCGGCGAGCAGGCCCTCGATCCACCCTGCGGGCACCGTGACGTCGTCGTTGAGCAACGCGACATGCGTTGCACCACCGGCGATCGCCCGCTCGACACCGAGGTTCATCCCGGCTGCGTAGCCGAGGTTGTGACCCGGCTCGATCAGCGTGAACACCGGCGCCGAACCCTGTGCCGAACCCTGTGCATCGATGCGCCCGCGCGCCCGTCGCCCGTTGTCGACCACGATCACCTGCGCTGCGCCGCCAGTGGCGAGCACCGAGGTGAGACACGCCTCGAGCAGCCCGTCGGGCGGGTCGAAGGTGAGCACGACCACCGCGACCTCGGGCACAGGCGGAGGATAGCGTGACGCCGTGACCGGCACCCTCTTCATCACCGGCGATCCCGAGTCTGACGCACTGCTCAACACCGACGGGACAGCCCTCTTGATCGGCATGTTGCTCGACCAGCAGGTGCCCATGGAGTGGGCGTTCACCGGGCCCGCCACACTGCGCCGTCGTCTCGGGCATCTCGATGCCGCCCGGATCGCCGCGATGGATCCGGCGGCTTTCATCGCCGTGTGCAGTGAGACACCCGCGATCCACCGCTTCCCCACCTCGATGGGCGGTCGCATCCATCAGCTGTGTGTGGTCCTCACCGAACGCTTCGACGGACGCGGCGACGTGGTGTGGGCCGATGTGCGCAGCGGCGACGAGCTGTACAAGCGGCTGCGCACGCTGCCGGGCTACGGCGACGAGAAGGCGAAGATCTTCCTGGCCCTGCTTGCCAAGCGGATGGGGGTGACGCCACGCGGCTGGAAGGCGGCCGCTGCACCGTTCAGCGACACTCGTCCGCGCAGTGTCGCCGACATCCACTCGCCCGCCACACTCGCCAAGGTGCGCGAGTGGAAGAAGGCAGCCAAGGCGGCCAAACGCGACAAGCAGGACCGACCGGTCGACTGAGCGCACGAGCCCACGATGAGCGACGAGCGCCCCACCACCACCGACGTGGCCTATACCGAGCGGCTCGCTGCGTCGACGGCTCCCCGGGTCGGCTGGCGACGATTCGTCGACCCGCAGGTGCCGTACCGGTGGAACATTCGCCGCCTCGGCCTCGGCCGGGTGCTCGACATCGGCTGTGGCACCGGTCGCAACCTCGCCCATCTCGACGGCAACGGTGTGGGTGTCGACCACAATGCGGCGTCGGTGGCCGAGGCACGGAGGCGAGGCCTCACGGCGTACACGGCCGATGAGTTCGGCGCCTCGGCTGAGGCCGTGCCCGGCTCGTTCGACTCGCTGTTGTTCGCGCATGTGCTCGAGCACCTCACCCGCGACGACGCGGCGGCACTCGTCGCCGCGTACCTTCCGCTGCGGCGGGCAGGTGGCGCAGTGGTGGTGATCTGCCCGCAGGAGCGCGGGTTCGCGTCGGATGCGACACATGTGACGATGCTCACCCGCGACGACATCGCGGCACTGCTCGGCCAGCTCGGCCTGCAGGCAACAAGGGCGATGTCGTTCCCGTTCCCCACGGCAGCCGGTCGTTGGTTCACCCACAACGAAACCGTGGTGGTGGCCACCTGACCATCGGCCGTGCCCGCACGGCCGGCGTGGCCGCGCTGGCGGTGCTCGTCGCCGTCACGTGGTCGCTCGGTGTGTCGCGCTACGGCGGACCCGACGAACCGGCCCATGTACTGCGGGCTGCGGCGGTTGCCGATGGCCAGTGGCGCGGTGAACCTGTGCCCGCAGGGCTCGGCCTGGCACCCGGCTACCGCATCGTGCAGGTGCCGGCAGCGCTGGCGAGCGGCGACCCGGCGTGCTACCGGCACGACTCGTCGCTACCGCCCGACTGCATCACCGTGTCGACCGCAACCGACACGATCGCCGTCGCCACGTCGGCCGGGATCAACCCGCCGTGGTTCTACGCCGCCATCGGTGGCCTCACCCGCGTGCTGGGCGACCCGGCCGACCCGGCGCACTACCGCATCGTGGCGGCGGTGGTCGCAGCGCTTCTGGTGCTCCTCGCCACTCGGCGCGCCCGACCGCTCGTCGCCGGTCGGCCGTGGGTGGCGGTGGCAGCCCTCGCCGCAGTCACGCCTGCGGCCTGGTTCCTGGTGGGCGTGGTGAACCCGAACACGTGGGAGGTGGCCCTTGCGGCACTCGGCTGGGTGGGGGTGGCCCGCTTCGCGCGTGGCGGCGAGCCGCTGCCGGCCGACGCATGGTGGATCTCGGTGCCGATGACTGCGGCAGTCGTTGCTCGCCCGGCGGCGCTCGTTGCGGCGGTGACGATGCTGGTGATTGTCGAGGTGATGCCTGGTCGGCGACCGAACAGTCGCGATCGATGGGCGCTGTGGGCGCCGGTGGCCGCTGCGGTCACAGCGGGCGCGGTGTGGCAGCGCTGGGCAGAGGTGGCGATCGACGATCCGCGCACTGCCCAGCAGGGCTCGTGGTGGCAGGCAGTGGCCGAGGCGGTCGGGGGCCTGCTGCGCACTGCGGGCGAGCTGGTGGCATCGCTCGGCTGGCTCGAGTACGGCGTGGCGCCCGCCGTGGCGGCCACCTGGGCTGCCGTGCTGGTGGCCGCCGTGCTGGCCGTGCGCCGCACCTCGGTTCCGGCCGGCTTCGGCGGTGCAGCGGTGGTGTGGTCGCTCGCCCTCGTCGGCACCCCGGTGGTGTTCGAGGTGGTGATGTTCTGGCGCCTCGGGCCGATCTGGCAGGGGCGCTACTCGCTCGGGGTGTGGCTCGGGGTCATCGCGTTGGTTCTCGCCCGGGCGCCCCGACCGGTGCCGTCATTGCGGTTGGCAGCGGTGCCACTGGTGCTCATCGCTGCTGGCGCAGTGGAGGTGGCCACGTTCTGGACCGTGCTGCGCCGGTCGACGGTGGGTACCGACGGGTCGTGGTGGTTCACCGGGCACGTGGCCGTGGGTGGCCCCACACAGCCACTCCTGCTGCTCGGTGCGCACGTGCTCATGGTTGCGGCCGCGGTGGGGGTGGGTGCGCGATGGGTTCACTCGACGTACCCGAACACGTCGAGCGGCACATCGGTCGAGCCGGCGAAGTCGAACACCGACACAGCACCACCCGCTTGTGTCGCCACCAGCAGCACGGTGGGGCGCGGCCCACTTTCTCTCAGGCACGCTCGGCGCTGATGCCGTCGCGGTGGGCCACCACCTCGTCGAGCGTGCGCCGCAGCAGCGCGTACTGGGCACGGGCCTCGGTCAGGGCGTGTTCGAGCGAGGCGATCACCGCCGGATCGGCCTGCACCCGGTCGGCCTGCGCAGGGCCCGCCTGCTCAGGCACGGGCGACTCCGCGCAGCCGGGCGTACACCCGCCGGGGCAGGGCGCTGTAGCGGAACACCTTGGTGGCGCGCACCTGAGCCAGTTCGGCCTCGACGACCCGCAGTCGTTCGGCGAGCGCGGGCGGTGCATCACCGTCGAGTTCGGCCAGACGGGCACCCATGCCGACGATGGTCTGGGTGCGGGCCTCGAGCAGGCACTCGAGTTCGGCGATGCGGGCGCGCAACTGCGCCGTCGTGTCGGGGCCGGGTTCGGGGGCGGCGGTGGGCTGGTTCAACTCGGCCATGGCAGTCGTGGGTGCCGTTCTCGGAGGGTGACGAAGTTGGTGGCCATGTCGATGTCGCTGATGCGACGCATCGACCCGGCTTGTTCACGGTACCGGCCGACGAACCGGCCGACGAGGTCGGCTCGCTGGCCGGCCTCGGCGATCGTCAGCCACAGGTCGTAGTCCTCCCAGCCGTAGATCCCGGCGACATCGGCATAGCCGCCGAGGCGCTGCCAGGCGTCGCGCCTGAACATCGCCATCGCGTCGATGTAGGCGCCGTGCACCAGCAGGTCGACGTCCCACGGCAGATGGCTGGTGAGCCCCAGCGACCCGGTCTCGTCGAAGCGTTCGAGCAATCCGTAGGCGGCCACCACGTCGGCCGGTGCCCGGTCGAGGTGCTCGGCAAGCACAGCGAGGCCGTTCGGGTACACCAGGTTGTCGGCGTCGAGGGCGAATACGTAGTGGCCGCGGGCACGGCCGAAGCCGGTGTTGCGGGCCACCGGTAGGCCGCCGTTCGCCGCACGGGCGACGACCGCGATGGGGAACGAGGTCCGCTCGGCCAGCAGGCGGTGGGCAACGGCCAGCGAGTCGTCGGTGGAGTGATCGTCGACGACGACGATGTCGCAGCGTGGCGACCGACTGCTGGCAGCGATCACCGAGTCGATTGCGGCGGCGAGGTAGTGGCCCTGGTTGTAAAGCGGGATCACCACGGTCACCTCGGGCTGGGCCGTGCCGAACGTGGGGGTGGCGGTCTCGTCGACATGATCGGCCGAGCCGTGCCGGGCGACGGCGAGCGACGACTCGATCGAGCGAATGGTGCCCATCTGGGCGATGACGGCCTGCTTCAGCCGGGCCGCCGTGTGATCGGCGAACTGCTGCTCACCGGTGTGATGCGGCGCTGGCGTGCTGCGGTGCGGGCGAGGCTTCGGCAACGAGATGGCGGGCCTGGTGCGCCGGGGGGCCCTCATCTCGACGGCAAGGGCGTCGAGGGCGCAGGTGACGAGCGCCCGCTGGTCGAGTTCGTCGACGAGCACCTCGTGCGCGGCCTTGGCCATCGCCGCCCGGCGCGGTTCGTCGAAGGCCAGCGCCACGGCCTGCTCGGCGAGCGTGTCGAGCGGGGCCATCAGCAGATGGGTGCCGGGCACCAGCGGTTCGATGCCCACCGAGGTCTCGGTGGCGATCACACAGCCGTTGGCGATCGCCTCGACCACCCGCGCCCACTCGAAGTAGGGCGCCTCGTCGCGGTGCACGTTCAGCAAGATGCGCGTGTCGGCGAGCCGGGCGTACTTGTCGGCGCCGACGGTGAACGACGGCGTGCCGTCGCGTGCGGGCCGGTGCCAGCTGAACAGGCGCAGGTCGGTGCGCCACTCCCACAGCTGCCCGGCAGCGCCGCCGAGGAACGCCTCACGCCGCGGCGTGCGGCCACCGAGGAAGGCGATGTCGACCTCGCGTGGCGCCTGGTCGACACCGTGCCATCGGTCGATCGACGCGACGTGCCCGAGGGGCAGGTGCACTGCCGGCAACCCGGTGCGGCGGATGCTGTCGAGGGCGAACGGGCTGATGTCGAGCACACCGGGTCCGTGGGCCGCGTAGTGCATCGCCAGGTCGAAGAACGGGGTACCCGGTTGTTCGGTGTTGATACACACCGACCGTGCCGCAGCGGCGATCCGGTCGGCCTCGGGTGCCGGGAACAGCCCGAAGAACTCGTGCGGGGCGACGACGAGTTGGTGGAGCGGTGGTGCATCGCCCGGCAACCGGTCGACCACCAACTCGGCGGAACGACCTGCGGCGGTGAGTGCCTCGACGAGGTGCTCGGCGATCTCGCGCATGAACACGTTGCCGTGTTCGCTCACGAAAACCCGTCTGGCCACGGCGGTACGGTACCAACCGACGACTAGCCTGCCCCATCATCGAGGCTCGGATCTCTGTCATCACCCCGGTGTACGACCCACCGCTGGGCGCCCTGCTCGCCTGTATCCGGTCGGTCACCGCGCAGACCTACCCGCACTGGGAGTGGTGCCTGGTCGACGACTGCTCCACGCGACCCGAGGTGGTTGCCGCGCTCGAGGCCGCCGCTGCGGCCGATCCGCGCATCATGGTGCAGCGCCGCGCTGCCAACGGCGGCATCGTGGCCGCGACCAACGATGCGCTGGCGATGGCCACCGGCGAGTTCGTGGCGTTGCTCGACCACGACGATGCCATCGTGCCCGACGCCTTGGCCACCGTGATGGATGCCCTCGAGGGCGCGGGTGGCAGCGATGTCGACTACCTCTACACCGATGAGGCCCACGTGCTGGCCGACGGCCGCGAGGCCGCTCACTTCCTGAAACCCGACTGGTCGCCCGAGCGGTTCCGTTCGTCGATGTACACCTGTCATCTGTCGGTGCTGCGCCGGGCGGTGGTGCAGGCGATCGGTGGGTTCCGCGAGGGCTTCGACGGTTCGCAGGATCACGACCTCGTCCTGCGCGCCACCGAGCACATCACTGCGCACGGACGGCGCATCGTGCACCTGCCCGTGCTCGCCTATCACTGGCGCAACGTGTCGAGTTCGGTGTCGCGCGACAGCGGCACCTTGTCGGTGGCGGTCGAGCGGGGCCGACGTGCGGTGCACGAGCAGTGCGTCCGACTGGGCCTCGATGCCGAGGTGGTGCACGGGCCGGTCGCGGGAACGTATCGCCTCGTGCGCGGAGCGGGGGCGCGGGCCACGGTCACCGTGGTGGTGCCGAGCAGGCTCGAGGGTGCTGCGTCGCGCCCCTACCGGCTGGCGGTGGCGGCCACGGTGCGCGCCATCGCCGCACAGGGCGAGCGCTGTCGCCTGGTGGTGGCGCATCCCGAGTGCACCCCGGCACTGCTCGTCGAGTTGCTCGACGACGAACTGCTCGGCCCGCACGGCGCCGCGCACTGGCAGCGCGTCACCGTGCCGGGGCCGTGGTCGCTCGCCGCGGCGATCGATCGCGTCCACGGCCTGCACCCGTCCGACGTGATCGTCAGCATCGCACCGGGCATGGTGCCGCACACCGCGAGCACACCCGACTGGGTGACGACGTTGGCCGGTCTGGCGCTGTCGCCGGGCGCCGGCGCGGTGGGCGGCCTCGTCACCACCGACGACGGGGTGGTGGTGCACGCGGGCTGGGATGAGCCCGACTACCGCTGGTACGACCTGGTCGGCCTGCGCGCCGGTGGCACGACCTCGGGCAACGATCTGCTCATCGAACGCGAGTGCACTGCGGTGAGCCTGGCGGCCGCAGCGGTGTCGGCGGCACAGTGGCGCGAGTGCCGGCACCTGGTGCACGGCGGCTTCGACGATGCCGGCCGGTCGATGTCGGCCGCGCTGGTGGCGCGTGGGGCGCGCACCCTGTTCACGCCCTACGCCCGCTTCGACCGCAGCGTCACCATCGACGGCTGACCACCGCGCCGAACCGGCCGCGGCTCAGACGAGGGCCGGGGTGAACGGGTCGTCGGCAAGGTGGCTCAGCCAGCGGCGCTGGATCGTGGCGATCTCGTCGGGCCGGATGCCGGTGACACGTGACCGCGACTCGAAGTGGTGCAGCACCGCGGCCGGTTCGTACACGATCGACCGGCCGGCGGCACGCACCTTCAGGCAGTAGTCGACGTCGTTGTAGTTACCGGGCAGCGCAGTGGTGAACCCGCCGACGAGGTCGAACACCTCGAACGGGGTGAGCATGCATGCGGCAGTCACCCCGGCAACCTCACGGCGGCGCAGCAGCAACCCGTCGCGGCCCGGCGCATCGCCGGGGCGGCCGAAGGCGACGTGGTCGATCGAGGTGCGGTAGGTGTGCCCGGCGTGCTGCAGGGTGCCGTCCTCGAACAGCAGGCGGGCACCGACGGCACCCACGTGAGCCGCGCCACCCGACTCCGCTGCAGCGAGCATGAGTGTCAGCCAATCGGGGCTGATCACCTCGGTGTCGTCGTTCAGCAGCAGCAGCATCGTCCCGCTGGCGTGCGCAGCGCCGAGGTTCACCGTGGCCGAGAAGTTGAACCTGGCGTCGTAGTCGACACAGCGCACCTGCCCCTTCGCTCCCAGCGCTTCCACGCCGGTGCGCACCTCGGCCCGCATCTCCATGCCAGCGACGACGATCACCTCGATCGGCACGGTGGCCGTGGCGATGACCGAACGGATCGCCTCGACCGCGAACACCCGCTCGCGGCCACCCACCATCCCGGTCGTGCCGATGCTCGGCACGATCACGCTCACCTCCACCCGGCTCCGTCGCCCGGCCATCTCAGCGGGCCATCTCAGCGGGCCATCTCAGTGGGCCATCTCAATGGGGCAGCGCGCGTGCGGCCAGGGTGCGCACGCGCCGGTAGACGCGACGGGTGAGCGGCGGCCGCTGCAGTGCCGCCACCTGGTGGCGCAGGCTGTCGGCGTCGACGGCCAACTGCGCTGCACGTTGGGCGAGTTGTTCGTTGCGCGCCCGCAGGTCGGCCACTTCGGCCTCGCGGGCCGCCAGTGCGAGGGCCAGTTGTTCGCGTTCGGCGTCGAGGCCCACCACGGCGTCGCGCTCGGCCCAGCGGGCCAGGCGCGCCTCGGGCGTGTCGCTCATCGCTCTTCCTCGACGCGGCCGTCGTCGATGCGGTCGGCGAGCGCTGTCACACGCGCCATCAGGTCGTCGGTGGCGGCGGCCACCGCGGTGCGCACCCGGTCGAACTCGTCGAGCTGTCGGTCGCCCAGACGGGTCTGCGCGGCGTCGAGGGATCGCACCGTGGCGTCGAGGTCGGCCACCTTGGCCTGCAGCGCGCGCAGGTCGGCGGCGAGCCCGTCGAGCGCGGTCACCGTGTGGTGTCGGCCACGGACCAGCCAGCTCAGTTGTGCTCGCAACGCACCCACGCCGCTCAGCATGGCACGTGGGTCGCCGACGCGGGTGCCTGATCGATTCCGAGCAGCGCGGCGATGCGGGACGCGGTGGCAGCCGCCGAGGGCTGGTCGGCCATGCGCCGCCGCGCGGCTGCCGCCAACGCGGCCGTGTGTGCCGGATCGCTCACCAGGCGCCGCATCGCCGCTGCCGCCTGGTCGAGGTCGGGATCGGCCCAGCTGGCCTCGACGGGGTACACCCCCTCGCCGCCGGTGGCGGTGACGGGGATCATTGCCGCATCGACGAGCACCGCCGAGGTGTCGTCCATGAAGTCGAGGTTGCCGCTGTAGCGCGTGGCGATCACCGGGGTGTTCAACCACATCGCCTCGGCAAGGTGCAGGCCGAGGCCTTCGCTGCGATGCAGCGACACCAGCGCGTCGGCGGAGGCGATGAACGCCATGTGGTCGCCCCGGTCGAGGTGTTCGTCCCAGATGCGGATGTCGGGTCGGCCGACCGCGGCCGCATGGAGACGGCGGTGCTGGGGCCAACGGTGCTCGCCGTTCATCGTCTTCACCACCAGCACCGGGCCCTCACCGGGTGTGAACGCCCGGCAGAACGCCTCGATGGCACCCGCCGGGTTCTTGCGTTCGGTGACGCTGAAGTGGTCGAGCACGACGGCGAAGACGAACCGGCCGTCGAGGTCGCCCAGCGGCGCGAACGAGTTGCGCGCACGCGGCGAACGCACCGGTTCGGGCACAGGGATGGGCACATGGTGGACCGGCACCCGTGCCACCGCGGCGAAGGCGTCGGCGACGAACTGCGAGCCGGCCCACACCTCGTCGACGAGATCGAACGCGTTGCGCATCGCCCGCGGGATGTGTTCGAGTTCCCAGAACCAGTAGCCGATCATCCGCTCGGTGGCAGCGAACAGTTCGGGATGGTCGGCGAACAGTGCCGGGAACTGGTCGGCGTTCACCACGGCCAGCGAGGTGCCGTAGCGCACGCGGCGACCCACGGTGGGCGGTGTCGCCACCGCCGGGCTGGCGGTGCGCTGGTAGGCGATCGGCGCTACGGCCACACCGGCGCCGTCGAGGGTGGCGAGCAGCCGGCGGGCGACATCGCCGAGGCTCGATTCGCGGGTGAGGTAGCCCACCAGGTTGAGGCCCTGGGCCGATGGCACCGGGTCGATGTCGAGTCGGCGCGTGCTGCGCTCGGCGACGGGGACGAGCATCGGCACGCTGTCGTCGACGAACGCGCGTCGGCACCACACCCGGAACCGGTCGGCGTCGGCGGCACCGATCTGGGGGAAGGCGACACCGAGGTCGCGGCGGGTGCTGTGCAGTTCGGCCCAGTAGCGCTCGCCGAGCCAGGCCCGGAAGGCAGCGGCCTGACTCCACGGTTGGGGTACCGACGCTGCCGAGCGGGCCGACGCGGTGGCAACCAGATGGCGCACCTCGGCATCGACGACGACACCACCGGGCAGGGCCAGCGGGCGGCGGACACCGGCGAGCTGCGGCACCGCACGCGCCACCGCTGTTTCGCGATCAGGGTGGCCCAGCACGTCGACGACGGCTCGTTCTTCGTCGGTGGCGTCGAGCACCCACGGCTGATGCGGATCGAAGCCCGGCAGGTCGACCAGCGCGGGCCGCTCGGTGTCCCACCGCGTAGCACCGACGCCGATGGTCGGGTCGGTGCAGGTGCGCGCGCCATACAGCAGGGCGGCTTGTTCGAGCACCCGGGCGACATCGTCGGTGACCGCGAGTTGGCTGTCGATCCAGTCGAGCAGCGGACCGGCAGCGACCCCGACGGCAGCGGCACGGGTGGAGTACACGTCGCGGTCGTCCTGATCGGACGCTGGCGCACCGCGGGGTACCAGCACAGCGCTGTCGGCGGGTTGGGCCACGAGCGATGTGAGGTCGTCGAGCACGGCGATCGACCCCGCCCACAGCAGCACCACGCTTGGCGCACCCCCGGCCAGCAACGCGGTCGCCGCCGCCACGGCTCGCCGCCACTCAGCTGTGTGCGGGGCCGATGCCACGAGCACCTGCTCCCACGACCGGTCGCTGGGTGCGGGGGGTTCGAACCACATCCGTCCGCCCGGCCGCAGGTGCGGATCGCCGCACCAAACGGCCACCACCGGCCAGTCACGGTGCTGCGTGGTGACGGCCGCCGCCAGTGCTTCAGGTCGATGGGTGCCGTTGGGAACGAGCAGGCACACGGTCGGCGTGCCGGTGTCGGCGGCGGCGGTCACCACGTCTCGTTCCTCATCGCCTCGTCCCTCATCGTCGACGTATCGTGTCACAGTGTCCAGCGACGATGTCGAACGTCTCACCGCCGAGAACGCCGAGTTGCGGCGGCGGGTCGAAGCCGCCGAAGCGGCGATCGCCACGCTACGCACCGAGGCGCTGCAGCGACGCGCCGACGTACGCGCGCTCACTGAAGCGCTGCCGAAGGCGATGAGCCGCCGGACGGTGGCGCGTGCCCTGGTGCGCGATGCGGGCAGCCATCCCGACAAGACGGGTGTCGCCACCCGGGCGGTGCGCAAGCTGGGCCGTGCGCCGCGCAAGGCGGTTCGCATCGTGCTGCGACGCGGCTGACGATGGCTGCGCCGGTCAAGGTCTTCGTCGCAGCGCGCGGCAACGGGTTCATGCGCGACATCGCCGGGTGGTTGGTCGAGGCCGCTGCGCTCTCCGGCCGCGAGGCCGTGCTGGTCGACGACGCCCTGCCGGCCGCCGACGGGTCGATCAATCTGGTGGTGGCACCACACGAGTTCTTCGAACTCACCCGTGCGCCGCGCGCCCAACTGCAGCAGGCTGCGGCAGCGAGCGTGTGCGTGTGCACCGAACAGCCGGGAACACCGTGGTTCCACCTGTCGGTCGATGCCTGTCGCCGTGGGCTGCACACCCTCGACATCAACCCCCAGGGCGTTGCCGCGCTGCAGGCCGTGGGTGTCGAGGCGCAGCATCTGCAACTGGGTGCGGTGCCGTCGATCGCGGTGGCCCCTCCCGGGGGCGACCGGCCGATCGACGTGCTGTTCCTCGGTGGATTCGACGACCGCCGAGCCGCCGTGCTCGCCGAACTCGCTCCGTCGCTGGTGCACCGCCGCGCCGAGTTGCGCCTGTTCCGCTTCGACCGGCCCGCCACCACCGACAGCCCCGGCGTGGTGTTCGGTGCCGACAAGTACCACCTGCTCGGCAGCGCCACCCTGCTCGTCAACCTGCACCGCGACCGTTCGGCCCATCTGCCCGCAGGCACCACCCCGCCCGCCTATGCCGAATGGGCGCGCCTGGTCGAGGCGATGGCCAACGGGTGCGTGGTGGTGAGCGAGCCGGCCGACAGTTGGGCGCCGCTCGCAGCAGGGGTGCATCTGGTCGAGACCCCGGTCGAGCACCTCGCCACAACGGTTGCCGGACTGCTCGACGATCCGGCCCGGTGCGCCCGCGTCGCCGAGGCCGCGTTCGCCGCAGTCACCGGCCCGTTGGCACTGGTCGGGTCGCTGGCACCGCACCTCGACCGGATCGAGCGCGAGGTGCTCCCCCGGCTCGGCGCGCACATGTCGCAGAGCCGACCCACACGCGGGCTGTGGCGGTTGGGCGCATCGCAGCAGCCGCCTCCGGTGCGCCTCGGCCCGTTCCGGCCGTATCTCGACGTGCAGCGCGAAGCCAAGCGCCTGGCGCTCGCCGAGGGTGCGGCGCTGCGCCACCTCGACGCCACGGCCTGCACACTGCGCCACGGCACCGACCAGCACATCGAGCGCACCGCCACACCTGCGTACGCGACGGCGCAGCCGGCGGTGAGCGTCGTCGTGTCGCTCTACGACTACGCGGCCGTGGTGGCCGACACGCTCGACAGCATCGTCGCCAGCGAGGGCGTGCCGTTCGAGGTGATCGTGGTCGAGGACCACGCCACCGATACCAGCCGGGCGGTGGTGACGCGCTATCTCGACGAGCACCCGCAGGTGCCGATGCTGCTGCTGGCGAAGGATGCCAACGAAGGTCTTGCGGCCGCCCGCAACACCGGCTTCGCTGCAGCTCGCACCGACCGGGTGATGGTGATGGACGCCGACAACCAGGTGTACCCCACCTGTCTGGAGCGACTGTCGGCGGCGCTCGACGCCGATCCCGGTGCCGCTGCCGCCTACGCCATCCTCGAAGACTTCGGCGACCAGCGCGGCCTGCGCAGTGCGTTGGCGTGGGAACCACGGCGGCTCGCCGATGCCAACTACATCGATGCGCAGGCGATGTGGCGGCTCGATACGTGGCGCGATCTCGGCGGGTACCGGGGCGACGACGACCATGTGTTCGGGTGGGAGGACTGGGACCTGTGGTTGCGCCTGGCCGACCGGGGCGGGCACGCCGTGCTGGTGCCCCAGGCGCTCGGCCGCTACCGGGTGCAGCGGGGCTCGATGATCGCGCTCACCAACCTCGCCACCGACGACGCCATCGAGGCCATGCGCAGGCGCTATCCGCGGCTGCCCTGGCCCGAACGCGGGTGATCGCTACACTCCGGTCGCCATGTCTTTGCGTACTGCGGCCGCCCACCGCAACCTCCTGTATCTGCTGTCGCTGAAGGAGTTGCGCACGCGGTACAAGAAGTCGGTGCTGGGCTGGGCGTGGAGCCTGCTCAACCCGCTCACCCAGATGGCCATCTTCAGCGTCATCTTCTTGTACGTGTTCAAGGCCACTCCCCCTCTGGGTGATCCGAGCGGCCTCAGCAACTTCCCGCTCTACTTCCTCAGCGGCGCGTTGCCGTTCAACTTCTTCTCGATCAGCGTCGGTGTGGCGATCGGTTCGGTGCAGGGTGGCGCGGGCCTCATCAAGAAGGTGCAGTTCCCCCACGAGCACCTGGTGTTCTCGGTCATCGTCGCCCAGTTCGTCACGCTGATGATCGAGTTGACCGTGCTCCTGGTGGCGCTGCTCATCGCCGGCAACATGGTGCTGCCGTGGATCCCGGTGCTGTTGCTCATCCTCGGACTGCTGGCGCTGTTCACCACCGGGGTCGCCCTGGCGCTGTCGGCGGCCAACGTGTTCTTCCACGACGTCAACTACCTGTGGGGCATCGCCGCGCAGATCCTGTTCTACGCCACGCCCATCATCTACAACCCGGCCACCATCGATGTCGCTGCCTTGCGCTGGGTGGCCAACTACGGCCCGACGGGCAGTTTCATCACTGCCATTCACGACGTGGTGTACGACCTGCGCATGCCCGGCTTCGGCCGGGTCGCCCAACTGGCGGGCCTCGGGTTCGGGGTGTTCTTCGCTGGTGCCTGGGTGTTCAACCGGTTGTCGCCGCGGTTCGCGGAGGAGATGTGAACCATGGCTGAACTGGCGCTCGAGGTCGACCACGTCACCAAGACGTTCCGCCTGCATCACGAGAAGACCAACTCGATCAAGCAACTCGTCGCAGGTCGCGGCCGGTCGCGTTACAACGATTTCGTCGCCCTGAACGACGTGTCGTTCGACGTGAAAGAGGGCGAGGTCTTCGGGGTCATCGGCCAGAACGGTTCGGGCAAGTCGACGCTGCTGAAGTGCATGGCCGGCATCCTGCAGCCCAACTCGGGCTCGGTGCGGGTGCACAAGCGCATGTCGGCGCTGCTCGAACTGGGCGCCGGGTTCCACCCCGAGCTGTCGGGGCGCGACAACGTGTTCCTCAACGCCGCCATCCTCGGCATGTCGCGCAAGGACATCGCATCCCGCTTCGACGACATCGTCGAGTTCTCGGGCCTCGAGAGCTTCATCGACTCGCCGGTGAAGACCTACTCGTCGGGCATGTACGTGCGCCTGGCGTTCGCGGTGGCCATCAACGTCGACCCGAGCCTGTTGATCATCGACGAGATCCTGGCGGTGGGCGACGTGACGTTTCAGCAGCGCTGTCTCGAGAAGTTCGTCGAGTTCCGCAACGAGGGCCGCACGATCGTGCTCGTCACGCATGCGATGAACACGGTGAAGGACATGTGCGATCGGGCGATCTGGCTCACCCACGGGGTGATCACGGGCGAGGGCGACCCGGCCGATCTGGTGGATGCGTACACCGAGGCGATGCTGGGCATGCGCGACCGCAGCGCCGATGGCAGCATCCGCCGTGGCAGCGGTGAGGCGCGGATCGAACGGGTCGAACTGCTGGCAAACGACAACCCGGTGCCGGTGAAGCGGTTCCGTACGGGCGACTCGGTGCGGCTGCGCCTGCACTACCACAGCGAGAAGGGCGTGCCGCGGCCGGTGGTGGGGTTCGAGATCGAGCATCTCGGTGGCTCCACCGTCACCGCGCCCTGCACCCGCGACGTGGGGCAGATTCCCGAGGTGCTGTCGGGCGACGGGGTGATCGAGGTGGCCCTCACCGATGTGCCGCTGTTGCCGGGCACCTACGACCTGCACACCGAGATCACCGATTTCAACCGCACCCACGTGTACGACCGCCTCACGCTGGCGATGCGGTTCGACGTGATGACGGGCAAACCGTACGAGACCGGTGGCGTGGTCACCCTGCGGCCGCAGTGGACGTTCGGGTGAGGCCCCGGCCGTGTTCGTAGAATCGCCGACGTGAGGGAGGTGCCCCGATGAGCAGGCTGAGAGGCGCGTTGCGCAAGATCGCCCGGGTGCCCGGTGTGCGTCAGACGCGTACTGTCACCGAACGCGCTGTCACCCCGCACGTGCGTGCCGAGGTGCACCAGCTGCAGCTCCAGGTGGCCGAGTTGCGCGCTCAGCTCGACGCGGTCACCAACGGGATGAAGGCGCTCGAGGCGTTCCAGCCGGCCGTGTTCAACGCCATCGTGTCGACCAACGGCATCGCCCGCACCCTCACCCGCGAGACCGCGTCGTTCCGACGTCAGCTCACCGAACTCGACGAGCACGGCGGCAACATCATCGACGACACCATCGAGCGCACGATGCGGCCGCACATCGACACGATCGCCTGGCTGCTCACCCGCGTCGAGACGATCCGCGCCGAGATGATGCACGAACTGCGCTACGGCAGCGGGGGTTCCGGCGGCGCGCCGAGCGGTGGCGCTGTGCCGGTCGAGCCGCGGGTGATCACCGCGGGCTGTCTCGATGCCGACGAGGTGCGCCTCAACCTCGGTGCGGGCCACATCGCCCTGCCCGGTTTCGTCAACGTCGACCTGCGCGAGCTGCCCGGTATCGACGTGGTCGCACCGATCAACCGCCTGCCGGTGGCGCCCGCATCGGTCACCGAGATCTTCAGCAGCCACACGCTCGAGCACTTCCCCGAACTGCAACTCGGCCGCACGCTGCTGCCCTACTGGCACAGCCTGCTGAAGCCGGGGGGCACGTTCCGTGCGGTGGTGCCCGATCTCGAGGCGATGTCGAAGGCGTATGTGGGCGGGATGATGCCGTTCGAGCAACTGCGCGCCGTCGCCTACGGCGGCCAGGAGTACGAGGGCGACTTCCACTTCACGGGCTTCACCCCCGAGTCGCTGGCGGCGCTGCTGCGCAGTGCCGGTTTCGACGATCCGGTGGTCATCGCCCGCGGCCGCCCCAACGGTGACTGCCTCGAGTTCGAGATCGCAGCCACCCGACCGGCGGGCTGATGCGCGTCTCGGTCGTCATCTGCACCTACAACCGCGCCGACAGCCTCGGGGCGACGCTCGAGAGCCTGATCCATCAGCGCCACGCCGACCTCGAAGTGGTGGTGGTCAATGGCCCATCCACCGATCACACCCTCGATGTGCTGCTGCCCTGGGTCGACCGGGTGAAGGTGCAGCACTGCCCTGCCGCCAACCTGTCGATGTCGCGCAACATCGGCATCCGCGCCGCGGCGGGCGAGATCGTCGCGTTCATCGACGACGATGCACTGCCCGATTTCGAGTGGCTCACCCAGGCGCTGCCGGCGTTCGACGATCCGGGTGTGGGCGGTGTGGGCGGCATCGTGTTCGACCACACGGGCATGGACCTGCAGTACCGCTACAGCGCGGCGAACCGCTTCGGCGAGACCGAGTCGAGCACCCACCAGCCCTACGACGTGCAGTGTGCGCCCGGCTCGTTCCAGTTCCCCTACCTGCAGGGCACCAATGCCCTGTTCCGGCGCAGCGCGCTCGAGGAGGTGGGCGGGTTCGACGAGGTGTTCGAGTACTTCCACGACGAGACCGACCTGTGCTGCCGGCTGGTCGATGCAGGCTTCCTGCTGCGCCAGTTGCCCGACGCAGCGGTGCACCACAAGTTCCTGCCGTCGGGGATCCGCAACCACCACCGCGTGGTCACCAACTGGTTCCCGATCGTGAAGAACCAGACGTACTTCGCCTACCGCCACGCCTGGGACGACTTCCCCGAGGTCGAGATCCACGAGCGCACCCGCCGGTTCATCCAGAGCCGTATCGACGACGCGCAGGCGCACGAAGATGCCGGCCGCCTGCCGGTGGGCTCGGCCCGGCGCTGTGCTGAACGGTGCGCCGAGGCGTTCTCGGCAGGGTTGAAGCTGGGCCACGAACGGCACCGGGTGCGCCTCGGGCCGGTCACCTGGACCGCACCCGACTGGAAGCCGTTCCCCACGCTCGACGCGTCGCAGCGCCGCGCCATCACGTTCGTGTCGAGTGGCTACACCGGCAACATGACCGGTGGCATCGCCCGGTTCATCAGCGATCTCGCGCCCGCGCTGGCGCGTCGTGGGCACGAGGTGCGAGTGGTCACGCGCGCGGTCGGCCCGCCCGCGGTCGACCTCGAACAGGGTGTGTGGGTGCACCGCGTCGATGCCCCGCCCGCCGGTGCCGGTGGTGTGGCACCCGACGTGCTCGCCCATGTGAACGATTTCGCCACGGCTGCAGTGAACGAGCTCGAACGCATCAACCTGTGGGGCAGTCACGATCTGGTGTACGGCCCACTGTGGGATGTCGAGGTGCTGGGCGCACTGCGGCGCACGGCGCTGCCCGTCGTGGTGCAGGTGGCCACACCGCTGGCCATCGCGGCCGAGATGGCGGGTCACCTCGGCGACGACGAGTCGGCGGCCGCGATGCGCCGGCTGCCGCTGCGTGTGTTGCTGTTGAACAGATGCTTGAGACGGTAAAGCAGACCACCCCAAAAACCACCGTAGAGCGCACAATGATGAGTTTTCGATCGGGATCTTTTTCT
>JBAXSU010000030.1:0-24830 GCA_037130535.1 Actinomycetota bacterium
GCACCGTTGCACCAGGCGCCGGAGTGCCACCACCGGCCGCCGGCACCGTTGCACCAGGCGCCGGAGTGCCACCACCGGCCGCCGGCACCGTTGCACCAGGCGCCGGAGTGCCACCACCGGCCGCCGGCACCGTTGCACCGGTGGCCGGGTTCGCCGCCCCGCCTCCGCCGCCTGCCGGCGCTGCCGGGGTGGCCACTGGCGTCGAGACGGCGGTGGGGATGTTGGCCGCGCCAGCCGTGCCGTTCGGGCACTGCGCCGGGCCGAGCTTGTCGCAGGCCTGCGGCTGTGGTGCGGTCTGCGCGAGCAGGTTTGCTCCATCGGGCGAGAAGGTGGGGTTCTTGCAGTCCCTGATGTTGATGTTCTGCACCACTGCGCCCGGGATCTTGCCGATCTGTTCGAGGCTCGCCTGCACCAGGTTGATGGGCATCGGTGAATAGCCGAGAGAGGCCGACTGCTGTTGGGCCTGGCACATCGCGTAGTACGAGAACGCCGCCAGCGTCTTGCCTTTCGTCTCGTTGAACTGACCTGCCACCTTCAGCGGCAGAATCAGGTACGAGTACGACGAGAGCTGGTAGTTGCGCGGGTCGGTGTCGGAGTACACGCTGCGCAGATCTTGGGTGAGATACACCGAGGGATCGGCCTCATTGGTATTGATCTTGGCCTGCAGCAGCGATACGGCCACGTTCTGCGGAGTGGGCTCGGTGTAGTAGCCGGCAGTGTTCAGCAACTTCACCACCGGGAAGCCTGCACCAAGCGCGTACGAGTAGTTCACGTACCCGATCGCGCCCTCGCCATAGCCAGCGCTCACATACGTCTGGATTCCCGTGTCGCCCGACTGGCCGATCATGCCGGCAATCGTTGGGTAGAACGAAGTCGACCCGCACTTGGGGGCTCGGCCCGACCGGTTGCAGTAGTCGGTCCACAGCGCCGGGAAGCGGTCGATCATCCAGAGCGTGAGTTGTGCCGTGGAGCCAGAACCGTCGGAGCGCACCACCGGCACCACCTTGCGGGCGGGGAGCACGAGGCCGGGGTTGTCGGCGGCGATCGCCGGGTCGTTCCACTGGGTGATCACTCCGGTGAACAACTTCACCACATTCTCACCCGACAGCCGCAGGTTGGTCACCTGCTTGCCGTTGATCTTCAGGTTGTACATGAAGGCGGTACCACCCGCTGTGATCGGCATGTAGGCGTAGCTGCCTGGCGCCGGGTTCTCGGGTTGAGAGCCATCCTCGGGCTTGAACTGGAACGGAATGTCGGATGCAGCGAAGTCGACGGTGCCATTGAGGAAGTTCTTGCGGCCCGAGGTGGACCCGGTGGAGTTGTAGTCCACCTCGATACCGAACTGGGCCACGTTCACGCGCATTGCGTCGATGGCGTTCGCCGCCCACGACGAACCCTCGCCCGAGATCCGCTGATAGTCCTCGGCCGCTCCCGGCCGAACATCGCTCACCATCGCGACCGTCAACATGCCAACCGCCAAGGCGAGGGCCATCACCCTCGACGGGCGCCTGCGCCAAAAGCCATTTGTGGGTGCGACCATCACCGGACCTCCTGTACCAAGTGCTCGATTCGCTCCAGATCCGCCGTCGACTGCTGTGCCACGCGTCGGGCCTGTCGCTTCGACAGGTGTCCTGCGGGACGGCCACCGAACACACGTGCCGCCGTGAACAACACCAACACCACCAGCATCAACAGCGCTGCGGTGGCGAAACCGCGCGTGATCAGATCAGGCACACCGGTGAGCACGAACTTGAAGCTGGTGAGTGGCAGTGAAGCCATCGGCCCGGCGATGGGGTTCATGTTCAGCGACTGCGTGAACCCCGCGGTCAACAGCACCGGGGCGGTCTCGCCGATACCTCGCGCGGTACCGAGGATCACCGACGTGGTGAGCCCTGAGCGCGCCGTGGGCAACACCACATGCCATACGGTGCGCCAGCGTGGCGCCCCCAGGGCAGCCGAGGCTTCGCGCAGGTTGCCCGGCACCAGGCGCAGCACCACATCGGCGGAGCGCACGATGATGGGCAGCATCATCAGGCTCACTGCGATGGCGGCGGCGAAGCCCGAGCGCTCGAAGCCGAGAATGAGGATCCACGTCGCGAAGATGAACAGCCCGGCCACGATCGATGGCAGGGCCGTCATCGCAGTCACCACCGTGCGCACCAGGGTGGCCAACCGACCGCTGGTCTCGTTGAGGAACACGGCGCACGCAATGCTGAGCGGCACGGTGAGCACCAAACAGATCGACATGATGATGACCGTGCCGGCCAAGGCGTGCAGCACACCACCCTCGGTGAGCGGCGACTGCGGGCCAGCCCCGCTCATGTCCTCGGTGTAGAAGTTCAGGTGGATGAGCGCCGACCAACCGCGGTACACCACGTACACCACCACCGACAGCAGTGCCGCAAAGGCAACCACGCCAGCTGCAGCGAAGAGCGCGGCCATCACACGGTCGACCACAGCGGGCCGTCGATCGTTGAGCGACACGAGTGCGGCGTAGATGGCGAGAAACAGCATGAAGGCCACGATCACGAAACCGATGCGCCCCGACAACGGCGTGAGTCGCCCGAACAGCAAGAACGTCATGCACACGGCGCTGACACCTGCGCCGACGAGCACCATCACATCGACGCGCGACATCGTGCTGAGCGCCCGCCGCTGCTGCGGCGGGAGATCGCCCGCAGGGAGCGGCGGGCAGATGGTGCCCGGCTTCCGGCTCGCGATCGGCGGCTGCGATCCGACCCGCTGCGGCTCTTCCGTCCGCACGGCAACTCGTCCCATCGTCATGCTTCACTCCCTGCGCCCGAACGCGAGCGGGCGATGAACCACGACGCCGTGAAGTTGACCACGAGGGTCATGGCGAACAGCACCAGCCCCGCAGCGAACAATGCCGAGAGGGCCAAGTCAGAGGCTTCGCTGTACCGCAGGGCGATGAGCGCCGACACCGAGTTGCTGCCAGCCTCGAGGATGTGCAGCGTCGGGTCGAAACGCGGCGAGATGATGAGCACCACGGCGATCGTCTCGCCGAGCGCACGACCCAGGCCGAGCATCGTGCCGCCGATGATGCCCCCTCGGCCGAACGGCAGGGTCACCACCTGGATCATTCCCCAGCGCGTGGCTCCGAGCGCAAACGCGCCTTCACGCTCGCCCACCGGCACCTGCGAGAACACCTCACGCATCACCACGCACTGAATGGGCATCACCATCATCGCCACCACGAGGCCGGCGATGAATGTCGACGCGGTGTACACCGATGCCGACGAAAGCGGGTTGTCGGGTTCGGCACCCGACACCGAGAAGAACGGGATCCAGCCGAACCAGTCCGACAACCACCGTGCCAGCCCGAGTGCATGTCCCTGCAGGAGTTTCGTGCCCCAAAGGCCGTACACCACGCTGGGCACGGCGGCCATCAGGTCGACCAAGGCGATCAGAGCGCCGCGCAGCCGCGCTGGTGCCACTTCGGTGATGAACAGTGCGGTGCCGAGCGACATCGGAAGTGCCACGGCAACCGCTACCGCTGCAATGAGCACGGTGAACAACAACACCGCCGCCACGCCGAACCTGCGGTTGTCGACCTCCCACTCCGAGGTCGTGAGGAATCCGAACCCGGCCACTCGCAGTGCCGGCACCGCCTCGTAGAACAGGAACAAGCCGACGGCACCGGTGATCACGAGCACGGTGATGCCACTCGCCGACAAGCCGCGGAAGAAGATTCGATCGCTCTTGCCGGGAAGGGCCGCGATATCACGCTGTTCGGGTTCGGCGGCGCGCTCGTCCCGTGCGGGAATGATGGTGGCACTCATCGAAGACCGGTCACCCCAACCAAGCAGCAAGAACGACGAGGACGATCACGGTGCTGATACCCAGCAGCACGACATCGAGGTGCCACGCGTGCTTCCACAACGAACGCTTCTCGACCGGCGCTGCAGGAGAAGGCGCCACCGGCACGACGTACTGGTAAGGCTGCGGCTGGTACGGCAGCTGCTGGTACTGCTGCGGCTGGTACGGCAACTGCTGGTACTGCTGCGGCTGGTACTGGGGCGCGGGCACCACACCCCCGGCGCGCAGTCGCTCGTCGACCATTCCAGCCACCATGGTGGCGAGCAGTCGGGCGAAGCCCTCTGCGTCGACGACCAGATTGGTGCCGCCGATCGCAGCGGGTGGCGGCGGCTGGGCCGCCCAGCGGATCTCGTCGCTCGTGCCGGGGTCGACCTCAGGGATGAGGGGCACGTCGAAGATGTCGTCGAGCGGCGGCAGCGGCTCGACGAGGGGCTCGGCTGCGATCGGCACGTCGACCGGTACTGCGACCGGTTCCATGAAGGGCAGGTCGATCAGCGCTGCGACTGGTTCCATGACCGGCACGTCGACCGGTTCCATGACCGGCACGTCAACCGGTTCCATGACCGGCACGTCAACCGGTTCCATGACCGGCACGTCGACCAGTGGCGCAACTGGTGCGGCAGAAGCTGCGGCCGGCGTTGGGGCCGCCTGGGCGAGCATCACCGCAGCGGCGCGCCGCGCGCCAGCGACTGCTGCCTCGGCGCGACGTTGCTCGCCGGCGAGCAACTCAGCAAGTGAAGCGCGACGCTCGTCGAACAATGGCTCGACCCGTCCGCGCAACTCGGCCACTGCGGCGTCGATGTCGATCGCAGCCTCGGCGGCTTCCGCTTCGGCGGCCTCGCGTAGCGCAGCCCGCAGTTGCAGCTTCAGCAACGCCACCCGTGGCTGCGCCGGGGCCGGTAGCGCGTCCCACGACAGTTCCTCACCCAACATCGCCACCCTCCCCCGGTGCGCCACTGCGGAGGCGCGCCACGTCGCGGCGAGCGTCGGCGATGATGCGCTCGGCCTCGGCCCGGCCCGCCTCCCGAACATTCTGGATGTCGGTTTCCATCTGACGATCGAGTTCTTCGAGGCGATACCGCGACGCCGCCACCTCGGTCCGCAAGCGGCTACGAACCTCTGCGGCACGATCGGCGGCGCGATGGCGTGCCGCTGCGGCCCGAGCCTTGGCGGCCTGGATCTCGGCCTCGAGCCGAGCGCTCTCGAGCGCGAGGTCGTCGTAGATCACCTCGTTGTTCGACCCCAGGTCGGGCGGCCACTCGCCGAGACCCATGGAGGGGTGATCCAACGACGGCTGCGACGGCTCGCTCGACTCGCTCATCTGCGTCACCCGATCCAGGCCATGATCAGACCGAGCAGCGCAGTGAACACGCCGACCGGCACGACAGCGCGCAGCAACAGGCTCACGAGCGTCGGTTCGGAGGGATCGTCGACGACCTCGACAGCACCAGTTGCAGGCGCACCCCAGAAGAATGCGTCGTCATCCGTCGACGTGGCGGCGACGGCGGGCGCCACGGGCATCGGTTCGCGCACCGCAATCGGCGCGAGACGCGGAGCCACCGGCTCGTCGAGTCGGACCGCCGCAGCCGGCGCGACGAGCGGAGTCACCGGCTCGTCGAACCGGATCACCGCAGCGGTCGGCGGCGAGTGAGGCGCGTCGACAGCATTGTCCTGACCGTCGAGCCAACTGGTGAGCTCGCCGAGTAGGCCGTGCAGCCCCCCGTCTCCAGCCGTGTCGAATGCGTCGACGAACTCCGCCGGAAGGACCGTGGCGCCGGCGGGAGCAGCGGATTCGGGCATCGTGTCGTCGGTGGCGGCCGACGACACGATGGCCTCGACTTCCTGCAGCACGAGGTGCTGCAGCATGGCGGCGCGAGCAGTGGCATCATCGAGGCGGTCGCGACCCTCGCGCTGCTCGGTCACCCACCACTCGTCGAGCAGATCACCGAGCTGGCGCTGCGCAAGCGTCGCTGTTTCGTCACATCCGCGCACGTCAGCCTCGATCGAACGCGCCAAGGCCTCGATGTCGAACGACGCAGCGCCGACCCGCGCGTCGTCCCACTCGGCCAGGACCGGATGCTGACCTGGCCCGGAGTGCGACGCAGCGAGCGCCCGCCGCACCGTGCTGGACGCTGCCTCTTGGTGTGCTGCAGCAAGCAGCGCATGGGCGTCGGCCTCGGCGGTGTAACGCAGCCGGGTGATCTCGGCATCGACAGTGGCCCGGCGGCGCAGCAGGCCACGCTGGGCATCGAAGAACCGCTGTGTCAGCCGGAGTTGCACCGCCGCGAACGCTGCCAACTGACCGGCGTCGGAATCGAGCAGCGATGAGGCCTGTCGCAGGCTCTTGAGCAACTGTTCCTGCTCGGCACGAAGGGTCTCGAAGAAGGTCGCCAAACAGACGGGCGATGCATCATCTGACAGGCCTTGCCCACCGTGCGAGAGCAACTTGTTCATTGCCGGAGAAACTACGGGCCGTGGGTGACGTCTAGATGAACGGAAGTTGTCCAAACCGGTGCGGTGGAGTGAAAGGAGCAGCCCTGAACTCGCCGCACGCGGTTGCACCGACTCCGTGCGTGACACATCCGACAGAGCGCTCCATCGCAGGCATCTGCGGCCCCGCCAACCGTGCTGTAGAGCATGATCCAGAGGGAGCAGATGCTCACGGCTTCGTTCGTCGTGTCGAGCCGCTGGCGCATACGGTGCGCACCATGCCGATCGCCATCACCGACGACCATCTCGCCCTCACCGACACCGCTGCCGACCTGTTGCAACGCCGCGACGCCCGCGGCGCCACCCGCGCCCTGCTCGAAGCGGACACCGAGACACTGCCGCCGTTCTGGGCCGAGGTGGCCGAACTCGGCTGGCTCGGACTGCACCTCCCCGAGGCCCACGGCGGCTCGGGCTACGGCCTGCCCGAACTCGTCGTCGTGGTCGAAGAGTTCGGCGCCAACGTGGCTCCCGGGCCGTTCGTGCCCACCGTCATCGCCAGCGCCACCATCGCCGCCGCAGCGCCCGCCGAGGTGCGGGCCCGGCTGCTGCCAGGCTTGGCCGACGGCTCGCGCACCGCTGGTATCGCTCTCGAGACGTCGATCACCCACAACGGGTCCACCGCCGACGGCTCGGCCATCGTGCTGGCTGGCGGGCTCGCCGATCTGTTGATGCTGGCATCGGGCGACGACGTGGTGCTCGTCGACCGCAAGGCCGCTGGTGTCTCCGTCACCGTTCCCACCAACCTCGACCCCGCCCGCCGGTCGGCCCGCGTCACCCTCACCGGCGCCGCAGTGGAGGTGTTGCCGGGTGCCAGGTCCTCGCTGGTCGACTACGCCCGCACCCTCCTCGCCGCCGAAGCCACCGGTGTGGCCCGCGAGTGCACCCGTCAGGCAGCCGAGTACGCCAAGGCCCGCACTCAGTTCGGGCGCCCCATCGCCATGTACCAGGCAGTGAAGCACCACTGCGCCAACATGGCGGTGGCCAGCGAGCTCGCCACCGCGGCGGTGTGGGACGCCAGCCGCGCCGTAACTGCCGGCCCCAGCCAGTTCTCGTTCGCCGCTGCCGTGGCCGCCACTCAGGCGGTCGAGGCAGCCGACCTCGCCGCCAACCTGAACATCCAGGTGCACGGCGGCATCGGCTTCACCTGGGAGCACGACGGCCACCTCTACCTCCGTCGCGCCACCGCCCTCGGTGCGTTCCTCGACGCCGAGGCCGCTGCCGTCGCCGTGGCCGATCTGGCCCGTGCCAAGGTGCGCCGCGAGCGCTCCATCGACCTGCCGCCCGAGGCCGAGGTCATCCGTACCGAGGTGCAGGCGTTCTGCACCAAGGTCGAGGGCCTCGAAGGGGCGGCACTGCGTGACGCGATGATCGACGATGGCTACGCGGTTCCCCACTGGCCCAAGCCCTACGGCCGCGGCGCCGGGGCCGTCGAGCAACTCGTCATCGAGCAGGAGTTCGCCGCCGCCGGGTTGAAGCGCCCCCAGTACGGCATCACCGGCTGGGTCATCCTCACCCTCATCCAGCACGCCACCGACGACCAGATCGCCCGGTGGGTGCGGCCGGCGCTGCGCCAAGACCTCATCTGGTGCCAGCTGTTCAGCGAGCCCGACTCGGGCTCCGATGCAGCAGGCATCAAGACGAAGGCAACCCGCGTCGACGGCGGCTGGCTGATCAACGGCCAGAAGGTGTGGACGAGCGGCGCCCACCTGGCCCGCTACGGCTTCGCCACCGTGCGCACCAACCCCGACGTACCCAAGCACCAGGGCATCACGATGGTGGTCATCGACATGCAGAGCAAGGGCGTCGAAGTGCGTCCACTGCGCCAGACCACCGGCACCGCCGACTTCAACGAGGTGTTCTTCGACGACGTGTTCGTGCCCGACGACGACGTGGTCGGCCCGGTCGACGGCGGCTGGACGGTGGCCCGCGCCACACTCGGCAACGAGAGCGTCAGCATCGGCGGCGGCGGTGGCGGCGGGTTCGTGGTGCCAGCCGAGATGGCGCTGCCCATGCACGACGCCAACCCGCACCGCCTAGCCGGCGGCCTCGGTCGCATCGGCCGGCACTTGTCGGCAGTCGAGGCGATTGCGTTGATGAACATGCGCAGCGCCCACCGCGCCGTCGCCGGCGGCGGCCCCGGGCCGGAGGGCAACGTCGCCAAGCTGGTCATCTCCGAGAACGGCCACGAGGCCGCGGCGATGGCATCCGAACTCGCCGGTCCCGATGCGCTGTTCCTCGAAGGAGCCGGTGCGGTGGCAGGTCAACTGGTGCTGTGGCACCGCGGCATGTCGATCGCCGGCGGTACCTCGGAGATTAAGCGCAACCAGATCGGCGAACGCATCCTCGGCCTCCCCCGCGACCCGCTCATCAACTGAGCCGCGTTGCCGATGGCCCCCGCCAACAGTCAGGCATCTGTCATTTGGCCCACCGAGACATGTAGATATCAGATTTCTGATATCGATTGACCCTCCCTTGCTCCGCTGCTGATCAAAGGTGCTATCTTTCTGACTGTGGATGATCAGCAACTCGAACAGCGGTTGGGCATGGCGCTGCGGCGACTGCGCGTCGCCCAGGGCATCACCCGCGAAGCGCTGGCTGAGCGGGCCAACGTTTCGCTCGGCGCGCTGCGCAACCTCGAGACCGGGGCGGGCGCCAACGTCACCACGCTGGTGCGGGCGGTGCACGCGCTCGCCGCCGACGACTGGCTCACCCAACTCGAACCCCCCGCCGAACCGTTCAGCCCGCTCGCCGTCGTCGAGCAGACCCTGCACGCCGACGAGCGTCCACCCCGGCCGCGCGCAAGTGCCCGGCGCCCGCTATGACCTACCGCCCCGTGCCTGCGCTCGAGGTGTTCGCCTGGGGCAGGCGTGTGGGCGCGCTGGCGCTGAACCCGGCTACGGGGTGGTTCGCATTCCAGTACGACCCGGCATGGGTTGCCTCAGGGGTCGAACTGGCTCCGCTGCACATGCCGCTACGCACCGCCCCGTTCGAGTTCCCCGGTCTGTCGGCCGACACGTTCCGTCGCCTGCCACCGGCGATCGCCGATGCACTCCCCGACCGGTTCGGCAACGCACTCATCGACCGCTGGATGGCCATCGAGGGGATCGACCCCGGGCAGTTCTCGGTGCTCGACCGGCTCGCCTACGTGGCCGACAGGGCGATGGGCGCGCTCGAGTTCCGGCCGCCCATCGCACGCGACGCCCCTGCCGCGTCCGCGGTGCAGATGGCCGACCTGGTGCTCGCCGCCCGCGCTGCCTTCGACGGCTCGGGCGACAGCGCTGTCGATCGCGACGCGCTCGAGCAACTCATCGTCGTCGGCTCGTCGGCCGGTGGCGCCCGACCGAAAGCACTGGTGGCCTTCAACCCGGCCACGTTCCAGATCCGCTCGGCATGGCGGCCACTCGAGGCCGGCTTCGAGCACTGGCTGTTCAAGCTCGATGGCGTCGGTGGTGCAGCGCTCGACGGGCACAGCGTCAGCCTGGGCGGGGGTATGGCGTTTGGCCGCATCGAGTACGCCTACTCGCAGATGGCGCTGGCGGCGGGCATCACGATGACCGAGTGTCGCCTGCTCGACGAAGGCCCGCGCCGTCACTTCGTGACCCGCCGGTTCGACCGCGGGCCGGCGGGCGAGAAGTACCACATCATCTCGCTGTGCGGCCTCGCGCATCTCGACTTCAATCTCATCGGCGCCCACGGTTACGACCAGTACCTGCAGACGGTGCGCCTGCTCGGCCTCGGACCCGACGAACTCGCCGAAGCGTTCCGGCGGATGGTGTTCAACGTCGCAGCCGCCAACAACGACGACCACACCCGCAACCTGTCGTTCCTGCTTCGCCCCGACTCGGCCTGGGAGCTGGCGCCGGCCTACGACGTCACGTTCGCCCGCGACTCGACCAACCAGTGGCTGCGCCAGCACCTGATGGACGTGAACGGCAAGGTCGCCGACATCACCGCGGCCGACCTGCACGCCGTGGGCGAGCGGCACGACGTACCGGGCTATCGCCGCATCGTTCGCGAGGTGGTGGCCGCCGTGCGGCACTGGCCCGAGTTCGCCGCTGCCGCAGGGGTGCCCGAAGCCGATACCGCCCGCATCACCGCAGCGCTCGACGACGTCTGCCCGAGCCTGTGATCAGGGGGTGTCGGGCAGGTCGGTGTAGCGACCCTGCACCACGACGGTGACGCCGATTTCGCCCGCTTTCCAGGTGGCCTCGGTCATGTCCTTCAGCCCGAGCCACTCGATGATCTTGTCCTGGTGCTTCGGGAACGTGCGCGCGCAGCCCTTGCTGCGGGGCCACGGCGGGATGTACTCCGCGCCGTGGATGGCCTGCCCCTCGTTGAAATAGATGGGCTTGTACATGTTGCCGTTCAGGGGGTTGTCGATCTCCACCGGGAAGCTTGCACTGTCGTGCCATCCGTCGTTGTCGATGGCGGGGTCGAACCGGAACGCACGGGCACGGACGCTGAACGTCTCGTGGCCCTCCTCGCCCGTCGACGTCGGGAACACATCGACCACCCGGTCGGCTCCCTCGCCGATGACGATCACCTGACACCGCTGGTCGACGAGGATCCATTTGGCGGCGTCGGTGGGCGCACCCTCGGGGATGCCGAACCCGGTGGCGGCGAAGATGGTCGTCTCCTCCTCGCTGCCGGGGGCGAGGTGACGGTTGTGCACCGGTAGCCCCAGGCCCATCCGGGCCGCGCAGATCGCCTGGCGCGTCAACCTTCCCGAGTCGCCGTCGACCACCAGCGGCAGCATCGAGGTGGCCGAGAACAGCTCGTTCAGTTGCGTCTGCTGACGCTTCACCGCCTCGGGCGGCGGTGCTACGAGCGACGGATCGGCGGGGTCGACGACGTCGCCGATGCACACGTCGAACTCGGAACCCGGGAAGAAGGTCTTGGCCGGGTCGACGAGGTTCTCCTGCACCAACTGCTCCAGGGTGATGCCACTGCGCTCGGCGATGGAGGTGAGCGAGTCACCAGCCTTGGCTCTCACGACGCACACCGGCACCGCGATGGTGGTCGACGGCGCCACCGACGAGGTCGATGCCTGGATGACGGTCGACGACGATGCCTCAGCATCGGCACCGGACACACCAGAACTGCACGACGACAGGGCCATCACCGCCGTGGCGGCCACCGCGGTGAGGAGGCGTGTTCGAGAGGGCAGGGTGAGTGACGGCCGCATCGGAGTCGAGGAATGACCCTGAAATCGTGCCACCATCGGGCCTGCGCCGCGGCATCAGGCCGACTCGAGGTCGCGCGGAGCGACGGCCGGAAGCGTCGAGGCGTCGAGGCGTCGAGCCGTCAGGACAGCCCCGAGAGCTCCAGCGTCTCGGTGTAGAAGTTCGACGACCGCCGCAGGTTCGCGGGTGAGTCGAACCCGACGATCGACCCGTGCTGGATGATCATGATCCGATCACAGTGGTCGAGCGTCGAGAGCCGATGGGCGATGACGATCACCGACATCTCCGATCTCAACGCGTCGATCGTGTCTCGCACCAACGTCTCCGACTTGGCGTCGAGCGAGCTGGTCGGTTCATCCAGGATGAGCAGATCCGGGTGGGCCGCGAGGGCCCGCGCGATGCACACCCGCTGCTGCTGGCCACCGCTGAGGTTGCTCCCTCGATCGCCCACCTGATGGTCGTAACGGTCGGGGAAGGCCATCACCTCGTCGTGCAAGCCGGCCTGCCGGGCTGCACGCTCGATGTCCTGTTCGGTGATGTCGTCTCGATAGAAGCGGAGGTTGTCGGCGATCGATCCATTGATCAGAACCGGATCCTGCGGCACGAAGGTGACCTTGCGCGCCCAGTCGGCGTGGCGGAGCGAGCGAATGTCGACTCCCGCAGCGAGCACCGACCCCTCGGTGGGAGTGCGAAGGCCGAGCAGCAGTTGCACAAGAGTGGACTTGCCGCTGCCCGATGGCCCGATGACGCCGACCAACTCGTGCTGAGCGATCTCGGCCGACACATCGGCCAGCACCGGTTGCCCGTCGACGTAGTGGAACGACACGTCACGCAGTTCGAGCGGGAAGACGGTCTCCACCGGCGCGCCGGAATCGACGAAGACACGCGCGTCGAAGCTGTCGATCTCGGCGAACAGATCGCGCACCGCCGGTGTCGATGACTGGATACCCGAATAGGCGATCTGGAGCTGCTGTCCGTAACTCAACGAACGCATCATCACCAGCATCACGGCCCCGAGGGACCTGAGATTGGCGGCACCCCAGATGCTTGCCAATGCAACCGCTCCGGTGAGCACCAGATACGCCAGACCCGTGTACATCGCAGGCACGAGACCGCGGATCACGTTCAACCGTCGCGACGAGCGGACCCCGATGTCGAGCAGGTCGACCACGCGCTCCTCGACCTGGCCCCTCACGTCGAAGACATGCATCTCCATGCCCAGACCGGAGACCTCGCTGGTGGCCACTGCGAGGGCCATTCCGTCGTTGGCAACACGCCGGGCGTGCACCTGAATCTTGCGCCGGAGCGGTCGAAGCAACATCCCGAGAAGGGCGAGTGCCGCAAGGGCGACCAGTGATCCGACGGGATCGACGAACGCAGCAAGTACCAACAGTGAAGCGAGCGAGAAGCCTGCAACGATGGCGCCGCCGACGCATGCGAGCAGGGTGGCGCCGGAACCGCTGTAGGTGGTGACGAGCTCCTGCAGACGCCCGGAACGACTGCCCTGCTGCGCTGCCCAGGTCGATCGCAGGAAGGAGCGAGCAAGCCGCAGGCGCAGTTCGTGTGTCGCGCCGGTGTTCAGAGCGGCCGTGTACCAGTTCGCCGATGCCGCGGTCGCCATCCGGATGACGACCAGGAGCAATGCCACCAACAGGGTGGCCCCGATCGAGACCGTCAGCGTCCCGTAGAGACCCACCTGCTCCTCGCCCGCCGTGATCGCGAACGCCGCACGGGTAAGGATCACGAGAAAACCGGCCTCGGAAACGCCACCGATCACCGAGGTGATGGCGAGCATCGCGATGAGACCTTGATGGTCTCTGATCAGGGGGATCATGACAGAACGCTGGGACGATGACGGCATGTCGAAGGAACCGAATCTCTGAGAGAGGTCACTGTACGTAGCGTGACTGTTCAGCGGCCACGACGGCCTGCCAGGAGGCCAGCGGGCCTCCTCGCGGCGGCTGGGTCGGCGAACCCCGACCAGTAGGCTCGTCGGATGCCATCGAGCGAACCTCTGGTTTCGGTCCTGCTGCCAGCGTACAACGCCGAGTCCTTCGTCGGGGATGCCATCGAGAGTGTGCTCGCCCAGACGCTCGCGTCGTTCGAACTCGTCATCGTGAACGACGGATCCACCGACTCGACAGCAACCCTCCTCGACCGATACTGCTCCGACCCGCGGGTGCGGATCATCGACAACGGCTCGAACCGAGGGCTGGTCGCAAGCCTCAACCGGGGCCTCGCCGAGTGTCGCAGCGAGCTCGTCGCCCGCCTCGACGCCGACGACACGTCCGAGCCCACGCGACTCGAACGGCAGTTCGCACTGTTCGAGAAGAACCAGCGTCTGGTGCTCAGCGCCACCGCGTACCGCCGAGTCCGACCCGACGGCTCGCTGATCCGCGTCGGACATCCGCCATCCACGCACGCTGAACTCGCCGCCTCACACCTCACCGGCAATCGACTCTGCCACTCGGCAGTGATGTTCCGGCGACGCGCTGTGATCGACGCGGGTGGCTACCGAGCCGAGTGGTTCCCCGTCGAAGACTTCGATCTCTGGCTCCGCCTGTGCACGGCTGGCGAATTCACCGCAGTCACCTCCGAGGAGGTGGTCTATCTCGACAATCCGGACGGCATCTCGGCGACTCGGGCAGCGCATCAGCAGCAGATGACCCAGGCCCGCGTCGATCTCGAACTCTCTCGTCTCAGCGGGCTCAGCATCGACGACAAGTCCTCCAACGTTCAACGAGTACGAGCGGCGGCACGTGCGCGTCGCGCCCTGCGCGACGACCTTGTCGCGCGCGGGATCGCCTCATCTGGACTCGATGCAGCGATGCATCGGACGATGATGACGATGCTCGCCGAGCAGCCTCGACTCGCACGGCATGTCCTCATTGGGGTGACGGCACCGAGAACCTTGCTCTCTGCCAAGGTGCGACGTCAGTCGGGTCAACGCGACGCGTGACCGACCAACCGGCCGATGTGACGGCTTACCGCAGCAAGCCACTCGTATCGGCGGGCCGCCGGGTACGCGTACGTCGGCGACACGACCACGAGTTTCAGTAGCGACATCACCGTGGCTCGTGCTCCCGGGAGGGGTGGCCCCACTCGCCCGCCGGCCAACCGGCTCATCCGAACCTGGTTCCGTCCCTGCCGGAACCGTTGCCGGCTCATGTTCCGAACGCCCGGCCTGAGTCGATAGCCGATGACCCCTTCAGGCACCCACACCTGCCGGTACCCGGCTTCATAGGCACGCATGAACAACTCGGTCTCGTCGCCGCTACCACTGAGCCGATCGTCGAAGCGCCCCACCTCTGCCCACATCGACTTCAAGAAGCCGCAGTTGCCGCCGAACGTCCGGTCGACGAACGGCTCGGAGGTGTCGCACGACGAGCGTTCCGGCGCACCCCACTGTGCCCGCGTGAGTTCGTCGTTGAGCGACGCGTAGTCGACGACGCCGGCAGCCCAGGTGCTTCCTGACAACGCGGCATGCATCGCTGTCACCCACGACGGCGACACTTCATCGTCGGCATCGCAGAGGAGCACCGCACCCTCGGGCGCAGCATCGATGCCGCAGTTCCGCGCGTAGTTGATACCTGGCCGCTGTTCTTCCACTACGACGATGTCGAATCGTGTCGCCGGGAAAGAGCGAGCGAGGTCGCCCGTCCCGTCAGTCGAGCCGTTGTCGACCAGGATCACTCGAAAGGGAAGGTCACCGGTCTGCCGCTCCAGCGCATCGAGTTGACGCGTGAGCGTCGCTGCAGCGTTACGAGCCGGAATCACAACAGTCACAGTGCCGGTCATCGAGTGGTCTCCCTTGTGACGAGCCCGAGGCGGCGCATCCACAGGGCTGCAAGCCTCAGCAGGAATGTCGCCCCGAGGACAGACTGGTCATCGAATTCTGCGGTCTGCGACGACATCAGTTCATGAACCATCCGTCGCGTGGGCCCCCGACGCCGCGCAACCCGTCGACGACTCCGGCCAATCGCGCCGCGATCCGGTGAAGCCGCTGAGGGCGGGCCAGGTCGCGAACGAACCCGCAGCAAGCGATCGCAGAGAGCCACAGCCTCCGCCGCAACGAGTCGCCGCGCAGCAGCGTCGACCGGACCGAGTAGTACTGGCGCGACGGGGAAGGAGACACGCCGTGCCGATGATCGCCGCGTGTCGGGTGGATTCCCGTCACGCGGCGGCGCTGGTACACCAGCCATCCTCGACCCAAGAGACGATTCGAATAGTCCAAGTCCTCGCCACCCACGAAGAGGTCTTCGCGAAACGGCCCGACATCGAGCAGCCCAGCTGTCGACATGAGTACACCGTTGAAGGTGAAGTGATCGGCGATGGCGCCGATGTCTTGACCGTCCGAACCCGTCTGGCGATCGAGCAGGGAGCGTTCATGGTCGTTGCGCGCCAGATTCGGCACGACGGCAGCCAGTCGCTCGTCGCCGATGCGCTCGACCGTCGACAACAGGTCCTGCAGGCAGTTGTCATCGCAGATCGTGTCGTGCTCGAGCATCCACACCCACGATGCCCGCTGTCCGACCGCTTCGGCGGCGAGACGATTCTGTCCTGCGCCGACCCCGACGTTGCCTCGTGCGGGCAACACCACACACGCAACTCCCCTGCTGCCGAGGATGTCGTTGCAGACAGCCGCAGTGCCCTCGGGGTCTTGGCCGTTGTCGAGCACCACGACGAGGTCGGGCATCACGGTCTGACGGGCCACTCCCCGAATCGTCGACTCGAGATGCACCGACGGAGAGAAGGCGAGCACGGTTGCCACGACCGCAGGGGCGCCCAGGTTGTCCTCCACGACGCCAGAGCCTAACGGGCTGCGCGATGCCGAATCTCGTCTTCCGACAATCTGGAAGGGCACGGTCAGAGGAATCCGCCGACCCTTCCCAGCAACGGACCGACCGACGTCACCGCGCTTGGCGCAGCCACCACCGCCGCCCGACCGGGCCGGTGCAGGCGATCAAGACCCGGGTGAGCGACTGCCCGGACGGCACCGCTCTGAGCGCCCGCCAGCTGTGGGAGATGCTCGACCGGTACCGACCGACTCGTGAGGCGTTGACGGCCGCAATGCCATGCAGGCGAGCACGGGCCCGTCCGTCGATGTCCCGATCACGTCGAAGGATGTGCTCCGCAGCCGCAAACCTTCGTTCGTCGTACTTCCGCTCGTCGACGGGAGCGTTGTACTTGACCATCGGCGAGTCGATCGCCGTCACCTGAGTCAATGCAGCACAGCGGGCGATGGCGTCGGTGTTCTCACCGAACCTCAACTCTTCGTCGTAGCCACCCGCCGACACGAACACCTCGCGGCGCACAAGGAAGGTGCCCGCTGTGGCGGACAGACGTGGCCGCTCAGGGTTGCCTCCAGTCGGTGATGGCATCGCAACGGTCATCTCTCCGGCTCGTTCGATGACGGTGGCACCGCAGATCATTCCGAACTCACCGGCGCGAGCGATATCGGCCGCAACGACGACACCGTCGAGCAGTTCGTCATCCGCGTCGAGGAAGAGTAGCCAGCCCCGAGTGGCGGCTGCTGCGCCCGTGTTCCGCGCTGCACCGGGCCCGGCATTGGCCTGCCGCAGGACCAGAGCTCCCGAGATCTCCGCGACAGGTGGGTTCGAACCGTCGTCGACGACGATCACCTCAGCCTCCGGGAGCAACCGGAGCACCGACGCCACAGCAGCGTCCAGACCCTGCGAGGGATCTTTCGCCGGAATGATGACGGAGATCACGTCGCTGAACGTAACGTCGGCAACAGGGCAACCGGGAACGGCTCGAACGCCTCGACGGGCAAGGTGAGGCAGGGGCGGATCGCCAAGACCATCATTCGTCTCCGGCGCACTAGATCACACCTTCGAGGTCGAGGCCGTCGAGCGCCCAGCCGTCTCTGGTGTCGGTGAGGTCGGCCGCCGGCCGATGATCGCGCTGGTCCCACACGCACATGAGCGACTGCCCGCGCGCAGCTCCCAGGCGTGGCGACGCGAGCCGAGTCCCCGGGCCACCCGGGGCAAGAACCGCTACCGCCTTCGATTGCCACGCAAGTGCGCCGACAAGGGTCCGGACATCGCTCGGCGCACCCCACAGGGCGCTGATGACAACCGTGCGCGCCGCGCCGCCGACGGTTCGATGGATCGCACCGTTGGCACCCGAGCCCGATGCCAACCGGGACACCTGGTATTCGATGCCGCTGCGCGGGTCGAGGCGCCACTCGAGCGAGGCTCGGTCCCAGACGCTGGCGAGTCCGCGCTGTGTTGCCGGCTGCCAGGAGTCGAGTACATCCAGTCCCGACACCACCCGCGCAGGCCGCCACACGGCAGGGCGATAGTACGAACTGATCGGTTCGAGCGCCACGGCGCCGTTCTTGATGTGGGCGAGGCGTGCTTCGGGGGTGGCCGTCGCGAGCACCACACCCTGTTCTTCCGACGCGGCGCAGTCGCTCAGCATCGCGGCCACAACGGCTCGAAACACCCCTCGTCGCTGCGAACGCACCGTTGTCGCACCGTCGACCATTCGCCAGCCGGTGGCCGGAACGCCACCTTCGGTGTAGCGCCACGGCATCTCGAACACCACACCGAGCAGACCCTCGGCGTCATCGGCGACAAAGCACTTCGATGCCCCCCACGGAGACGACTGATGCTTCCACCGGAACCACTCCTGTGTGAACGGCCGGGCGTAGCCGTCGCTGAGCGCGCCAAGCACCGCCGCCTGGTCGGCGTCGGTTGCCAGACGGACCTCGAAGTCGCGCGTGGGTGCATCAGGTGACGTCATGAACATCCCCTCTCCCTCTCAGTCGCCGCCCCAGGTGGAACACAGCCGAGTGTGCTCCCGAGACGATCGATCTCGTCCTCGTCAGGTCCACCGAACTGTCGAGACGCAGCCTCGACACTCGCATCGGATCCGGGCGTCGGGCCACCAGTCGATGATCGCAGTCGGCGATCAGCCTGTAGCCGAGCGCCTGCAGCGCGTCAGCTGCCGCGGGTGACGAATCGCCGTTCGGCCAGGCGAAGACATCGACCGGTCGGCCGATCAGATCCGACAGCCGTTCGTGGGCCAGATTCACCTGTCGCCGCTGTTCGGTGGCGTCGCACTGGTCGAGGATCGGGTGGTCCCACGAATGGTTGCCGACATCGCTGCCCGAGTCGAGCCACGATCGGAGATCGGCGAGCGACCACTGGGCACCGGCCAACACCGTGCCCTGTTCAGCGAGCCGTCCGGAGAACTCGGTGATCAACCGGCGGCGTTCCGCGTCGGGGCTCCGCTTCAGCGCCAGGCGAACCTGCACGAGGTTGCCGATGTCGACAGAGTGAGCGAGGTCACCCTCCCGAACCACACGCTCTGCCACCGCGGCCTCCGCGACCTGCCACCAGGGAACGTCGTCGCCACCCACCCAGGCCCCGCAGAGGAAGGCAGTCGCCACCATGTTCCTGGCACGCAAGGCCGGCAGCGCATGACGAACGACCGAAGCATCGCCATCGTCGAACGTGATCCACAGCGGCTTGCCCGGTAGCGACGTGCCCGCTGTGATGGCGTCGGCGAGCTGTGCAGCCGTGATCGTCGAAAAGCCCTGCTGGGCGAACCAGTCGAGCTGGGCTGCGAAAGCTGCCGGATCGTCGACCTCATGGTATGCAAGTCCGCGAGGCTGACGGCGGGTGACTGCACCGACCACGCCGGACACAGCACGGCTTCCCAACACCTCCACCACCATGTTCACGAGCGCCTCTTCCGGCCGTTGGCAATCACGTCGGCATAGAAGGCTTCCATCGTTCGTCCCGCCACATCGATGGTGAACCGCTGCTCGAAGTCGGTCACCCCCGCTTCACCAAGGCGGTCGGCCAGCGACCGATCGGTCAGCACTCTCGCCAAGGCGTGCGCCATCGACGCCGGATCCGACACGGGTACCAGTACCGCGTTCGACTCGTTGGTCAACACACCCTTCACGCCAGCAAGGTCGGTGCACACGACAGGGCACCGCATTGCCATGGCCTCGAGTGCCGCACCGGCAGTACCTTCGTACAACGACGGGATCGCCAACACGTCAGCTGCGCACAACAGATCGGGGATGTCGTGCCGATGCCCGAGGAGCGTGATCGCTCCTGCAGCCGCCGGGTAGCGCTCCAACGAAGCAGCGAGTGCTCCGGATGCGTTTCCTTCCCGACCAGCGATGAACACCCTGACGTCGGGCACCACCTCGAGGAGTTGCGCTGTCGCTGCGACCAGATCCACATGCGCCTTCGCGAAGTCCTGCCGACCGACAGCGATCACCACCGGATCCGTCGGCGAGACACCCAAGCCGGCTCGCACCGCCGCACGTCGCTCACTCGACCAGACCCCCATCGACTCGCGTGAACGGCCTCGATGGACGACATCGATCCGACTCCGCGGGAAGTGCAGGTCCCGCGCATTCACATCCGCAACGCCCTCGGACACTGCGTGCAAACGGTCGACGAACAAGCGTGCCGTCACAGCGTCGATCAGCTGCACCATCCACAGCTTCCATCGGCGCAGGTTCGGATCCGAGGTACGCGACGTGTCGTATGTGGTGCTCACCAGACTCGACACCACTCGCGTGCCGGTACGCCAGCTGGCGAGCCGGCCCAGCATGTCGCCGGAGAAGAGCGCCGTGTGAACGAGATCCGGACGCTCGGCTCGGATACGGTGACGCAACTCTCGGACCCGCCCGACGAAGCTCTGAGCGCGCAGCGGTCGCACCTCGAAGCCTTTGTCACGAATGCGTTCCTCGTCACCGAAGCCGGCGTCATAGAGCGTGGCCGCCGACACGTCGTGCCCCTGCCCCTGCAAGATTGGCAGCATCGCAGCCGTCGAATGCTCGGCCCCGCTGGCACCGAGGCTGTCGATCACGAACATCACCTTCATCGGAAGTCCACCGTGTGCCATACGATCGACCGAGCGGGCCCGACGGCGAGCGTTTCGCCTTTGATTTCCTCGCAGCTCAACGCCACTGCACGCGCCTCCTCCCGATAGGTCCCCGTGTGCCGGGGGTCTGGAACCGTTCCACTCTCCCAAGGAGAGTCCCCGTCTGACGCCGGAATGCCATCCTCTCGGGCATGGCGGTCGGCGGCTGCGCTCGCCTGCACCGATGTCCGTGCTGCAGATGGACAGCAGCGTGCAGTCTGTCCGGCGTGCCTGTCCGGGCGGCACCTGCTTGCCGTTCGGTGGTGCGCGGGAACAGTCGAGGGTGAAGGAGAGTCCATGAGGGTGCTGATCACCGGCGGTGCCGGTTTCGTGGGTTCGAACACCGCCGAGGCCATCGGCCTGACAGGCGCGATCGACCTGATGGGCCGCGAGGTGGGTTCGCCCGTTCCGCTCGATCGCCGGCCAGCGCAGCCGGGCGATGTGTTCCTCACTGGCGGCACGGGGTTCGTTGTTTCGCATCTGGTCGGCGACGTGACGGCGCAAGCAGGGACTCGAGGCGGCGAGCGTGTCCAAACAACTTCGATTGCACGCAGACCTCTGCTGAGCGGCGTCATGCCACAGCGGTCGAAGCCGCTTTCGGCCGCTCTGGCGGGTGGAGCGCAACACCTTCGCAGCTCCCTGCCGGGACCGAACTGATCATGCTGGTCGTTCGCCTCACCGGTGGTCTGGGCAACCAGTTGTTCCAGGTCGCATTCGCGCATCGGCTGGTGCAGCTCGGCCACACCGACGTGGTGCTCGACACATCGGCGTTTCGCTTCTCGCCCCAAGACGTCCCACGGAGTCTCGAGATCGACCGCGAGGTTGCCGGCCTGCGCATGATCGCGTTGCCGCCACGAGTCGAGAGACTGTCTCGGTCGCTGCCCGAGTCGATCCATGTGCGAGAAGCGGTCGAGGGCGACGACGTGATCAGCCGAGTTGGACCGCGAGCGCGGCTGATCACCGGCTACTTCCAGACTTGGCCAGTGGCCGATCACGCTCGCGAACCAATGGCCCGCGTGTTCGCCCACCACACCGACCCGATGCCGTCGCGACCGACGTTCATCGCGCTCCACTCCCGACTGGGCGACTACCTTGCTCAGCCCCAGACTCATTCCTTCCATGGTGTCACCAGTCCTACCTGGCTGGTGCATTCGGCACGAGCACTGAAGAGCGAAGTGGGTGCCGAGCAGATCCGAGTGTTCACTGATTCCCGTCGTCAATTCGAGACGCTGGCCGAGTCTGCCGGGCTCGACGACTTGGTGTTCGACGAGTCGACGAGCGCGTGGGGGGTGACCAGCAGCATGCAGCACGCTGCAGGGTTCGTCCTCTCCAACAGTTCGCTGTCGTGGTGGGCGGCATTCGCGGCTCGCAATTTCCTCGGCTCGGATGCGCCGGTGATCATGCCGCTCCCCTGGCTTGCGACGCCTTCGGCACTCGACTCACTGTTGCTCGGCCCCGGTTGGCGGCCGACACCGCGCGAGATGGTGACGGCCGATCAAGCGAACGCGGTCAGGTCCGGTGCCTCGCTCCGGTCTGCGCCCGCATCAGGTCCGCGTCTGTTCTACCGATCCGAGTTGGTGCTGTGCACACGCAATCGGGTCGATGATCTGCGCAACTGTCTGCTGTCGGTGTTCGCTGCCCGCTGTCCACCCGAGCGCATTCTGGTGGTCGATTCCAGCGACGACGATCGGATCGAGCAGTTGGTTGCGGGGTTGCGCGACGGGTACCGAGGTCAGCTCGAGTACGTCCGTGGCCCCTCCAGCCTCACGCTGCGGCGCAATGTCGGCCTCGAGTTGTTGCGTCCATCGACCGAGATCGTGCATTTCCTCGCCGACGACGTCGTCGCCGATCCCGATTACTTCCTCGGTATCGACGCAGTGTTCGCCACCGATTCTGCAACTGCCGGCGTCGGCGGTCGGATCACCGGAACCCAACCGCGTTCGGCATCACGCCTCGAGTCGATGCTGAGGCTCAGCGGTCCTCAGGGCATCGTGCTGCGGTCGGGGCTGAACATCGCTGCCCACGATCGACCCACAGATACCGATGTCGAGCACCTGTCCGGATCTTCCATGTCGTATCGGGTCGCCCGGATCGCAGGCCTGCGCTTCGATGTGCGGCGGGCGGATTTCGACCTCGGGGAGGACATCGACTTCTCGATGCGCGCCAACAAGCGTGGCCGCCTGGTCTGGACCCCGAACGCGCTGCTCGAACAACACCAGGGCGACTGCGACCGTGACCTGTGTTTCGCGATGGCCCGAGCAGGGGTCCGCAGCCGATGGATGCTCGGCACAGACCGGCTTGGTCGGGTTCGGCACGGTTGGGTCGTGTACGCCACCCTTGCCTCGGCAGTAGCTGGCTCGATGTCGGCTCTTGCACATGGCGACGTGCGCAAAGCCCTGCGGTACCGAGCAGGCCTCGAGGGCCTGATCGATGTGGTGCGCGATCGTCGACGACGTTCGCTGAGAACAGGAGGTTGACATGGTCGATACGGAAGTGAGTGGTCTTCCACGCCGGATTGCCCGGCGAATTCCGGGTGCTCCCTGGCTGGCGAGGACGATCCGCAGGAACTCGAAGGAGCCCGAGGGGGTCGAACTCGACTATCTGCTGCGGGTCGTCGGCGCAGATGCCCGAACGATTCTCGAGATCGGCGCCAACGACGGCACGGACTCGCTGCGAATGGCTGAGAAGTTCCCCGCCGCCACGATCCACTGTTTCGAACCCGATCCACGGGCGCTCTCGCTCCTGCGAACCAACGCTGAGGGCGCCGACCGGTTGCGGGTCCACCCTCTCGCCATCTGCGAAGCAGACGGGCCGGTCGTGTTCCACCAGTCGTCGGGTGCGCCCGCTGGCCGCGAGGACGAGTTCCCCGATGGCTGGCACCTGTCGGGCTCGGTTCGGCCGCCGCTCCATCACCTCGATGTGCATAGTTGGTGCACCTTCGACACCACGATCGAGGTAGATGGTCAGCGGCTCGACACGTGGAGCGAACGCGAGGCTGTCGGGGTGATCGACCTCATCTGGGCCGACGTGCAGGGCGCCGAGGGTGACCTCATTCGCGGTGGCACTCGAACGCTCGCCTCGACTCGCTTCTTCTACACCGAGTTCGATGACAAAGAGCTGTACGTCGGCCAGTTGACGTTGCCCACACTGCTCGGCCTGCTGCCGGGTTGGGAGATGGTGAGCAAGTACCACAACAACGTCTTACTTCGGAACACCACGCTCGGTTGAACGTCGGCCCATCGCGGCCACAGTTGGGATCGCCCCTCAACTGGTTGATGCGGCTGCAGCGATCATCTCGCACAGGCCGGTTACCGCCAGCACCTCGCTGGTCGGGCGGGGCCACGCTGCACGGCCGCGAACGGCGTCGGCGAACGCATCGATCATGGCTTCGTAGCAGTTGCCGCCGGCGGTCTCGTGCGTCTCGACCGAACCGTCCGGACGGGTGATCGTGAAGGTCGTGTCGGCCGGGCCCGGTGTGAACGGCCGCTCGACGGCCAGCGCACCCGCCGTGCCTGCCACGTGAAGGAACTGCCGCTCGGGCAGCTCGAACGAGGTGACGATCGAAGCCGTCGCGTGCGCCGACCAGGCCAGCCGGATCGACGTGGTGGCATCGACGCCCGAGGTCGCCATCACGGCGCTGGCGATCACCTCGGTGGGTAGGCCGCCGAATGCCAACAGGATCGGGGAGAGGCAGTAGATGCCGACATCGAGGAGCGCTCCCCCACCCTGGCTCGGCATCCACCGGTAGTTCGCATCGTCGGCGAGCCGGAACGTGAAGGCCGCCTCTGCATGGCGCACGTCGCCGAGGTCGCTACTGGCGAGCAGCCGGGCGATCTCGATCGACCGCGGATGGAACGGAGTCATGTACGCCTCGGCCAGCAGCACGCCGGCAGCGTCGCACGCCACCGCCATCTGCTCCACCTCGGCCGAGGTGGCGGCGAGGGGCTTCTCGCACAGCACGTGCTTGCCGGCGGCCGCGGCACGCTCGACCCACTCGAGGTGCATGCCGTTCGGCAGGGCGACGTACACCGCCTCGACGGCCGGATCGGCCAGCACGTCGTCGTAGGTGACCGGGCCCGAGCGCGAGCCGAGGCCCGCCAGCACTGCGCCGGCGCTGGCCTCGATCGCCGGGATGACCGCCGCGTTCGCGATCCAGGAACGGCCGCCGAGGACGGCGATGCGCAGCGGATCGGTGCCGGGTGCGTCAGGCACGGGCGATCACGGTGCCGCCCTCGGCGGCCGAGCGATGTGCCGCCTCGAGCACCGACACCACCTCGCGCGACTCGTGCGGTGGCACCGGAACCGGCTCGCCCAGCAGCAGGTGGTCGGCGAGCGCACGGTGGAAGGGCCAGCCGACGCGGGGCACCGGCGGCAGCACCATCTCGACGACCCCGTACCCCTGCTCGT
>JBAXSU010000300.1:0-2576 GCA_037130535.1 Actinomycetota bacterium
GCCACCACCGTGCCCGCCACCACCGTGCCCGCCACCACCGTGCCCGCCACCACCGTGCCGGCACCGGCGGCGACGCCCATCGACACCGTCGTTGCGTTCGCCAAGGCGCAGGTGGGCAAGCCCTACCAGTACTTCACGGCCGGCCCCGACAGTTACGACTGCTCCGGCCTCACCCTGGCTTCCTACAAGCAGATCGGTGTCTCGCTGGTCCACCAGAGCCTCGCCCAGTCGAAACAGGGTCGCGAGGTCGACTGGACCGTCGAGCCGATCAAGGCTGGCGACCTAGTGTTCATGTACTCGACCCGCAACCCCGGCGTCATCAGCCATGTGGGCATCGCCATCAGCACCTCCCGCTGGATCCACTCGCCGCGACCCGGCGACGTGGTGCGCGAGGGTCCGCTGCCGCCGTCGGAGCGCATCATCGCCGTGCGCCGCTTCGTCGAGACCTGACCGGGCTCAGCCCAGTCGAGTCAGCGCTGCGTCGAGTTCGGCCAGCAACACGTCGGCATCGCTGCGGTCGAACACGATCGGCGGCTTGATCTTCAACACGTTGTCGGCCGGCCCGTCGGTGCTGACCAGCACGCCCCGGTCGCGCAGCGCGTTCGCCACATCGGCAGCCAGTCGAGTGGCGGGCTGACGCGTGGCGCAGTCGACGACGAGGTCGACGCCGAGATACATGCCCTCGCCGCGCACATGGCCGATGGCGTCGTGGCGTGCCTGCAACTCGCCGAAGCCGTCGAGCAGTATCCGGCCCACTTCGCGCGCCCGCTGCTGCAGGCCCTCGGCCTCGATCACGTCGAGTACGGCCATGCCCACTGCACAACTCACCGGGTTGCCGCCGAAGGTGGAGAAGAACTCCATCCCGTTGGCGAACGCGGCGGCGATGTCGGGAGTGGTGACCACGGCAGCGAGCGGATGGCCGTTACCCATCGGCTTGCCGAGGGTGACGATGTCGGGCACCACGCCCTGCAGTTCGAATCCCCACATGGCGGCACCCACGCGGCCGAAGCCCACCTGCACCTCGTCGGCGATGCACAGCGCACCCGCGGTGCGGGCGTGCGCGTAGGCGGCCGACAGGTAGCCCACCGGGAACACCACCTGCCCACCGCAGCCGCTGATCGACTCGGCGATGAACGCCGCCGGGGCCGGGTGCGCGTCGCGTACCGACGCCGCGTACCGCTCGCCGGCATCGGGTACATCGGCACCGAACCGGCCCCGGTAGGGGTCGGGTAGTTCGGCGAGGTGCACATGGTCGGGTTTGCCTGCGCCGCCCTTGCGGTTGAACTTGTAGGCGCTCACCTCGATGGCTGCCGCCGTGTTGCCGTGGTAGCCCCAGTCGACCGCCACCACATCGCGCCGACCGGTGACCGTACAGGCGATGCGCAGGGCCAGTTCGGTGGCCTCGCTGCCAGAGTTCACGAAGTACACCACCCGCAGCGGTTCGGGGAACAGCGCCGTGAGACGCTCGGCGTAGCGGCCGATCAGCGGGTGCAGGTAGCGGGTGTTGGTGTTCAGCACAGCCGCCTGGCGGGCCAGGGCGCCGACGACGTGCGGATGGGCGTGGCCCACGTGGCACACGTTGTTCACGCAATCGAGATAGCCGCGGCCGGTGGCGTCGACCAGGTACGCGCCCTCGCCGCGCACGATGGTGAGCGGCCGGCGGTAGCTGATGCTGAGGCTCGGCCCGAGATGGGCGCGCCGCGCCGCGAGCAACTCGTCGGTGGGTGGCGCGGGCTGGGTGAACGTCTCCGTTGCCAGGCGGATGAGAGCGTTGGCGTCGGGCACGATCGAGCGCCAGATGCTCATCCGGCTCGGCTCGCCCGCGCCCTCGAAGTTGCCGTGGAACACACCGTCGTCGTCGGCCAGCAGATCAGTCATCACCTGCACGTGCACGTGCGGGCTCCAGCCTCCGTTCACGGTGTGGTCGCCGATGAAGCCCACCACATCGCCCGCATCCACGTGCTGGCCGGGCTGCACGGTGGTGAGCGTGCGGCGCGACAGGTGCCCGTACAGCACCCAGAACGGTCCGGCGTCGCCGGCTTCGTGCTGCAGCACCACCGTCGGGCCGTAGTCGTAGGCGGCGTCGTTGTCGACCACGCTCAGCACGGTGCCGGGCAGCATGGCGCGCACCGGGGTGTCGGCGTCGATGAACAGGTCGATGCCGATGTGCACCGAACGCGGCTCGGGCGCATCGGTGCGGAACTGGTCGCCCTGATAGCAGGAGCGGTCCTCGTCGTAGGCGCCTACACCCACCACGGCGCCGCGAGCGTCCAACTCGGCTCGCAGCCACGCCTCGTAGGCCACGGGGTCGGCCGCATGCTCTGTGCCCGGCGCGCCGTCGGCCAGGCTCAGCAGCATGCGGCCGGCGCGGGTGAGGTCGAACGGCAGCACCGGCCCGGGGCGGCACTCGGGCGACTGCATCCAGGCGACGATCGCGTCGTGACGCGGCACCGGGGTAAGGCCGGACGCATCGCGGGCGACGAAGTGCCAGAACTCGGGCCGCACCGCCATCAGCCGACGAAGCAGGCGCAGTGCCGGCGCCTGCGAGACGAGCAGGTAGTCGTTGTCGGCGAAGT
>JBAXSU010000301.1:0-2572 GCA_037130535.1 Actinomycetota bacterium
ACGACGCACCAGCCCACGACGCACCAGCCCACGACGCACCAGCCCACGACGCACCGGCCCACGATGCACCGGCCCAGGATGCACCGTTCCAGGGCGTACCCAGGATCGTCACCTCACCCTGCAGCACGGTGCCGTTGATCAACAGGTGCGCACTGCCACGGCTGGCCTCGAGCGAACCGAGCCCCGTCGACATCGGCCAGTTCTGCGTTGCTTGCGGGGTCGCTGTCGTGGCTGCCTTGGCCACGTCGAGCAGTCCGCTCCCGGAGAACTTCGCTGCGCTGGGGGTGATGGCCTTGCCGTTGGCGGTGGCGGTGAGCAACCGCTTCACTTGATCGGGGGTGAGCGTGGGACGCGCGCTCAGCAAGACGGCCGCTGCGCCCGACACCACTGCTGCAGCCTGCGACGAACCGCTTCCCTTGAACAGCGTAGGACTGACGAACCCTTCCGGGTGCTCGACGTCGGCGAAGCTGCCGGGATTGCGCAGCGACACGATCGAGGCACCTGGCGCTGCGAGGTCGGGAGACCGCACCGTGTCGCCGCTCGACGCCCACGCGGGCACCTTCCACTTCTTGTTCTTCTGTTCGGCAGCGCTGACGGCGATGACGTACGGATCGCGCGCCGGCATCGACAGCTCGCGGGCCGCCTTACCGTCGTTCCCGACGGCCGTCACCACCACGATGCCGGCCTTCCACGCCCGCTCCACCGCGAACGCCAACGGGTCGATGGTGTACGGCTGGGTCGAGTCGGTTCCGTACGACAGGTTGAGCACGCGGATGTTCAGTTGGGCGGCATGCTGCACCACCCAGTCGATACCTGCGATCACCTGCGACACATCGACCGCACCATTGCGCCCAGCCACCTTCACCGACACGATGCCGGCGCCAGGTGCCACTCCGAGGAACCACTCGGGATGCGCAGCGGCAAGCGCAGGGTTCGCCCCCGGGTCGCGCCCGGCGATGATGCCTGCCATGTGCGTGCCGTGGCCGTAGGTGTCGAGGAACCGGGTTGCCGGATCGCCCGACTCGCCCGAGAGATCGACCATCGCCACCACCTTGTCGGCCCCGCTGAGAGCGGCGGCCGGCGACACGCCGGTGTCGATGATGGCGACGTTCACACCCTGCCCTGTGTGTCCCTGGGTCCACAGGCTGCGGGCACCGATCTGGTCGACAACGTTGTACAGCGACCCAGCCGTCAGCGGGACGCCGGCTGCCGAGCCCGTCGGGTTCGCGGCCGACGCGCCTTCGACCGCAACTGCACCGAGGCCGAGTGCGCCGACGGTCAGCGCCGCCATCCACCTCGTGAACTGCTTCCGTGCGCTCCGTTGCACATTCACTGTCGTGTTCATGATCGCTCCTTGACACAGCGCAGCAGATGGCCTGCCAAACATCGTTGATGAGATAGTGCCGAGGCAGTAGGGCCGAACGACAGTGGTGTCTGTACCAACATCGCCTGACGGATGTACCGACACAGTGGTAGTTCGACCACGCCGCGTGTTGGCGGCTCACGTCCGAACACTCGGCGCGTTATCGGCCCCGCGAGCGCCGATACAGCACGTGCCGGCGGTGCTCCCAGTCGGGCAGGTTGGGATGGTCGAAATCGTCGGCCGGATCGTGCTCGAAACCGAGTTTCTCCATCACCCGCCTCGACCGCAGATTGCCCTGCACGGTGAAGCTCACCAGTTCGCCACGAGGCAACTCGACGGTGTCGAACGCCCACTGCATCGCGGCGGCGGCTGCCTCGGTCGCGTAGCCCCGGCCCCAGCCCCAGCGCGCCAATCGCCAGCCGATCTCGACGCAGGGCGTGAAGTGTGCCTGCCAGGTGGGCGACGACAGTCCCACGTACCCGATGAAGCGGCCCGACACCTGCTCCTCCACCGCCCACAGACCGAAACCGGTCGACTGCCACATCTGCTCGATGCGATCGACCATGGCATCGCTCTGTTCGACGGTGAGCGTGGCGGGAAAGTGCTCCATCACCTCGGGGTCGGCGTTCAATGCGGCGAACGGAACCCGATCGGCTCGGCGCCACCTGCGCAGCACCAGTCGCTCGGTGCGCAGTTCGGGCGTGCTCACCCCTGGTCGGTGGCTGCCATGGCGGCGAGCGCCGCGTGCGCCGCATGCGGGTCGACACCCGGCACCACCTCCACGCCAGCATCGCCGTCGAGCACGAAGGTGAGGCTGTCGAGCGCCTTCTTGTCGCGACCCATCAGCGCCACCAGGCGTTCGTGATCGGCGCCCGCCGGCAACGAGGTGCCGAGGCCATAGGCATCGCGCACCACGGCGTAGTGCTGCTGCACGCGGTTCGCATCGATGCGGCCCAGCACGTGCGCCAAATGCGCTGCGTAGACGAGACCGATTGCAACGGCCTCGCCGTGGGCCAGGGTGTGTGCCTGCTCGATCTCGAGGGCGTGGGCCAAGGTGTGGCCGTAGTTCAACAGTGCCCGGCGACCGCCCTCGCGCTCGTCGGCAGCCACCACGTCGGCCTTGATCTGCACACACCGGGCGATGCGGTCGGCCTCGTCCATGGCCAGCAGGTCGTCGCCCGTGAGGAAGTGGTACTTCGCCATCTCGCC
>JBAXSU010000302.1:0-2538 GCA_037130535.1 Actinomycetota bacterium
ACCACCATGTTCCTCGGCATCGCCTTCACCGAAGCCCTCGCCCTCATCGGCTTCGTGGTCTTCATCCTCATCGGCCTCTGATCGGCCTTCCCGTTCCCCATCCACACGAATGGAGTTGATGTGTTGACGGCAGTCATCCATCTCCAAACGCTGCTACCGATGGCCGAGGGCGCCGAGGCGGTCAAGGACGGACCCGGTCCGATCCTGCCCGAACTCAAAGAACTCGCCTGGGCCTTCGGGTCGTTCGTCGTCTTCCTCATCGCGATGCGCCTGTATCTGGTGCCTCAGTTGAAGAAGGGCATGGACGCCCGGTACGGCAGCATCCGCAACAAGCACGAGCAGGCCGACGCCGCACGCGCATCGGCCAAAGCCGACGTCGTCGAGTACGAGCGTCAGCTCGCCGCGGTGAAGGCCGAGGCAGCAGCTCGTGTCGACGCGGCTCGCCAGACGGTCGAGGCCGAGCGCCACGAGCGCATCTCGGCGCTCAACGCCGTGCTCAGCGAGCAGCGGGCAGCCGCAACCGCCGAGAACGAGGCGGCCAAGGCAGCGGTGCGCGATCAGATCCACTCTGCAGTGGCCGATGTGGCCGCTCGGGCAGGCGAACTCGCCACCGGTCGTCGTCCCGACGCCACCGTGGTGAGCCGAGTCGTCAGTGAGGTGATGGCACGATGAATGTTCTGGGAGTCATCATCCGCCCGATGGGCGAGTGCGGCATCGACGCCAACGGCGAGTGCGTCACCAGCAGCCCGATCCTGCCCGAGACCGCCGAGCTCATCTACGGCGGCCTGGCATCGCTCATCATCTTCTTCGCGCTGTACAAGTTCGCGTGGCCGCAGATGAAGAAGGCGCTCGACGCTCGCACGGCGCGCATCCAGAAAGAACTCGACGACGCCGATGCGGCCGAGTCGGCAGCCACCACCGAGGTGGCCCACATCCGTCAGGCGCTCGGCGACATCGAGTCCGAGCGTGCTCGCCTCCTGGCCGACGCCGACGCACAGGCTGCCGCCGTGCTGGCCGATGGCCGGGCTCGCATCGAGTCAGAGGTCGCCGACCTGCAGACCAAGGCAGCGGCCGACATCGCCGCCGCCCGCGGCCGCAGCACCGACGAACTGCGTGGCGAGATCGCCCGTTTGTCGAGTGCCGCTGTCGACCATGTGGTGCGCGGTTCGCTCGACGACAGCACGCATCAAGAGCTCATCGAGGGCTTCATCGCACGAGTCGGAGTCGGATCATGAGCGACCCTCGCATCGACGGATACGCACGGGCACTGTTCGAGGTGGCCGCGGCCGAAGGCACGATCGACGAGGTGGAGGACGAGCTGTTCCGGTTCGCCCGCAGCTTCGAGTCGAGCGACGCCCTGCGCACGGCCCTCACCGACGAGCAGATCCCCGTCGCCAAGCGTCAGGCCATCATCGAAGACCTGCTCGGTGGCAAGGCCACCACCACGACGACACAGCTCGTGTCGATGGTGGTGGGCTCGGGCCGTGGCCGCGATCTGCCGGCCATCATCGATCAGCTCGTGGCCCGCGCCTCGTCGGCCAAGCACCTCGAGGTCGCCGAAGTGCGCACCGCGGTGGCGCTCACCGACGAGCAGCAGACCCGCCTGTCGGCAGCGCTCACCAATGCCACCGGCAAGCAGCTCAACCTCAAAGTCGTGGTCGACCCGTCCGTTCTGGGCGGCATTGTGGCCACCGTGGGCGACACCGTCATCGACGGCAGCGTCCGCACCCGCATCGACCAGCTGAAGTCCCGCCTGTAGGAGACACGAGAACACCATGGCAGAACTCACCCTGAGCGCCAGCGACATCGCAGCTGCGCTGAAGAACAACCTCGAGGGCTTCGAGCCCTCGCTCGAGGCCCGCACGGTCGGCCGCGTCACCGAAGTCGGCGACGGCATCGCACGTGTCAGCGGCCTGCCCGACTGCGCGGTGAACGAGATCGTCGAATTCGAAGACGGCACGCTGGGTCTGGCGCTGAACCTCGACGAGGAGTCGATCGGCGCCGTGGTGCTCGGCGACGGCTTCCACATCGAAGAGGGCCAGACCGTGAAGGCCACCGGCCGCATCCTCTCGGTGCCCGTGGGCGACGCGATGCTCGGCCGAGTGGTGAACGCCCTCGGTCAGCCGATCGACGGCAAGGGCGACATCGTCGGCGGCATCGCCCGCCGAGTCGAGATCCAGGCCCCCGGCATCATGGGTCGCAAGCCCGTGCACGAGCCGCTGCAGACCGGTATCAAGGCCATCGACGCGATGACCCCCATCGGTCGTGGCCAGCGCCAGCTCATCATCGGCGACCGCAAGACCGGCAAGACCACCGTCGCCATCGACGCCATCATCAACCAGCGCGGCCTCGGCGTGAAGTGCATCTACGTCGCCATCGGCCAGAAGGGTTCGACCATCGCTCAGACGGTCGAGACCCTGCGCCAGTACGGCGCTCTCGAGTACACCGTCATCGTGGCCGCCCCGGCCAGCGACCCGGCCCCCTTCAAGTACCTGGCCCCCTACGGCGGTTGCGCCATGGGCCAGCACTGGATGGAGA
>JBAXSU010000303.1:0-2538 GCA_037130535.1 Actinomycetota bacterium
GGCCTCGGCCCCCACGCCTACAGCGTCGCCAAGACCGGCGTCATCGGCCTCGCCCGTTCGGCCGCGTCGGAACTGGCCACCCACGGCATCCGGGTGAACGCCGTCGCCCCCGGCAGCATCCCCACCGGCATGACCGCGCACGTCATCGCCGGCGACCCCGACGACATCGACACGGCCACGCGCCGCATCGCCCGCCAGTCGCCCCTCGGTCGCTCGGGCCTGCCCGACGACATCGCCGAGGCGGTGCTGTACTTCCTGTCCGACGCGGGCAGTTATGTCACGGGCCAGGCCCTGGTGGTCGACGCCGGCGTCACCAGTGGCGCCTCGATGAGCGCCGTGTGGGCCAACACCGGCATGGTCGTCGCCCGCTAGCCACGGCAGCCCGGCGCGCCGATTTCTCCGCGGAGAAACGTGCGCCTACGACATCCGGTTGGCGCGGTACCAGGCGATGAGGGCGTTGGTCGACGTGTCGTGCTGCGGTGCCGCGTCGCCCACGAGTTCGGGGGTGATGCGGTTGGCCAGGGCCTTACCCAGTTCCACGCCCCACTGGTCGAAGCTGTTGATCTGCCAGATGCAGCCCTGCACGAACACGATGTGCTCGTAGAGGGCGATGAGCTGCCCGAGCACCGACGGCGTGAGGCGCTCGGCGACGATGGTGGTGCTGGGCCGGTTGCCGGGAAACACCCGGTGCGCCTGCTGGTGTGGCGCGATGCCCTCGGCCCTCACTTCGTCGAGCGTCTTGCCGAACGCCAGCGCCTCGCCCTGCGCGAACAGGTTGGCCATCAGCAGATCGTGCTGGTCGGTGAGCGGATGGTTGGGCTGGGCGAAACCGATGAAGTCGACCGGCACCAGGTGGGTGCCCTGGTGGAGCAGTTGGTAGAAGGCGTGCTGGCCGTTGGTGCCCGGCTCGCCCCACACGATTGGCCCGGTCGATCGAGGAACGGGCGACCCGTCGAGGCGCACGCTCTTGCCGTTCGACTCCATGTCGAGTTGCTGCAGGTAGGCCGGGAAGCGGCGCAGTTCGTGCGCATAGGGCAGTACGGCCTTGCTCTCGGCGCCGAGCACGTTGTGGTACCAGATGCCCAGCGCAGCCATCAGCACCGGCGCGTTGTGCCGGTCGGGTGTGCTGCGGAAGTGCTCGTCGACGATGTGGAAGCCGTGGAGGAACTCGCCGAACGCGTCGGGGCCGATGGCCACCATCAGCGACAGCCCGATGGCCGAGTCGACCGAGTAACGGCCGCCCACCCAGTCCCAGAAGCCGAACATGTTGGCGGTGTCGATACCGAATGCCGCCACCGCTGCGGCGTTGGTGCTGACAGCGACGAAGTGGCGCGACACCGCGTCGGGGCCCAGCGCGTCGACCAGCCACCGGCGGGCGGCCGTGGCGTTGGTGATGGTCTCGATGGTGGTGAAGGTCTTCGAGCTGACGACGAACAATGTGGTGGCTGGGTCGAGGCCGGCGAGGTTGTCGGACAGGTCGGCACCGTCGACGTTGCTGACGAACCGGCACTGCAGATCGGCGCGTCCGAACGCCCGGGTGGCGAGGTACGCCATCGCCGGGCCGAGGTCGCTGCCACCGATGCCGATGTTCACCACCGTCTCGATGGCGCGGCCGGTGGCACCGCGCCACGAGCCGTCGCGAACCGACTCGGCGAACCGGGCCATGGCGGCCAGCACCGCGTGCACCTCGGGCACGACGTTCTCGCCACCGACGTCGACGACGGCGTCTCGCGGCGCGCGCAACGCCGTGTGCAGCACGGCGCGCTGCTCGGTGGTGTTGATGGCGTCGCCGGCGAACATCGCGGCACGACGGGCGTGTAGATCGCTCGCCCCCACGAGTGCCATCAGCGCGTCGACCACTGTGTCGTCGACGAGATGCTTCGACCAGTCGATGTGCAGATCGCCCACCTGCACCCTGTACCGCTCGGCTCGACCCGGGTCGGTGGCGAACAGCGTTCGCAGCGGAGCGGGAGCGGGCGTGGCGAGCAGACGCTGCCACGCTGAATCGAGCGGCGTGGGAGGAGTGGGGCTGTCCATCGTGGCCGACGCTACCGGCGCCGTTGCGAGGCGGCCGCCATCACCGCGTCGGTGGCGGCAGCCCGGTCGACCACCACCACCGTGCCACCGCGGCGCACCCGCGCCACCGGCACCTCGCGGCTGCCGCTCAGCCACGCCTCGAGTGCAGGCGCCTTGTCGTCCCCGACGGCCAGCACCACCCGCGAGCGCCCTGCGTTCACCGCACGCGGGGTGAGGGTCATCCGCACCCATCCGGCGTACTCGCTGCACAGGTCGACACTGGCAGCCGAGTCGACCACCGGGTCGCCCGGAGGCCACGACGCCGTGTGGCCATCGGCACCGAGGCCGAGATGTACCACGTCGAGCCGGTCCGGCAGCGCGGCGTCATACCGCCGAGCCGCGCGGCGCACCTCGGCGGCATTCACCGGCATCGCGTGCAGGTTGCGCGACGGTACGGGCAGCACGTCGAGCAGGCCCAGGTTGCGGGCCGGGTGACCAGCCGGGGCGAGGCGCTCATCCACC
>JBAXSU010000304.1:0-2509 GCA_037130535.1 Actinomycetota bacterium
TCACCGACGCGGTGGTGTACGACGAGGCCACCTCCACGGTGGTGGCCACGGCAAAATCGCCCACCACCCATCACGACCTGGCCATCGGCATCCTCGGAGCCATCGACGCCGTGCTCCACGAGGCGGGTGTGGAACCGGAACGCATCGAGCTCGTATCGCTGTCGACCACGCTGGCCACGAATGCCCTGGTCGAGGGTCGCGGCCGCCCGGTGGGCGCGGTCATCGTCGGGTTCGACGAAGCGGTGCTGGAACGGGCCGGCTTGGCCGAAGCGCTGGCCGGCGATCCGGCCGTGTTCCTGGCGGGCGGCCACGACTCGCACGGCTCGCCCAACGCACCGCTCGACCTCGACGCACTCGGTGCGTGGCTCGACGAGGTGGCCGACCGGGTCGACGGCTTCGCCGTGACGGCTCAGTTCAGCGTACGCAACCCCGAGCACGAGCTGGCTGCGGCAGCGTTGGTTCGCGCCCGCACGGGCAAGCCCGTCAGCTGCAGCCATCAGCTGTCAGCGAAGCTGAACGGCCCCAAACGTGCCGTCACGGCGGTGCTGAACGCCCGCCTCGTCCCCATCATCCACGACCTCGTCGCCACCACCGAACGCACGTTGGTCGAGCGGGGCATCCACGCCCCCGTGATGGTGGTACGCGGCGACGGCTCGCTGGTGTCGGCGGCCTTCGTGAGCGAGCGCCCGATCGAGACCATCCTGTCGGGGCCGGCCGCCAGCCTGGTGGGTGCCGCCCATCTCACCCGCCTCGACGACGCCATCATCTCCGACATCGGAGGCACCACCACCGACATCGCCGTGTTGCGCGCCGGCGCGCCGACCGTGAGCCAGGAGGGTGCCACGGTGGGCGGGCACCAGACGATGGTGGCCGCGGTGGCCATGTTCACCCACGGACTCGGCGGCGACAGCGAGGTGCGCCACGACGATCGCGCTGCCGGCCCGGTGCTGATCATCGGTCCCCGCCGCGTCGTGCCACTGTGCAGCCTGGCCGCCAGCGAACACGACTGGCTGACAGCGATGCTCGAACGGCAGATCGCCGCCGACACCACGGCCGACACCGACGGCATGGTGCTGCTGGCCAGCCCGCCCGACACCTGGCCGAACGGTCTCGAGCCGGCTGAGCGCAAGGTGCTCGACGCGATGGACGGGCATATCGCCCCGGCCACCGGCATCGTCATCAACGCCACGGCGCAGCGCGCCGTCGACCGACTGGTGCGCCGCGGTGTGCTGCGCCTGGCAGGTTTCACACCCACTGACGCCAGCCATGTATTGGGCATCCAGCGCACGTTCGACCCGCGCGTCGCCGAGTTGGCCGCCACCGTGTTCGCCCGCCGCCGCGACCGGCTCGGCCGACCCATCGCCCACGACGCCGCCGGTGTCGCCCGCCTCACCATCGACACACTGGTGCGCCGCTCGGCCGAAGCCGTACTGGCGGCAGCGTTCCAGTACGACGGGCAGCCAGCAGGCACGGTGGGCACGGCCCTGGTGCAGGCCGCGCTCGATCGCCGTTTCACCGCGGTACGGGTCGACATCGGTCTCGACCTGCCCCTGGTGGCGCTCGGCGCCTCGGCCCACGCCTACTACCCGGCCGTCGCCCATCTGCTGGGCACCGAGGCCGTGGTGCCGGGCCATGCGGGGGTGGCCAACGCCGTCGGGGCGGTGGTGGGACGGGTGCGCATCACCCGCACGTGCACCATCAGCGCACCGCAGATCGGCCAGTTCCTGGTGCACGCCGGCCCCACCCCGTCGATGCACACCTCGCTCGACACCGCCCTGGCTGCCGCCACCACCGCCACCGAGGCTGCACTTGCTGCCGACATGCACGCCGCCGGAGCGTCCACCTACGAAACGAGTCGCGCGTTCGACGAACGAACTGTCGATCTGTCGGGCTCGCCGATGTTCGTCGAGGGCGTCCTCACCCTCACCGGCTCGGGCCGCCCCGACCTCGACAACTGATCCGGTCAAGAAACATTCAAGTTCGCGCGGGTCGCGGCCGATAGATCTCCATGCGCCGAATCACGCTGTGTGCGACAGCTGCGTCTGCCCTGTGCTTCCTCCTTCCTGTTGCTGCCCCTGTGCAGGCAGCGAACGGAGTGCTCGCCAGCCGGACGGCCCCCACCGAGTACACGGTGCAGCCCGGCGACTACCTGCTCGGCATCGCCAAGAAGCTGAACGTCGGTTTCCGCGACCTGCTGACGGTGAACCAACTCAGCCCCACCAGCCCGCTGTACCCGGGCGACGTGTTGAAGGTGCCAACCACGAAGCTCTCGACGAAGGCCGCGCCCGCAACCCCGGCCACATCCATCTCGGTGGCCCCGGCGGCGCAACGGCCGGTGAGCTACACGGTGCAATCGGGCGACGGCCTGTTGGGCATCGCAGCCCGATACGGCCTGAAGTACGGCGCCATCTTGAAGCTGAACGGCATCACACTCGACGCCGTGCTGCGCCCCGGCGACACGCTGCTGCTGCCCCCCGGTGCCACACCGGTCGCCCCCGCCCCGCCGCCC
>JBAXSU010000305.1:0-2502 GCA_037130535.1 Actinomycetota bacterium
TTCACAACCCCTGCACTACCACTTCCCTTTGGGGACCAAGGAAGGAACACCGTCATGTTGCGCTCACGTCGCTTCGCTCTGATCGCCACCATCGCCGTTCTCGGGCTCAGCGCCTGCGGTGAGAGTGGCTCCACCGTCACCAGCGCGAAGGCGCCCACCGTCATCCATCTCGGTGCGGGCGGAACCCGCAGTGCCGCCGCCAACGTCGAGGGCGCGGCCAGCGACAAGATGATGGTGATGCAGGACATCACCTACGTGTTCGACGGCAGTTACCCCGAACTCGGTACCACCGGGAAGTCGTGGACGTTGCCGGCCGGCACGAAGGTCGACGCGGCCGTGGTCGCCAAGATCGCTGCACTGCTGGGCGTCGAGGGCGACGTGCGTCAGCTTCCCGCCGATCAGGGCGGTGGCTGGATGGTCGGCGCCGCCGACTACAGCACCGCCTCGCTCACCGTCGCCAACGACGGTCTGCTCAGCTGGTGGTTCAGCCCGGCCCCCGCCACCGCCACCTCGGGCGGATGCGCCATCGCCGACGGCACCGTCGGACGCACGAGCGCCGGTTCCGAGACGCTCAATCCGGCCGGCGCCACCAGCGGCACCGATGCGGTGGCCCCCGACACCGCCGTCGCCCCGCCCGACTCCGTGGTCGTCGACCCGGTGCCGGCACCCTGCGAGGTGCCCGCTCCGCCGGCCAACGTGCCCGACAAGGCCGCCGCCACGGTGAAGGCCAAGCAGTTCCTCACCTCGCTCGGCCTCGACCCGTCGCAGTACGAGTTCACCACCTACGCCGACGACTACAGCGCCAGCGTCACCGCCTGGCTGCTGCTCGACGGCCACCGCAGCCCGTTGCAGATCAACCTCGGCTACGGCGGCGAAGGCGTGCTGCAGTGGGCGTCCGGGTCGCTGGCCGCACCGCAGGCGTCCGACGAGTACCCGCTCGTCACCCCTGAGGAAGGCCTCGCTCGTCTCAACGACCAGGCCGGCATGTGGATGGCCTACGGCGGCGGTGGCGTGCTCCGCGGCGTGGCCTCCGACGTCGCCACCAAGGCCGTCGCCAACGGCATCGCCCCCGGTGGCGGCAGCACCGACAGCGTCGCGGTGGGTGCCGGTGGTGCGGCGGTCGCCCCCGTCCCGGTGTGCGATCCGGCCGCCGACTGCGTCATCGAGCCCGGCACCATGCCGCCCGCCGTGCCCATCACGGTGCGCGTCAGCGGTGTTCGCCTCGACGTCACCATGGTCTGGGCCGACGACGGCACCGTGTGGCTGCTCCCTGCGTACACGTTCACCAGCACCGATGGTGGCGAGTACACCGTCATCGCGGTCGACGACCAGTACATCGCCCAGCCCGAGCCGACTCCGGTCGACACCACGCCGGTCGACACCGTGCCGGGCACCGACGTCACCGCCCCGGTCGACACCACCCCCGTCGACACGACGCCGGTCACCGATCTGCCGCAGCCGGTCGACTCCGCCGCCGCGGCGACGGCCCTGGTGGGTCTGTCGGTCGACGAAGCCACGAAGGTCGCCGAGGGCAACGGTTGGACGCTGCGGGTGTCGACGCTCGACGGCGAGGGCCAGATGCTCACCGACGACTATTCGCCCACTCGGGTGAACGTCGCCGTCACCGCTGGCTCGGTCTCGGGCGTCGACTCCATCGGCTGACCCTGCCTCGGACGGCGAGCACGCCGACACCAGTTCACTGACGAGCCGGCCCGACCCCCAAGGGGTCGGGCCGGTGACGCGTCTGCCCTCCGGTGACGCAGGTAGCGTTGGTTCCCGCATGTTCGATTCGCTGTCATCCCGCCTCGAAGGCATCGTCAAGCGGTTGCGCGGCAAGGGCCGCCTCACCGAAGCCGATGTCGACGAGATGCTGAAAGAGATCCGCACGGCGTTGCTCGAGGCCGACGTCAACGTCGGGGTCGTTCGCAACGTCACCGCCCGCATCCGTGAGCAGGCCATCGGTGCCACGGTCAGCGACGCGCTCGATCCGGGCCAGCAGGTCATCAAGATCGTCAACGCCGAGCTCACCGCGATGCTCGGTGGCGAGACGCTGAAGATCCAGTACGCGAGCCGTCCGCCCACCGTGGTGCTCATGGCCGGTCTGCAGGGCTCGGGCAAGACCACCAACTCGGCCAAGTTGGCGCGTTGGTTCAAGAGCCAGGGCCGTCAGCCGCTCATGGTCGGTGCCGACCTGCAGCGCCCCGCCGCCGTCGAGCAGTTGCGCACACTCGGCCGCCAGATCGACGTCCCGGTGTTCAGCGAGCCCGGCGACCCCGTGTCGACGGCCCGCCGCGGCCTCGAAGAAGCTCGTCGCCTGGGCAAGGACGTCCTCATCGTCGACACCGCCGGTCGTCTGTCGATCGACGCCGAGATGATGGAGCAGGTGCGCCAGATCAGCGCCACCATCCAGCCGAACTACACCTTCCTCGTCATCGACGCGATGACCGGTCAGGACGCCGTGGGCGTGGCCGAGGCGTTCCACGCCACGCTGGCCATCGACGG
>JBAXSU010000306.1:0-2477 GCA_037130535.1 Actinomycetota bacterium
TGCACGCCGCCGTGGCGACCAGTGCGATCGCCATTCCCAGTACTGTCCCTCGCCGCATGACGCCCCCTCGTCGCCGCCCACTCTGCCATCCCGCAGTCCGGTGCGTCGGCGTTGCCAAAGTGGTTACCGACGGGTAACTTCTCCCACATGGCTGACTTCTCGCTCAACGAAGACCAACTCCAGATCCAGAAGTGGGTGCACGATTTCGCGGAGGACGTCATTCGTCCCGCGGCCCACGAGTGGGACGAGCGCGAGGAGTTCCCGTTCCCCGTGGTGCAGGAAGCTGCCAAGATCGGCCTGTACGGCTGGGAGTTCTTGATGAACGCCTTCGGCGACCAGACGGCGCTGACGTTGCCGGTGGTGGTGGAGGAGCTGTTCTGGGGTGATGCCGGCATCGGCATGGCCATCATGGGTTCGGCGCTCGCCGCCGCCGGCATCAGCGGCAACGGCACACCCGAACAGGTGATGGAGTGGGTGCCGCAGTGCTACGGCGATGCGAACACGGTGCAGCTCGGTGCGTTCTGCGTGAGCGAGCCCGATGCCGGCAGCGACGTGAGCAGCCTGCGCACCCGCGCCGTGTACGACGAGGCCAACGACGAGTGGGTGCTGAACGGCACCAAGGCGTGGATCACCAACGGTGGCATCGCCGATGTGCACGTGGTGGTGGCCGCCGTCGACCCGGCCCTGAAGGGTCGTGGCCAGGCCAGCTTCATCGTGCCGCCCGGCACCAAGGGCCTCAGCCAGGGACAGAAGTATCTGAAGCACGGCATCCGCGCGAGCCACACCGCCGAGGTGGTGCTCGACGACGTGCGCGTGCCGGGCCGCTGCCTGCTGGGTGGCAAGGAGAAGCTCGACGCCAAGTTGGCCCGTGCCCGCGAGATGGGCCACAGCGGCGAGAAGCAGCCTGCCATGGCCACGTTCGAGGCCACCCGCCCCACCGTGGGCGCGCAGGCTCTCGGCATCGCCCGCGCTGCGTACGAGTACGCGCTGCAGTACGCGAAGGAGCGGCACACCTTCGGCAAGCCGATCATCCAGCACCAGGCCATCGCCTTCAAGCTCGCCAACATGGCCACCGAGATCGATGCCTCCCGTCTGCTCATCTGGCGCGCTGCGTGGCTGGCCCGTAACGGCGGCTTCAAGAACGGTGAGGGCTCGATGAGCAAGTACAAGGCCAGCGAAGTGGCCGTGCGCGTGACCGAAGACGCCATCCAGATCCTGGGCGGCTACGGCTACACCCGCGAGTACCCGGTCGAGCGTTGGCACCGCGACGCGAAGATCCACACGATCTTCGAAGGGACGTCGGAGATCCAGCAGCTGGTGATCGCCCGAGCCATCTCCGGTATGCGGATCGAGTAGTTCTGCCCGGCTGGCCGGCCGCAGTCGTTCGCAGCCGGGCGGCACTGTACGCGAGTAGGTGCGCTACAGCGAGCCGACGAGCGCTTCCAATGCAAGAGCGACACCGTGTTCGAGATTGCTGCCGATCACGAGGTCGGCCTTCGCTTTCGTGAGCGGGTCGGCGTTGCCCATCGCATGGCCCCTGCCTGCCCACTCGAGCATTTCGTGATCGTTGGCGCCATCTCCGAAGGCCCACACCGATTCGGCACCGAAACCCAGGTGATCGACCAGTGACTGGAGCGCTGTCGCCTTGGTGATGCTGGGCTCGGTGATCTCGGCTGCACCGAAGCCGAGTGAGCGAGCCACCAGTCGGGGGCCGACGACTGCGTCGATGCGGGCCGCCAGCTCGTCGATGCTCAACGCCGCGTGGAACGCCGCCCAGGCACGCACACGTTCGCCTGCGACACCGTCGTGCGCAAGTGCGTCGGCGACGAGTCGGCCGGCTGCCACGCCGGATGGAACGATGCGCTCGAAGCCTGCTTCGTGTACGGCATCGTGCTCGGAGATGACGCTGAAGCCGACTCCGGCGACAGCCGCGCGGATCAGCGCAGCCAGCGATCGCGCTTCTTCCACGGAGACGGTCAGATCGAGGATCACGCGTCGCGTCTCGGCATGGACGACCGTCGCCCCGTTGCTGCCGATGATCCAGTCGGCGTGATCGCCCGGGGCGCCGATCAGTTCAACAGGTCGACCTGTCGCGATGGCGACGACGATGTTTCGCCGCCGTACCTCGGTGATGGCCCGAGCCGTACGGTCGGAGACCCGGTGATTCGCATCGAGGAGTGTGCCGTCGACGTCGAGTGCCACCAGTCTCGGGATGGTCGCGGGCTCAGGCAAGGAACGCTCCGATCGGTGGTCGGTGTGCCGGACGGGGCAACACGGGAATCGATGTACTAGCCACCGAGGATGAGGCAGGTCGTGGTGCCATGGGCGATGAGCTTGCCGTTCTCGTCGATGACGCGGCCTTCGGCGGTTGCGGTGCGTCGTCCGGCGTGGACGATGGCTCCTGTGCCGACGAGGCGTTGCCCGTCGATCTGCGCGGCCCGGGTGTAGTGGATGGTGATCCCGAGCGTGGTGTAGCT
>JBAXSU010000307.1:0-2422 GCA_037130535.1 Actinomycetota bacterium
CGTGCCGGTGACGAACGTGCCGGTGACGGCTGCACCCGGTACCACGGCGCCTACGACATCGCCGATCACGACGGCGCCCGCCGGGCCGGGCACGACTGCTGCACCGGGTACGACCGCGGCTCCGGGGAACACGGCCGCACCCGGTACGACCGCGGCACCTGGGACGACTGCTGCGCCCGGGACGACGTCGCCGGCGACGACCGCCCCTGGCACCACCGTGCCGCCGGTCGCCCGTGGCTCGTTGTCGTTGCGGCCTCCGTCGGGCAGTGGTGCGCTGGCTCGCCTGGCGACCGCCAGTTGGCCGACGAGCGGTTGTTCGACCGCGTCGTGCTCCACCACGTCGATGTGAGGTGAGCGTGCAGGCGACTGATCGACCGCTGCAGCCAACCTGCCGTCGTGCGTGATCAGGGGTTTTCCGGACGGTGAGTCGGCGCGTAGCCGGTCGCCTCGACCGAGCGCGGCGAGGCCGATGGACACCATGGAACAGCGACGCCCAACGAGGTTGCACGCCGAGCACCGACTCGGCCTCGTCGGCGCGGCCGCGCTCGTGGCCGTCACCGTCGTGGGTGCGTTGGCTGCCGCGTCGCCGGTGGCGTCGCCCTCCGTCGACATGCCCGTCGCCGACGCCCTCACGGTGCAGGCGGAGTGGACCGACGGGTTCGACCATGTGGTGGTGACACGCGACCAGCGCGACGAACCCGTACCGGACCAGCCAGTGCCTGACCAGCCGGCGCCGGACGACCCAGAGCCGGACGAACGTGTGGCCGAGCAGTTGCGGGCAGTCGAGGGCGTGCAGCGCGTGAACGTCGTGGCGCCGGGCACCTTCGCCGTGGCCACTGCCGGCGATCGCGATGCGCTGCTGAGCGTTCCAGGTGTGGTCGACGTCGTCGACGACTTGATGCTGAGCCCGATGGACGACCCGAGCCAGGGCCAGCAGTGGGCGTTGTCGAACAACGGGGGCCCCAGCCAGAGCGCCGGTCTCACCGGTATCGCGGGTGCCGACGCCAACGTGGTGCCCGCCTGGGGCACCGCCACGGGCACGGGTGTGGTGGTGGCCGTGGTCGACACCGGCATCTCGGCATCGCATCCCGACCTCGCCGGCCAGCGCTGGGTGAACGTCGACGAGACCTGCGGCAACGGTGTCGACGACGACGGCAACACCTTCGTCGACGACTGCGGCGGGTGGGACTTCGGCATGAACGATGCCGATCCGAGCTTCGATGCCGCGTCCTCCTCGTACGACCACGGCACCCATGTGGCGGGCATCATCGCGGCGGGCCTCAACGGGGTAGGCGTGGTGGGTGTCGCCCCGGGGGCGAAGGTGATGGCGGTGAAGGCCAGCGTCTCACCGAGCGGCGGCATTCCGTCGTCGGCAGCGCTCGGTGCCGTGCAGTACGCGGTCGACAACGGTGCCGACATCATCAACATGAGCTTCGGCACAGCGGTGGGTACGACTCGCTCGGCGGCCGCGGTGCTCGAGATGGCAGTGCAGTACGCCGTCGACCGCGGTGTGCTCGTCGTGGCGGCAGCTGGTAACTCGGGCGCCGACATCTCGTCGTCGTACGTCTTCCCTGCCGCCTTTTCGTTGTTCTACCCCGGTGTCATCGCAGTGGGCTCCACCACCAATACCGACGAGCGGTCGTCGTTCAGCAACTACGGCACGCCGGTGAACCTGTACGCGCCGGGTAGCTACCTGATGTCGACCATCGGTACGGGTGGCTACGGCTACAAGTCGGGCACCTCGATGGCCACGCCGATGGTGGCGGGCGGTGCCGCCGTCGTGCTGTCGCACGACCCCACCCTCACTCCAGCCGCCCTGCGGACCACCTTGGTCGGTTCGGCGCGGGCGCTCGGTTGGGGTGCACCCATGCTCGATGTTGCGTCGGCCGTCGGCGCGGCACCACCTGTGGCGCCACCAACCGTTCCCCAGGTGGTGTACGAAGGCGTCGACGCGATGCGGGCCAACACGGCGAGCACGGTGGGCGTGCGTGTCTCGGCGGCCTCGTTGCCGGCGGGTGTCACCGGCGCACGCCTGAGCCTGGTCACCCTCGACAGCGGTGCGATCTATGCAGTCGAGGGCCTTGCCGTCGAACTCACCACGACGGCTGGCACCACGAACGCCGTCTCCGGCGTCGATGGCAGCCTTCCGGTGGTGGCCCTCGGCGCCGCCACCGCGGTGTCGGCAACCGAGTGGCGCTTTACGGTCAGGGCATCGCTGCCTGCCGGTTCGTACGGCCTCGTCACCGATCTCGTCGACAATGCCGGCGTGTCGTCAGGCACGAGCCTGGTGGGCTATCTCCAGGTGAACGCCGCGACGAGCGCCACCACGACCACCACAGCGGGTGCGACGACGACGGTGGCTGGTGTGTCGACGACGGTGCGGGCGGCGACGACGACGGTGGCTGGTGTGTCGACGACGGTG
>JBAXSU010000308.1:0-2404 GCA_037130535.1 Actinomycetota bacterium
GCCGCGAAGGCGGCGTTGTGCAGCGCCGGCGACAGGCTGTGGCGCACCGGCGAGCCGATGACCGCCGCCACAGTGGTACCGGCCGTGATGGTGGTGGCCGTGATGGTGGCCGTGATGGGCGGCACAGTCATAGCAAACCGTCCGCCAGCGCCTTGGCCACGTTGGCCTCGTGCTGCTCGAGGGTGACGGCGAACGTGTGCCGGCCGTCGGCGTCGGCAAGCACGTAGTACAGGTATTGACAGTCGTCCTTCGCCACGCCCTCGCACAAGGCCCCACCCTCGGACGGGTTGGGGGCGGGGTTCAACACAGCGTGAATCGATGCTCGGCCCGGGTTGGCGATGGGGGTGGGCGGTAGACCGCTGTAGAGGTAGGTGTTGTAGGGCGTGTCGAGCACCTTCAACTGGGTGAACGGCAGGTCGGGGTCTTGCTGGTAGTACAGCGTGGCGTCGATCTGCAACGGCATCTGGCGGCGCAGACGATTGAGGATGACGCGTGCGATGAGGGCCCGGTCCTCCTCCACCTTCGCCTCGCGCTCGACCATCGAGGCAACGATGAGCACCTGGTACGACGTGAGGCCCTGGATGTAGCCGTTCACGACGATGTCTTCCTGGCGGCCGACACGCTCCATCATCGCCACCATCCGGCCCGCCACCTGGGTGGCCGACTCGCCGTTCGACACCTGGTAGGTGTCGGGGAAGAGCAGCCCCTCCAGGCTGGTCACACCTTCGGGTTGGAACTCCGAGCGCACCGAACCGTCGCTGGCGGCCGCGAGGAAGTCGGTGGCCAGCAGCCGCGGGATTCGGTCGGCCAGACGGTTGGCCATCTTCGTCACGGTGAACCCCTCGGGGAAGGTGACCGAGGTGAAGGTCTGCTCGGGCGGTGTGGCGAGCGCCTGCATGATGTTGCCCATGTGGTCGAGCGGACGGAGTGCGAAGTAGCCGGGGGTGAGTTCGAGGCCGCCCTGCCGCTCGACGTACCACCGGAACACGGCGTCGTCGACGATGAACCCCTGTTCGCGCAGACGGACGCTGATGGTCTCGAGCGTGTCGTCGGCCTCGACGCTGAAGTTCACCGGCGTACTGGCCTCGCCGCTCGGGTTGATGCGGTGCAGGTACCACCACGCCACCGACCCGGCTGCCAGCAGCGACCCCACGGCCACCAGCGCTACCAGCGCAACGAGCCACTTGAACGGCCGCCGCGAAGCCCGGGTGACCTCGACCACCTGCACCTCTGCGGCGGCAGGTACGTCCCAGGGGTCGTCGTGCCAGTCGTCGACCGTGGCGCGGCGCCGTTCGAGCAGGCTCACCGCATCGCTCCCCCGGCTTCGAGCCAGGCCTGCAGCATCACGGCGGCAGCGACCTTGTCGACCACGCGGCGACGATCCTGGGCCTTCATCTTGAACGTCATCAACGCCGCGTCGGCGGTGCTGGTGGTACGGCGTTCGTCGTAGGTCTCGACCGGCACGCCGACCACGGTAGCCAACGCCCGGGCCTCGGCGACCGCGGCATTCGCCGCCGGCCCCGACGTACCGTTCATGTTCAACGGAAGGCCCACCACCAGCACATCGGCCTCCTCCTCGACCACCAGTGCTGCAATGCGCTTGTGGTCGGCTCGTCGGTCACCAGATCGCTGCAGGACGAGCAGCGGTGAGGCAATGGTGCCCGAGCGGTCGGTGACCGCCACGCCGATGCGCTTCGACCCGAGGTCGATGCCGAGCGCTCGCCTAACCGGCAATGGCACCCCGGGCGATGCGCAGCGCCTCGTCGAGGCCCTCGGGGTTCTTGCCACCCGCCGTGGCGATGTCGCCCTTGCCGCCACCACCACCGCCCACGGCCTTGGCCGCGTCCTTGATGAGATCGCCGGCCACCCGGCCCGATGCCGCAGTAACGGCGGCGACGAGCGACACGCCGCCGGTGGCCGAGACCCCGCCGAGCACCACGATGTTCACGCCGGCCTGCCGCACGGCGATGGCGAGATCGCGCAGGTCGCCAGGGGCGAGGCCGTCGACCCGCTCGACCAGTGCGCCGTCGACCGCCGACGCCGCCAGCTCGCCCGCCCGGCCAGCAGCCAGCTGTCCGCGCAGCGCTCGCACCTCGTCCTGCAGCGCCTTGATCTCGTCCATCCGGCGCTGCACCCCGTCGACCAACGACTCGCTGGTGGAGCCGACCAGTCGAGCTGCGTCGGCGATGAGCACCTCGTCGCGTTGCAGCAACGACAGGGTCTGGGTTCCGGTGACCGCTTCGATGCGGCGCAGGTTCGAGCCGATGGAACTCTCGGCCACGACCTTGATGATGCCGATGTCGCCGGTGGCGCGCACATGGGTGCCGCCGCACAGCTCGATGGAACTGCCTGCTTCGAGCACGCGCACGATGTCGCCGTACTTGTCGCCGAAGAACGCCATGGC
>JBAXSU010000309.1:0-2340 GCA_037130535.1 Actinomycetota bacterium
GTCGGTGTTGCAGGGGCTGTCGGTGCTGGCCGCAGTTGCGGGGGTGTTCCTGTGGGCGGTGTTCGGCGACCGCGACGATGCAACCGTACGGTCGATCACGTTCGCCACGCTCGTGCTGTCGAACCTGCTGCTCATCGTGGTGAACCGCTCGTGGCGGCTGCCGGTGTGGCGACTGGTGGTCGAGCGACGCAACCCGACGCTGAAGTGGATCGTCGCCCTGGGCGTGGGTCTGCTCGCGCTGCTGCTCGGTGTGCCCGGGTTGCGGCACGTGTTCGGCCTCGGGCCGGTGAGGCTGCTCGATCTGGTGGTGGCGGCGGTGGCGGCCGTGCTGGGCGTGCTGTGGTTCGAGGCCTACAAGGTGCTCGGGAACCGTTCGTCGGGACGTCTGTCCCGATCCGTGTGATTTGCCACAAGTAGGCCGCTGACCGTTGCCCCGGCGGGTGCCGCGCTGGACGGTCGACACCATGCCGGACCAGATATGTCCGCCGGGCGCACGCCGACCTCGACGACGGGCCCGCGGCCCGCGCCCTGCGTTCGGTGTGCTGCTGGTGGCAGTGATCGGCCTGGCCTTCACCTATGTCTCGTTCAGCGATCCGCCCACCGTGCGTGCTGCCACGCTCGACGTCAGCACCACTCCGGTGACGTTCGTCTACAGCGCCACCGACCCGCTCACCGGCTTCGCCAACCCGAACGGTCGGAACAACGGCGACCGGGTGATCTACCGCAACGTCACCTCGGTGGGCGGCCTCGCCGTCGACGCCGTGGTCACGACGACCCTGTCGGCAGCCAGTGTTCTCACCTACGACGAGTCGACCGGTGGGGCTGCGGGGTCGGGACCGATTGCCGGAACCGTCGTGGCTGACGCGTTCCAGGCGACCCTCAGCACCTCGGCAGCGAATGGCAGAGCGACGTTCCGGTTCGACTTCTACGAAGCCGGCTCGTACACGACGGTGGGTTCCGGTATCCCGGTGGTGCTGCGCAATGTCACGGTGGCGTCGCTCGACCTCGACGGCATGTCGACCAACCAGTTCACCGACGTCACCGGCTTCCAGACCTACACGCTCACCAGTGCCCCGGCGACCGGTATCGCGGTGAGCCAGCCGAGCGCGGGTGTTGCACGATTCCGAGCAACCGTGCTCGGTTCTCGTGACAACGTGCCCGAGGACCGAGTTGCCGTTGTCTACGACACGCTCAGCACCTTCAGTGTGTCGTTCGGGACCACCAGTTCCGTCTCGTCCGGTCTGTTCGCCGTGTTGTTCATCCCTGATCCGTGGGCGGGGTGCTCGTGCACAAAGGTGACCGCGAACAACCCCTACAACCGAGCACCCACCTCCACCGACGACTCGCGCAATGTCGTCGCCGGGGTGCCGACGACGCTGGAGGTCGCCGACTTCGGCACGTTCGCCGATGCCGACAGCAATCCGTTCAACGCCGTGCGGGTGGTCACCCTGCCGGCTGCGGGCACCCTCGAGCGGTTCGTGGGTGGTGCATGGCAGGCGGTGGTGGCTGGCGAACTCATACCGACTGCGCAGATCGACACGGGAACAGTGCGCTACACGACCACCTCACCGTCTTCATTTACCTTCCGGGTGAATGACGTGCTGGTCGACAGCAGTGCCGCCTACACGTTGTCGTTCGCCGTGTCGACGCAGAACCAGACGGTCAGTTTCGCGAGTCCTGGAGCGAGGGCGCCGGGCATCACGTTCGCGTCGGGTGCCACAGCGTCGTCGGGGCTGCCGGTCACACTCACCTCACTGACACCGGGCATCTGCACCGTGAGTGGGTTGTCGATCACCACCGTCGCCACGGGGTCGTGCACCATCGACGCGAACCAGGCCGGTGATGCCACGTATGGCGCCGCGGCGCCGGTGAGCCAGACCTTCGCGGTGTCGACCAAGACGTCGCAGACGATCACCTTCCCCGACCCGGGGCCGCAGACCTACAGCGGGTCGTCGTTCAACCTGGCCAGCAACGCCACGGCGAGTTCGGGCCTGACGGTGTCGCTCGCATCGCTCACCGTCGACACCTGCACGGTGAGCGGGTTGTCGATCGCCATCGTCGCCACCGGCTCGTGCAGCGTGCGCGCCAGCCAGGCCGGAAATGCCACCTACGCCGCTGCCTCGCCGGTGGAGCAGACCTTCCTCGTGAGCGCCCCCGCCCCGCCGACCACGACGACCACGACGACCGCGACGACGACTACAACCACGACGACGACTACGACCACGACGGTTGCACCGACGACAACGACAACGACGGTTGCACCGACGACTACGACGACGACGACCACGACGACGACGGTTGCGCCGACGACTACGACGACGACGACCACGACGGTTGCGC